>NZ_JBHWAQ010000007.1:0-104367 GCF_042743475.1 Streptomyces sp. NPDC059534
CCCCCCCCCCCCCCCCCGCCCCCCCACCCCCCCCCACCCCCCCCCCCCCCCCCCCGGCCGCCCCGGGGGCCCCCCCGGGGGCCCCGGCCGCCGGCGGGGGCCCTTTCGCGCGGGCGAGGACTACAGCTTCTCGACCGGCGCGTACCGCAGCAGCAGCCGCTTCGGCTTCTCGTCCCCGAAGTCGATCGTCGCCTGCGCGTCCGCACCCGCACCGGTCACCGTCATGACCGTGCCGAGCCCGAACTGGTCGTGCGTGACCCGGTCGCCGACGTGGAGCGAGATCACCGGCTTCTCCCCGGCTCGCCGGGTGGCGAACCCGGAGGGGCCGGAGCGGGACCGGGAGGAGGAGAGCGAGGAGGAGAGCGAGGAGGTGATCCCCGAGGTGGGCCCGGCGGGCTTCACCATCGGCCCGGTCCGCTTCCACTCCAGGTACGCGGCCGGAATCTCCTCCAGGAACCGCGAGGCCGGGTTGTACGAGGGCTGGCCCCAGGCGCTGCGCATCGACGAGCGCGTGAGGTAGAGCCGCTCACGGGCGCGCGTGATGCCGACGTACGCGAGGCGGCGCTCCTCCTCCAGCTCCTTCGCCTGGCCCAGGGCGCGCATGTGCGGGAAGACGCCGTCCTCCATGCCGGTGAGGAACACCACCGGGAATTCGAGGCCCTTGGCGGTGTGCAGCGTCATCAGGGTGATGACGCCCCGGCCCTCCTCGTCCTCGTCCGGGATCTGGTCGGAGTCGGCGACCAGCGCGACCTTCTCCAGGAACTCGGCGAGGGTCGCCGGCTCCTCGCCACGCTCCTGCTCGAACTCAAGGGCGACGGCGGCGAGTTCCTGGAGGTTCTCGATCCGGGTCTCGTCCTGCGGGTCGGTCGACGCCTGGAGTTCGGCCAGGTAGCCGGTCCGCTCCAGGACGGCCTCCAGGACGACGGCGGGGCCGGCGCCGGACTCGACGACGGTGCGCAGTTCGTCCATCAGCGCGTTGAAGCGCTTGACGGCGTTCGCCGAGCGCGCGGCCATGCCGTACGCCTCGTCGACCCGCTTGAGCGCCTGCGGGAAGGTGATCTTCTCGCGCAGCGAGAGGGCGTCGATCATCGCCTCGGCGCGCTCGCCGATGCCGCGCTTGGGCACGTTGAGGATGCGGCGCAGCGGGACGTTGTCCTCGGGGTTGGCGAGGACGCGGAGGTACGCGAGGACGTCCCGGACCTCCTTGCGCTCGTAGAAGCGCACGCCGCCGACGACCTTGTAGGGCAGTCCGACGCGGATGAAGATCTCTTCGAAGACGCGGGACTGGGCGTTCGTCCGGTAGAAGACGGCGACGTCCCCGGCCTTGGCCTCGCCCGCGTCCGTGAGCCGGTCGATCTCGTCGGCGACGAACTGGGCCTCGTCGTGCTCGGTGTCCGCGACGTAGCCCGTGATCTGCGCGCCCGCGCCCGCGTTCGTCCACAGGTTCTTCGGACGGCGGGACTCGTTGCGCTCGATGACCGCGTTGGCGGCGGAGAGGATCGTCTGCGTGGAGCGGTAGTTCTGCTCCAGGAGGATCGTGGTCGCGTCCGGGTAGTCCTCCTCGAACTGGAGGATGTTGCGGATGGTCGCGCCGCGGAAGGCGTAGATCGACTGGTCGGCGTCGCCGACGACGCACAGCTCGGCCGGGCCGAGGTCCTCGTAGCCCGTGCCGACGAGCTCCCGCACGAGGGTGTACTGGGCGTGGTTGGTGTCCTGGTACTCGTCGACCAGGACGTGCCGGAAGCGGCGGCGGTAGTGCTCGGCGACGTCGGGGAACGCCTGGAGCAGGTGGACCGTCGTCATGATGATGTCGTCGAAGTCCAGGGCGTTGGCCTCGCGCAGCCGCGCCTGGTACATCCGGTACGCCTCGGCGAGCGTCTTCTCGAAGCCGTCGACGGCCTGGTCGGCGAAGGACTCCTCGTCGATCAGCTCGTTCTTGAGGTTCGAGATCTTGGCGCTGAACGACTTCGGCGGGAACTTCTTCGGATCGAGGTCCAGGTCACGGCAGACCAGGGACATCAGCCGCTTCGAGTCGGCGGCGTCGTAGATCGAGAAGGAGGACGTGAAGCCGAGCCGCTTCGACTCGCGGCGCAGGATGCGGACGCACGCGCTGTGGAAGGTCATGACCCACATGGCGTTGGCGCGCGGGCCGACGAGCTGCTCGACGCGCTCCTTCATCTCGCCGGCGGCCTTGTTCGTGAAGGTGATCGCCAGTATCTGGCCGGGGTGCACGTGCCGCGTGCCCAGGAGGTGGGCGATGCGGTGGGTGAGCACCCGGGTCTTGCCGGAACCGGCGCCGGCCACGATGAGCAGCGGGGTGTCGGTGTGGACGACGGCGGCGCGCTGCTGCTCGTTCAGCCCGTCCAGGAGCGCGGCGGGGTCCACGACGGGGCGCGGGGCGCCGTCGCGGTAGTGCGCGTCCCGGGGCGGGGGTGCGTCGAAGTGCTCCCCGAAGAGGTCGTGCGGGACTTCCTCCCCGGCCGGGGAGCCGTGCTCGTCGTCCTCGGAATGGGGCGGGGGCTCCTCCGAGGAGTGGTTCTGGAGACCGGCCAGGAAGCTGTCGTCAAAGAGGCTGCTCATCGCCTCACGAGTCTAGGACGCCCCACCGACATCCGGGCACGCCTTCGGAACGGTCTCTGTGGAAGGGCTCACACCGGGCGGCCGGCGCGGGGCGCGCCCGGCCGCCGGCGCGGGTCACACCCAGAGCGTCGCGATGAAGATGTTCGCCATGGTCAGGCCGCCGACCGCGGCGAAGAGGCCCTTGTCGACCTTCTCCTCGTCCCGCTTGACGTAGACGATGCCGAGGATGACGACGAGGATCGCCAGCTTGATGCCGATCTTGAGGTTGTTCACGGTCTGGTCGTCGGCCTGGTTGAGGCCGACGAGCGCGACGCCGGTGACCAGCATGGTCAGCGCGCCGTGCAGCATCGCGGGGCTGAAGCGGGCCGTACCGGTGCCCATCGCCTTCATCTGGGTGAGGAACCCGCCGAGGAGGGAGGCGATACCGATGATGTGCAGGGCGACGAAGACATTGATGAGTACGTCCATGGGGCGGAGCCTAACCGGGGCCTTAGCACCGCTCTCCGGCCGGGTCCACTCCTTCCGCCGCATCGGTCGGCCGACCGCACGAATGTCCCCCGGCCCGGTATCCGGAGCGGACGAGACCGGTCCCCGACCGCCAACTGACGTCAATAGCGGTCAACTCCCCGCCGGGGCGTGACCCCAGGTTTAGCGTCCTCCACCAGGTGGCCGGCTCCCCACCACCGTCGGCGATCCGGCGGTTGTCGGCCATCCCCGCCGAGAAAACCCGGCGGCGGTCCGTCTCCCCTGTGGCGGCCGCCGTCGGCCCGGCGGGCACCGTCCCCCTCAGGAAGAGGATGTGACCCGCCCTCGTGGCAGCGCACCGAAAGTCCAAACCGTCCCCCCTCGGTGGTCAGGCGGTCCGCACCGCCGCCACGCTCGCCCTCGCCTCCGCGGCGACCGCGACGCTCTTCGAGGGGTCCGGGCACGCGGACCCCCGGCCCACCACCGCGCAGGTCAAGGCGAAGGTCGACCGGCTGTACGAAGAGGCCGAGGTCGCGACCGAGCGGTACAACGGGGCGAAGGAGAAGGCCGACGAAGCCCGCGCCGCCTTCGACAGGCTGCGCGACGAGGCGGCCCGCAGGACCGACCGCCTGAACAGCGCGCGGGACACGCTCGGCGCCATGGCGGCCGCCCAGTACCGCTCGGGGGGCCTCGACCCGGCGGTGCAGCTCGCCCTCACCTCCGACCCCGACCAGTACCTGGAGCGGGCCGCGCTCGCCGAGAAGGCCGGGGACCGGCAGGCGGTCGCCGTCGGTGCCGTACGACGGGAGCTCGCCGCGCTCCGTCAGCTGCGCGGCGAGTCGGCGGGGCGCCTCACCGCGCTGCGCGTGCACGAGGAGGAGCTGCGGCGGCAGAAGACCGCCGTGGTCGGCAAGCTCGCCGAGGCACGGACCCTGCTCGCCCGGCTCACCGCGGAGGAACGGGCCCGGTACGAGGCCGCCGCCGCGGGCCGTGACGACTCCGGGCCCGCGGTGGGCACCGGCGGCTCCGGCGCGACGGGCCCGGCCGGTTCCACCACGGTGCGGGCCGACCGCTCCTCGGGCGGCGAGCGCGGCCCGGTGACCGCCCCGAACACCCGGGCCGCCGAGGCCGTCTCCTTCGCCCGCGCCCAGCTCGGCAAGCCGTACGTGTGGGGGGCGACGGGTCCCTCCGCCTACGACTGCTCGGGCCTCACCCAGGCTGCCTGGCGCGCGGCCGGCGTCTCCCTGCCCCGCACCACGTACACCCAGATCAACGCCGGGCAGCGCGTCTCCCGCTCCCAGCTCGCCCCCGGTGACCTGATCTTCTTCTACTCCGGCATCAGCCACGTCGGGCTCTACATCGGCGGCGGCCGGATGATCCACGCCCCCCGGCCCGGCGCCCCGGTGCGGATCGCCCCGATCGACGAGATGCCCTTCGCCGGAGCGACCCGCGTGGGATGACCGCGCCGGGCTCAGACCAGGCGGCGGGCGGTGGCCCAGCGGGTCAGCTCGTGGCGGTTGGAGAGCTGGAGCTTGCGCAGCACCGCAGAGACGTGCGACTCGACCGTCTTCACCGAGATGTAGAGCTGCTTGGCGATCTCCTTGTACGCGTAACCGCGGGCGATCAGCCGCAGCACCTCCCGCTCCCGCTGGGTGAGCCGGTCCATGTCCTCGTCCACCGGCGGCGCGTCCGTCGAGGCGAAGGCGTCCAGGACGAACCCGGCGAGGCGGGGGGAGAAGACGGCGTCGCCCTCCTGGACGCGGAAGACCGAGTCCACCAGGTCCGTGCCGGTGATCGTCTTGGTCACGTAGCCGCGCGCACCGCCCCGGATCACCCCGATCACGTCCTCGGCCGCGTCCGAGACGGACAGGGCCAGGAAGCGGACCGGGTTCTCCGGCGCTCCCATCAGGTTCGCGCAGCGGCGCAGCACCTCGACCCCGCCGCCACCGGGCAGGTGCACGTCGAGGAGGACGACCTCGGGGCGGGTCGCCGTGATGACGGTGACCGCCTGGTCGACGTCGGCGGCCTCGCCGACCACCTCGACGCCCGTCACCTCGGTCCGGCCGATCTCGGCCTGCACCCCGGTACGGAACATCCGGTGGTCGTCGACGAGCACCACCCGCACTCGGCGCTCCGTGCCCGCCGCCCCCGCCTCGGTTCCGGTCGCTGCACCGGTCTCGTCGCTCATCCGTCCGCCCTCTCCATCTCAAGCTCCACTTCGGTGCCCCCGCCCGGCACGGACCGCAGCCGGGCCGAGCCGCCGTTGCGCTGCATCCGGCCGATGATCGATTCTCGTACGCCCATCCGGTCCTCGGGCACCGCATCCAGATCGAAGCCCGGTCCCCGGTCCCGGACGGAGACGAAGACCGTGCGGCCCTCGACCTCCGCGTACACCTGAACGGCCCCACCCTCGCCACCGTACTTCGCGGCGTTGACCATCGCCTCGCGTGCGGCCTGCATCTGCGCGGCCAGTCCCTCGTCGAGCGGGCAGTCGCCGACGACGACGACCTCCAGCGGGACCCCGTGCTTGTCCTCGACCTCGGCCGCGGCTCTCTTCACCGCCTCCGCGACCGTCTCCGGCTCCTCGTCCTTGCCGGTGCCCTCGGGCTTGTACAGCCAGTTCCGCAGCTCCCGCTCCTGGGCGCGGGCAAGGCGGCGGACCTCGCCGGCGTCCTCGGCGTTCCGCTGGATCAGGGTGAGGGTGTGCAGCACGGAGTCGTGGACGTGGGCCGCGACCTCGGCGCGCTCCTGTGCGCGGATGCGCATGGTGCGCTCGTCGCTGAGGTCCTGCGTCATCCGGACCAGCCAGGGGCCGGCCAGCAGGGCTATGCCGGTGAGGACCGCGACGGCGGCGGTGAGGGCCGTCCCCAGCTGGGCGACGGAGCCGCGGACCACCACGAAGACCGCGAGGCCCGTGCCGACCAGGGCGACGCCGACGAGACCGCGGGCGATCTGGAAGCGGCGGCGGCGCCCGGCGTCGGTCCAGCTGGCCCGGCGGGCGTTGTCCGCCTGCCGCCAGACGAGGGCGACGCCGACGCAGATGAGGATCCCGGGCCAGATGTACCGCCCGGACTCCTTGTCGAGGCTGATGTTCCCGATGAGGACCGCGCCGCCGACCGCGAGCGCGAGGAGCGCGAGGACCTGGCCCCGGTCGGGCTTGCGCAGTCTGCGGCGCCCGTCCGGGGTGGTCTCGAAGACGGGGCGCGGGACCGTTCGGCCGCCGACGCCGAGCGGGACGACGATCCAGAAGGCCGCGTAGGTCACGAGACCGAGTCCGTCCATGAAGAAGAGGACGACGAAGACCGTCCGCACCCAGACGACCGGCAGGCCGAGGTGCCCGGCGAGGCCGCGCGCGACACCGCCGAGCCACCGCCCGTCGGCGCTCCGGTAGAGCTTGCGCACGGGCGGTTCGTCGGTGTCGGTGACACGAGCGGCTGCGGACATGCACTGATCGTCACACGTTCGGCCCGCACGGGACATCAGGGTCGGCCCTGAGATCGCCCCTGGTAACGCCTCGGGGACGGTGGGGCGCCGAATATCAGGGTCGGGCCAGGGTCGGCCCCGGTGCCGCTGGGCGTCACGGGCCGTCACCATGGACGCATGACGAGTTCGATGCCTTCGCAGCACGAGGCCCCGCCGTCGGCGGAGGCCGATCCCGCCCCGCCCCTGCTGCGCTCACGCGGCAGCAAGGTCGTGGGCGGAGTCTGCGGCGGTCTCGGCCGGTACTTCGACCTCGACCCGGTGTTCTTCCGGGTCGCGGTCGGTGTGCTGGCGGTGCCGGGCGGCATCGGGCTGATCTTCTACGGCTTCGCCTGGCTGCTGGTCCCGCTCGCGGGCGAGGAGGAGAACGAGGGCCGGAAGTTGCTGACCGGCCGGGTCTCCGGCGCCTCGCTGGCCGCCCTGCTGATGGCCCTGGTGGGCTGCGGGATCTTCCTGTCGATGCTGCACAGCGGGACGATGCTGGGCTCCGGCCTGCTGATGGCGTTCGTGGTGTCCGCGGCGGCGGTCTGGTCGCGGCGGCGCCAGAGCGGTGTCGTGGAGCCCGAGGGGCGGGTGGAGTCGGCCGCCGCCGCCCTGACGGTGGCCGAGGCGCCGCCCGAGACCAAGGCGCCGCCCCTGGTCGAGTTCCCCTCCTGGTGGAAGGACCCGATAGTCAAGGACGGCTCGACGGGCAAGGTCGCCGTGGGCTACCTGTGGGGGCCGCACGGCATCCTGGACGAGGACGGCCGGGTGGGCGGCGAGGTGCCGAAGCCGGGCAGCCAGTGGGGGCCGGCCCCCTCGGCCCCCGGGCGCCCCGAGCCCTCGGTCCGGCGGAGTCCGCGCTCCATCGCCGGTCCGATCCATCTGCTCGCCGTGCTCGCGGCCGTGCTCGGCACGGCTCTGACCTGGGAGACCCAGCCGCTGGGCACGAGTCTGCAGACCGGTCTGGTCGCCGCCCTCGCGGTGTTCGGCGCCGGCCTGGTCGTCAGCAGCTTCCTCGGCCGGACCGGGTTCGGCACGATCTTCCGCACGGTGATCACGGCCGCGCTGCTCGCCGGGGCGGTGGCGCTGCCCCACCGGATCACCACGGACTGGATCCGCGAGACGTGGAAGCCGACGTCCGTCGCCGCCGTGCAGCCGCGCTACGAGGTGGGCACGGGCGTCGGCATGCTGGACCTGTCGGGGCTCCCGGTCCCGGCGGGCACGAGCGTCTCGACGTCGGTCGAGGTGGGCGCCGGACAGCTCAAGGTGATCGTCCCCAAGGACGCCGTCGTGAAGCTGCGCGCCCAGGTCGGCCTGGGCGATCTGCAGCTGCCCGGCGAGCCGCCGAACGACATCGACATCGCGCCGGACCGCGACGTGAGCCGGACGATCCAACCGCCGGCCGGGACCGCCCCGGCGGGCACCCTGAACCTCTCACTCGAGGTCGGCATCGGACAGGTGGAGGTCACCCGTGCTGCTTCATGAGTTCCGCCCGGGCCGGCTGCTCGCCGGACTCACCGCTCTCGCCCTGGCCGCGCTCTACGCGGGCGACGCCGCCGGCGCCTGGACCACACCGTGGTACGTGGTGATCCCCGTGCTCTGCGGCGGCCTGGGCGCGGCTGGCCTCGCGACCTGGGTCGCCTATCGAATACGGCGCCGTCGTTCGGCGAGGAACGCGTCCACCGACAGCACCGAGGCCCCGGCGAGCAGCATCGGGAGCCAGGACATCAGATAGGCGAGGTCGTTGCCGAGGTAGTACGGGCTCACCTGCCAGCTCACGGTCAGCCAGAGACTCAGGGAGATCAGCGCGCCGCCGAGCGCCGCCACGCGGGCGAAGAGACCCAGCAGGGTCCCGATCCCGACGGCGAGCTCCCCGAAGGCGATGGCGTAGCCGAAGCCGGCGGGGCTCTTGAGGGCGAGGTCGACGAGGGCGGGGATCGCGGACGAGTCGCGGACGCCTCGCATCATCTCGCCGATGGAGCCGCTGCCGGTGTCGGCGAAGAAGGCCGAGTCGGTGAGCTTGTCGAAGGCGGCGTAGACGAAGGTGACGCCGAGGAAGATCCGCAGCGGAAGGAGGGCGTAGCGGGAGGCGACCGCCTTCCACTCGTCGAGGGTGGCCCGCCACCCGGTGCGGCGGCCGTCACCACCGGCGCCTCCCGTGCCGCCCGTGTCGTCCGCCCGGTCCGTCTGTCCGGTCATCGTCGGCCACCTCTCCACGCCCCGTACGACTGTTCGCGGAACGATTCTCCTCGGACTCGGCTCCGGGGACACGGGAAGGGGGCCGGACGGTCAGTCGACCACGTCGATCGTGACCCGATTGGTCTCGACGCCCGCGGCCGTCACGACCGAGACCTCCACCCGGCCCGGTTCCACGTCCGCCGGGAGGGGGACGGTCAGGGTCGCGTCGGTGGGGTTGGCGAAGCCGCCCGGCACCGGCACCAGCGGCACATGGGCGTGGACGGGGCCGATACGGACGACCAGGCGGGTCAGCGGGTCGGGGGCGCCGGCGCCGGGCGGGACGAAGCCGCAGCCGCGGATCTCGATGTCGTCGCCCGTGCGGATGGGGGCGTCGAGGTCGCCGGCCTCCCGGGACCGGACCACGGAGTGGATCGTGGGGCGGACGCCCTCGGTGCACTTCGCGGCGAGGTGCCAGGCCGCCGAGACGCCGAGGAGCAGGACGAGGGACCAGGGCACCTCGGGGAGCCGGGCGGGGTCGCGGGCGAGGCCGACGGCGGCGAGGGCCAGGACGGCGGCGGAGACGAGGAGGTACTGGACGTCGGCGAGGCTGGCGCGGCCGCTGTCGTCGCAGAGCAGGTCGGCGGCGCGCGGGCGGTCGGCGCGCACCTTCTGGAGGCGGCGGGACGCGATGCCCACGGCGACGACGAGGCGGGCGGTGACCGTGACGGCCGACACCAGGGCGAGGACGGTGAGCAGGCCCGCGCCGCGGGCCAGACCGAAGGCGGTCGCGTCGGGCGACCGGAAGGCCAGGAAGAGGAGGGTGAAGCCGAGGAGGAGGAGCCAGGCGGCGGCGACGGCGCGGGTGGTGGAGAGCCGGTTGTCCTCGCCGATCAGGGGCGCGAGGAGACCGCCGCGCGCCCGGTGGGCGTGGGCGGCGGCGCTGAGCAGGAGGGCGAGGACCAGGGCGGTGCAGAGGCCGGCCGTGCGGGCGCCGGTCCAGCCGGCCTCGATGGCGGTGAGGGCCTGACCGAGGAGGAGGGCGAGGACGGCGCCCCAGACCGCGCCGAGGCCACCGCGGCGCACCCGGTCGAGCCAGGCGAGCCCGGCCTCCCGGCCCCGGGCGGCGACCGCGCGGGCGGACTGGGCGAGCTCGTCGGAGACCCACTGGCGGGCGGCGACCGGCGAGTGGGCGACGGCCGCGGGGACGCCGTGCCCGGCGGCGAGTTCGTCGCGCCGGGCGAGGAAGGCGGCGACGGCGCGCCGGTGGCCGGCCTGTCCGCAGTGGGCGCAGCCGGCGCAGGCCGTCGCGTGGTCGCCGTACTGTCTCGCCTCTTGAACCGCCACGGTGCTCACTTCCCGAGCTCACTTCACGAGCTCACTTCACGACACGTGCCGGTGCGTCCCGTAGGGCCAACCAACCGTTGATTCCCCGGAATTGTGCCGCACCGGCGGCTCTCGCACCGGCCGCGTGCGCCCCGCCGGAGAGTGATTGCCGCGCCATCTCATTGACGTACAGAAGGGTGAGGCGATGGTGTTACGACAGGAGTTCGGGCTCCGCTCGGCTGATCCTGCGCCAGAGGGGCTGGTAGTTGATCCAGGCGACGAGGTCGCTGCCGAGCTGTTCCCGGGTGACGACGGCGTCCCGGTGGTCGATCAGGACGGGCTTGCCGGCCGCCCGCGCGGCCAGCTGGATGCGGGCGCAGCGTTCCAGGGCGATGAACCACCAGGCCGCCGCGTCGACGGAGCCGCCGACGGTGAGGAGGCCGTGGTTGCGGAGCACGATCGCCTTGAAGGAGGCGAGGGCGACGGCGATCCTGCGGCCCTCCTCCGCGTCGACGGTGACGCCGGTGTAGGCGTCGTAGAGGGCGTGGTCCTGGTAGAAGGCGCAGGCTTCCTGGGTGATCGGGTCGAGGAGTTCGCCGAGTGCCGCGAGCGCCCGCCCGTGCGTGGAGTGGGTGTGGGCGACGGCGACGGCGTCGGGCCGGGCGCGGTGGACCTCGGCGTGGACGGTGAAGGCGGCCTGGTTCACGTGGTGGCCGCCGTGGACGACCTGCCCGTCGCCGTTGACCAGGATGAGGTCGCTCGCGGTGACCTCCTCGAACGGCATCCCGAAGGGGTTCACCCAGAAGCAGTCGGGGTACTCGGGGTCGCGGGCGGTGATGTGGCCCGAGACGCCCTCCTCGTACCCGAGCCGCCCGAAGAGCCGGAGCGCGCCCGCGAGCCGCTGTCTGCGGTGGGTGCGTTCCTCCTCGGCCGTCGCGTGGACGGGCGGCATGGCGAAGTGGAGCCGTTCGAGGGGGACGGGGTCCGGTATCACGCTCATGCGCCGGAAGGTAACGCCCGGCCGGGCAAGTCACCAGAGTCCGGACACGACGAAGCCGTCGCCCCGCGCGACGGACACGGGGGCGACGGCTCCGGTGGGCTCAGGGAGCGGGTGCGACTACTCCCACTCGATGGTGCCCGGGGGCTTGCTGGTGACGTCGAGGACGACGCGGTTCACGTCGGCGACCTCGTTGGTGATGCGGGTCGAGATCTTGGCCAGCACGTCGTACGGCAGGCGCGACCAGTCGGCCGTCATGGCGTCCTCGGAGGAGACGGGGCGCAGCACGATCGGGTGGCCGTAGGTGCGGCCGTCACCCTGGACGCCGACCGAGCGGACGTCGGCGAGCAGGACGACCGGGCACTGCCAGATCTCGCGGTCGAGACCGGCGGCCGTCAGCTCCTCGCGGGCGATGGCGTCGGCCTCGCGCAGCAGGTCGAGACGGTCCTTGGTGACCTCGCCGACGATGCGGATGCCGAGGCCGGGGCCCGGGAAGGGCTGGCGCTGGACGATCTCCTCCGGCAGGCCGAGCTCCTGGCCGACCATGCGGACCTCGTCCTTGAAGAGCTGGCGCAGCGGCTCGACGAGCTCGAACTCCAGGTCCTCGGGGAGGCCGCCCACGTTGTGGTGGGACTTGATGTTGGCGGTGCCGGTGCCGCCGCCGGACTCGACGATGTCCGGGTAGAGCGTGCCCTGGACGAGGAAGGCGACCTCCTCGCCGGTGCCCGCCGACTCGGCGATGATCTCGGCCTGGGCCTGCTCGAAGACGCGGATGAACTCGCGGCCGATGATCTTCCGCTTGGTCTCCGGGTCGGAGACGCCGGCGAGGGCGGTGAGGAACCGCTCCTGCGCGTCGACGACCCTGAGGTTGACGCCGGTCGAGGCGACGAAGTCCTTCTCGACCTGCTCCGTCTCGCCCTTGCGCATCAGGCCGTGGTCGACGTAGACGCAGGTGAGCTGCGAGCCGATGGCCTTCTGCACGAGAGCGGCGGCCACGGCGGAGTCGACGCCGCCGGAGAGACCGCAGATGGCGCGCTTGGTGCCGACCTGGGCGCGGATGGCCGCGACCTGCTCCTCGATCACGTTGCCCGTGGTCCAGCTGGGCTCGATGCCGGCACCGCGGTAGAGGAAGTGCTCCAGGATCTGCTGACCGTGCGTGGAGTGCAGCACCTCGGGGTGGTACTGGACGCCGTACAGCTTCTTGGCGTCGTTCTCGAAGGCGGCGACCGGCACGACGTCCGTGGAGGCGGTGACGGTGAAACCCTCGGGGGCGGCGGAGCAGGCGTCGCCGTGCGACATCCACACCGACTGCTCGACCGGGGTGCCCTCGAAGAGGGTGGAGCCGGCCTTGGAGACGTGCAGGCCGGTGCGGCCGTACTCGCGGGCGCCGGTGTTGTCGACGGTGCCACCGAGGGTCGTCGCCATCAGCTGGAAGCCGTAGCACATGCCGAAGACGGGGACGCCCGCCTCGAAGATCGCACGGTCGAGGCGGGGCGCGCCCTCCGCGTACACGGAGGACGGGCCGCCGGAGAGGATGATCGCCTTCGGGTTCTTGGCCAGCATCTCGGCCACCGGCATGGTGGACGGGACGATCTCGCTGTAGACCCGGGCCTCGCGGACGCGGCGGGCGATGAGCTGGGCGTACTGGGCGCCGAAGTCGACAACGAGGACTACGTCCGGGTTGGAGACGTCGGGCGCGGCAGCGGGGGTCGCTGATGACACTACGGCGGCCTTCCGGCGGTAGGAGAGGGTCCCCCGAAGGGGGTGCTATTTGTCGATTCTACCGGCGCGCCGGTCGCACTTTTCGTCTCACCATCCGAACCCGGGTTGGCCCGGGCCCGCCGGCGGGGTCCATACTGTCGCCATGCGCAAGCTCACGACGTTCGTCTTTACCTATGGCAACCGGCCCACCGGCTGCCATGGTCGTGCTGCTTGAGCAACTGACAAGCGACTTCCCAGGCGCCCCGGGCCGACAAGGCCCGGGGCGTTCTGCTTTTCTCCGGGCCATGTCGCTCCAGGGCGTCCGACCTCACGAGGAGCCCGACATGACCGCGATGACCCAGACCGAGAAGACCGGCGCCCGCACCGACGAGGCGGCGACGCTGATCGGCGACGCGCGCGAGCGCATCGACGCGCTCGACGACCGGATCATCGGTCTGATCCAGGAACGGATGGCCGTCTCGGCCGTCATCCAGGAGGCCCGCATCTCCTCCGGCGGCCGCCGGGTGAACCTCGCCCGCGAGATGGAGGTGCTCGGCCACTACAGGGACGCCCTGGGCAAGCCGGGCACGGCCCTGGCGATGACGATGCTGGAGCTGTGCCGGGGCCGCGTCTGAACCACCCGCGCGGCCTCGCCGCGGCCGCTCCTGGACCACCCGCGCGGCCGCCCCGGGGACGCCTGCGGGCCACCGCCCGCATCTGAGTTCGGGCCCGCTCTCACCCGTACGGCGCGTGACCGGCCGCGACCCGGCTTCGTTGGTCCGGGTGTCCGTGCCAGCCAGGGGCGGGCCCGAAAAAACCACGCGTGGCTTCGCTGGGGCGTGTGGCGTACCTCAGGTACGTCGTGGGACCTCGTACCAGCGCGTGTGACCGGGCAGCAGGGGACAGCAGCCCGGTCACCCAGAAAGGGCGGTCGGTCCCGGGGACGCCCGGGGCCGGCCGCAACCGGCCGATCTCCCGATCCTCCCGTCCCCCGATCCCCCCGATCCCCTCCCCTCCCGCGGCGCAGCCCCCCGGCGCCGCTCCGCTCGGCACCGCAGCTGCCCTGACACCGGTGCCGGCCCCAAGGGCCCCGTGCCGCGACCGGAATCGCGCCACGGGGCCCTTCCCTGTCTCCGGCCGCATCCGCACCGCGGCCCCCGCCGCACCCCCCGGCTCCGACGTGACGCGCGTCACACGGAGATCCTGTGCAACCGCTACAACCAATCCCACCGGTCGCGGGTCATCTATGCAGCACCACCAAGAACTGGAAGGGCGCTGCACTCGGAGGGGGGTGCAGCGCCTTTTCTGTGTCGTGCTTCCGGGCTTCTCCCGCCCGGCCTCAGAGCTGCTTCCCGCCCGGTCCGAGTGCTTCTTCCGCCGGGTCTCAGACCTTCTTCGGCGGGACGGCAGGCATGCCGAGGAACGGCAGCCGCAGGGCGCCGAAGGCTTCGGCCGGCACGGCGGGGGACTTCGGTTCGACCGCCGCGAGCCGTGCGTACGCCTCCCCCTGGCCGGGGCGGAGGTCCTCCTCGCCCTTGTTCGGCCAGAAGGACATGGCCCGCTCGGCCTGGGCGGTGATCGTCAGGGACGGGTTGACGCCGAGGTTGGCGGAGACCGCCGCTCCGTCGACGACGGAGATCCCGGGGTGGCCGTAGAGCCGGTGGTAGGGGTCGATGACGCCGGCCCCGGCGTCGGCTCCGATCGGGCAGCCGCCGAGGAAGTGGGCGGTGAGCGGGGTGCCCATCAGCTCGCCGATGTTGGAGCCGGCGAAGCCGTTGATCTCCTCGGCGAGGAGGGTGGCGGCCCTGGTGGCCTCCGGGATCTGGACCGGGTTGGGCGCTCCGTGTCCCTGGCGGGCGGTGAGCAGGCCCTTTCCGAGACCGCCGGGCTTGCGGTAGGTCGTCAGGGAGTTGTCGAGGGACTGCATGACGAGGCCGATGATGGTCCGCTCCGACCAGTGCCGGTTGGAGAGCGAGCGGACGGCGAGGCCGGGGTGCTTGAGCACGTTGAGGAACCAGTTGCGCACCCGGTGGGCGCCGTAGGGCACCTGGAGGACGGTCAGGCCGCCCATCGAGTTGGAGCCCTTGCCGTAGCGCACCGGCTCGATGTGGGTGTTGGCGTCCGGGTGGATCGAGGAGGTGATGGCGACGCCGCGGGTGAAGTCGACCTTCCCCTTGCCGTGCCGCTTGCGGTAGCGGCGGTCGGTGGTCTGGGCGCCGACCAGGCCCTCGGAGTTGGTGCGGGTGAGTTCGCCGAGCCGGTCCGAGATCCGGGGCAGCAGGCCGGTGTCCTTCATCCGGTGCAGCAGGCTCTGGGTGCCGTAGGTGCCGGCCGCGACGACCACGCGGCGGGCGGTGAAGGTGCGGCCCCTGCCCTTCCTCCGCTGGTCGGTGGGGAGGGTCTTCACCGCGAAGCCGCCCCGCGAGTCCTCGGTGACGGTGACGACCGTGGTCATGGGGTGGACGGTGGCGCCGGCCTTCTCGGCGAGGTGCAGGTAGTTCTCGTTGAGGGTGTTCTTGGCGCCGTGCCGGCAGCCCGTCATGCACTCGCCGCACTCGGTGCAGGCGCGCCGGGCCGGGCCGGCGCCGCCGAAGTACGGGTCGGCGACCTCGCCGCCGGGCTTCGCCTTCGTCGTCCCGTCGGCATCGTCGCCGTCGCCGAAGAAGACGCCGACCGGGGCCATGTGGAAGGTGTCGCCGATGCCCATCGCCTGCGCGGCCGACTTGAGGTGCTCGTCGGAGGGGGTCATCGTCGGGTTGAGGCGGACGCCGAGCATCCGCTGGGCCTGGTCGTAATACGGCCGCAGCTCGTCCTGCCAGTCCGTGATGTCCTTCCACTGCGGGTCGTCGAAGAACGGCTTGGGCGGTACGTAGAGGGTGTTGGCGTAGTTGAGGGAGCCGCCGCCGACGCCGGCGCCCGCGAGCACCATGACGTTGCCGAGCAGGTGGATGCGCTGGAGGCCGTAGAGGCCGAGGGCGGGGGCCCACAGGAAGTTCTTCAGGTCCCAGGAGTTCTTCGGCAGGGTCGCGCGGGTGAAGCGGCGCCCGGCCTCCAGGACGCCGACCCGGTAGCCCTTCTCGGTGAGGCGGAGGGCCGTCACCGAGCCGCCGAAGCCGGAGCCGACGACGAGGACGTCGTAGTCGTACGCGGCGTCCTCGGCCTGCTCCTGATTTTGGGTAGGGGGTACCGCGGTCATGGCTCTCCTCGTACGGCAAGGGCGAAAACGGTCGGAAGTCCGGGGCGGCCGCGGAGACCGCCCCGGCGGTGTCAGCGCAGACGCAGGGCCTTCATCGCCTTCAGGGAGACGCTCATGAAGGCGGCGTACTTCTCGTCGTCCATCCCGAAGGAGGGCGCGAGGGGCATGAGCCGCTGCTGGGCGACGGTCTGGGCCTCGGTGTACTTGAGGATGCCCTCGGAGCCGTGGCGGCGGCCGAGCCCGGAGTCCTTCATGCCGCCCATCGGGGACTGCACGCTGCCGTAGGCGGGGGCGTATCCCTCGTTGATGTTGACGGTGCCGGTGCGCAGCCGGGCCGCGACGGCGTGGCCGCGGCGGGAGTCCTTCGTCCAGACGGAGGAGTTCAGGCCGTACGGGGTGGCGTTGGCGAGGTCGACGACCTCGTCCTCGTCCGTGAAGCGGTAGACGGAGACGACCGGGCCGAAGGTCTCCTCGGCGCAGACGGCCATCGGGGCCTCGACGCCGTCGAGGATGGTCGGCTCGTAGAAGAGGGGGCCGATGTCGGGGCGGGCGACGCCGCCGGCGACCAGCCTGGCGCCCTTGGCGACGGCCTCCTCGACGTGGCGGCTGACGGTCTCCAGCTGCCGGTCGCCGACGAGGGAGCCCATGTCGGCCCCGTATGCGAGGGAGCTGCCGAGCCGCATGGCCTTGGTGCGGGCGGCGAAGCGCTCCAGGAAGGCGTCGGCGACGGACGCGTGGACGTACAGCCGCTCGATGGAGATGCAGAGCTGGCCGGCGGAGGAGAAGCAGGCGCGGACGGCTCCGGCGGCGGCCTTCTCGATGTCGGCGTCCTCGAGGACGAGCATCGCGTTCTTGCCGCCGAGTTCGAGGGAGACGCCGACGAGCCGGGCGGCGGCGCCCTGGGCGACCTCTCGGCCGGTGCGGGTCGAGCCGGTGAAGGAGACGTAGTCGGCGTGCCGGACGACCTCGGGGCCGACGACGGGGCCCTCGCCGAGGACGACCTGGAAGACCTCGGCGGGCAGTCCGGCCTCGATGAGCAGGTCGCGGGCCCACAGCGCGGTGAGCGCGGTCTCGGTGTCGGGCTTCATGACGACGGCGTTGCCCGAGACGAAGGCGGGCAGCGCGTCGCCGACGGAGAGCTCCAGCGGGTAGTTCCAGGGGGCGATCTGGCCGACGACCCCGCGCGGCTGGCGCAGTTCGGTGACCTTGGTGAGGGTCGGGACGACGCCGGTGTGGCGCTTGGCGCGCAGGTACGCGGCGGCCTTGCGGCCGTAGTGCCGGGCGGCGACGGCGACGGCCTGGACTTCCTCGTGGGCGTGCAGGCGGGCCTTGCCGGTCTCCAGCTGGATGAGGTCGAGGACCTCGGACTGGCGCTGGAGGACGAGGTCGTGGAAGCGGAGGAGGACGGCGGCGCGGGTCCTGACCGGGGTGGCGGCCCAGGCGGTCTGGGCGGCACGGGCGCGCGTGAAGGCCGCGGCGACGTCCTCGGGGGTGGACTCGGGCAGGTCCGCCAGCTTCTCCCCGGTGAAGGGGGTGTGGTTGGCGGTGCGGCCGGAGCCGACGACGCCGCGGGTGAGGCGGGCGACCACCTCGGGCGTCACGACGTCGGCGGCGGTCCGCACGCCGGCGGGCGCGGGCGCGACCGGGTTGGTCGCACCGGCGGGGGCGGCCGCTCCGGCCGTCGCGGCGGGTGCGTCGGAAACCGGAGGGGCGGCGGGGGCCTGCGAGTCCGTCATGACGCCGAGCGTAGGCCGCCTTCCGCCCTTTGGGTACCCGTCGGTAATGCGTTTTCACCGGGCGCACACATCGCGCCAGCGATCACTGGCACATAAGCCCTGATCAGGGGCTTACGGCCGGAGAGGGCCGGACGCGGAGAATTTCCCCGGTCCGGCGGCCGTCCGTCCGGGGAGCCCGGGTGCCCGGCCGCCGCCGTCCTGGGCAGCTCAGCCGACCGGTGCCCGCCAGTGCTGGACCACGATGTCGAACTGCTCCCGGGTGGTCTCCCAGCTCGACTCCGGCGAGGACATGTAGACGGCGTACTCCGTGCCGTCGTCCTCGTAGTACATCTGGTCGATCGCGTGCCGCGGCCCGGGGAAGTCCTTCCGCTCGGTCCAGGTGAACTCCCAGAGCGCGGAGCGGACCTGGTCGCGGTAGGTGTTCTGGTTGAGCTTGACCCGGGTGTAGTCCATCCGCTTCTCCAGGAGGCGCTCCAGGTCGAGGGCGTGCATGTACGGGTTCTCGAAGTCGGGGCTCCGGTCGATGCTGATCCGGATGCGGTGGCGGCCGTTGTCCGGGGTGTAGTCGACCTGGTCGCCCTCGGTCTGCCGCTTCCATCCGTCCGGCACGAGGAGGCTGAAGCCCTTCGGGTCGTCGACCCGGTGCCAGCCGTCCGGGACGCCGTTGGCGGCGCCCTGGGTGGCCGGGCCGGAGGCAGGGCCCGTGGCCGTGGGCCGTCCGTCGCCTCCGGCGCGGTCGCCCGCGTAGTTCATGGCCGCGAAGACGGCGCCGCCCGCGACGAGCCCGGCGAGGAGCGCCGCCAGGACGGCGCTGCGCCAGCGGCCGCGGCCGGACCCGGCGGGCGTGGGCGAGGGCACCGGCGTGGGCGGCGACTGCGACGGCCGGCGCGAGGGGGACGGCTCGGCCGGGTGGGGCCACTTCGCGGTGGTACCCGGCGCGGCCTCCGCGCCGTCCTCGCCCGTCCGGGGGGCGGGGTCGGCCGGCCCCGCCTCGGCGGCCGGGCGGGCCGGCGTGCGGCTCCCGCCCTCCTGCGCCTCCAGGTCCTCCCGGGCGACGCGCTGGGTCGGCACGTACGCCTGCGCCGCCTCCGGCCTGCGCCCCTCCATCGCGTCGAGCAGCATCCGCTCGGCCTCGTCGGCGCGCGGCCGCTGGTCCGGGTCCTTGCGCAGCAGCGCCACGATGACGGGCGCCAGCGGCCCCGCCTTCTCGGGGTGCGGCGGCTCCTCGGTGACGACGGCCTGCATGGTGCTGATCGGGGAGGTGCGGCGGAACGGCGAGACGCCCTCCACCGCCGTGTACAGCGTCGCGCCGAGGGACCAGAGGTCGGAGGCCGGGCCCGGGTCGCCGCCGCGCACCCGCTCGGGCGCCAGGTAGTCGATGGAGCCGACGATCTCCCCGGTCCGGGTGATCGTCGAGTCGCCCTCGATCGCGGCGATCCCGAAGTCGGTGATCAGGACGCGCCCGTCGCGCGCGAGCAGGACGTTGCCCGGCTTGACGTCCCGGTGCAGCACCCCGGCCGCGTGCGCGGCCCGCAGCGCGCCGACGACGTGCAGCCCGATCCTGGCCGCCTCGCGCGGCTCGATCGTGCCGGCCTCCTTGGCGGCGTCGGCGAGCGAGGGCCCGTCGACGTACTGCATGACGATCCACGGCCGGCTGTCGTGCTCCAGCACGTCGTGCACGGTCACCACACCCGGGTGCGTGATCCGGGCGGCCGCCCGCGCCTCCTTCTGCGTACGGGCGTGCAGCACGAGCCGGTCGGCCTCGGCCACGAACCGGCCCGCCGTCAACTCCTTCACCGCCACCACACGGTGCAGTACCTCGTCGTGCGCGCGCCAGACCTTGCCCATGCCGCCGCGTCCGATGGACTCGCCCAGCCGGTAGCGCCCCGCTAGCAGCAGCCCCGTACCTGTGCTCTGAGAATGTTCCACTTGCCCCCGCCCATTCCTTCGGAGAACAGGTTACGGAGGGGGGTACGGGGGGCGGAACCTCGGGGCGGCCATAGGAACAGCACTGTGACCAGGGGCCGGTGGGCATCCTTCCGCTTTCAGCGCCCGGGCCGGAACGCCCTGGTCGCCTCCTCGTGGATCTCGCTCACCTTGTCGCGCTCGGCGTACGGGCCGATGACCTGGACGACGTGGTACCGGCCGCCGTCGATGAGGGCGAGGTTGCGGACGAAGACCTCCCGGCCGCTGCCGTCCAGCCACCAGTAACTTCCCGTGGCCGTCGCCGTCCTGCCGATGTCGACCCGGCGCGTGCGCTCCGCCCCCGACCAGCTCGACGCCCGCCACGGCTCCAGCTCGCGCTCCCTTCCGCTCTGGTACTCCAGCGGGTCGCCGCCGTTGTCGCGCACGCTGTCCCGGCCCGGTACGACGATCATCGTGAAGTCGCCGCTGGTGTAACGGACTTGCCCGGCGTCGTTGATCGGGCTGCGCCGCCATCCGTTCGGCACCCCGATCCGGAAACCCTCCGGGTCCTGGCGCACGGTGTAACCGGCGGCGAGGACAGGGGCGGACGGGTCGGCGGCGGGCGCGGTGGTGGACGGCTTCGCGGGCGGCTCGCTGCTCGGCCCGCCCGACGGCTCGGCGGAGGGCTCGGCGGACGGGGCGCCCGGCCGCGTCGTCGGCGGCGCGCCGGTCGTGGAGCCGGTCGGCGCGGCGGGGGTCTCCCGGTCGCCGGGCATGAAGAGGACCGCGTACGCGACGGCGCCGCCGAGCAGCACGAAGACCAGCACCAGCAGCGTGCGGCCGAGGGACCGCGGGGACTCCGGACCCCGGGCCGACGACGGGCGCCGGGTGCGGGGCGCGCGCGGAGCCCGCTGCGGGATCTCCTCGCGGTACTCCTCGTACCCCCCGTACTCCTCGTACTCCTCCCGGAACCCGCCGGGGACGTCCGCCGGTGCATGGGCGTGGTCGGGCTCGGCCGGCAGGGCGTCCCCGTACGCCCGGTCCTGCTCGTGGACGTCCTCGCGACGGCCCGCGGGGCGCGGGTCCTTGCCGCGCTTGTGACGGTGGCGGCCCGCCCCCGCTCCCCCGCGCCGACGGCGCACCAGCTCGCCGCGCCGGCGCACGATCGGCAGCCGCGTCTCGTCGAAGGACGGCAGCGGGACGACGCCGACCCCCGCGTCCGGCTCGGGCGCCGACCGCACGAGGGAACGCAGCCAGCCGCGCAGCTCCTCGAAGTCCGGCCGCTCGGTGGGGTCCTGACGCAGCAGCGACTCCACGACCGGGCGCAGCGGCCCGCACTCCTCGGCGAAGGCCGGCGGCTCGGCGCAGACCAGCTGGACGAGCTCGGCCGCGCTGTCCTCCGGGTAGGGGGCGTGCCCCTGGACCGCCCGGTAGAGGAGCGCGCCCAGCGCCCACAGGTCGGTGGCGGGCCCGATCGGCGGCGCGAGGCGCCAGTTCTCGTGCACGGGGCCGGCCTGTTCGGGCGCCCAGCGCTCGGTGACGGCGCCGACGACCGCGATACGGGTCTGCCGCGCCCGCTCGGCGTCGAGGCGGGTCGTCGGCCCGCGGTGCGCCTGCGCCGGGACGGTGACCCGCTCCCGGCCGTCACCCTGGCCGTCGCCCCGGCCGTCGCCCCGGCCGTCGTTCCAGTCGTCCCGGCCGTCGTCCCGGGCCGAGGCGGGGGACGGCAGGCGCGCCGGGTCCGGCGTCGCGGCCGTGTACCCGGCGGGCAGGGCCGGACGCCCCGAACCGGGCAGTACGGGACCGCCACCGGCCGGAACCGGCCCGGAGGCGTCCCGCGACGCGTGCGGGCCGTCGCTCCAGCTGCCGGCCAGCATCACGCGCGGCGGAGGGCCCGCCTGCGGACCACCGCCGTACGGCTCGTCGCCGTCGTCCTCGTCGTCCTCTTCGTCGTCCACCCGCGACCACCACTGCGGCTCGGGCGCCGCGGGCGCCTGCGGCGGCGGGGGCACCTCGGACCGCTCCGGCGGCGCGGCACGCTGGACGGGCAGCGCCCCCGTCTCGCCGAGCCGCGCCGCGGCGCGCGCACCCGCCCGGTACGCGGCGATGGCACCCGCCCGCGCGGCCCGCACATCGGCGGTCGGCGGCGTCGCCGCCGGCTGCGTCTCGGCGGGCGCCACGGCCGCCGCACGGCCGTAGGGGTCGACACCGTAGGGGGCGGCGCCGTACGGAGCGGCGTCGTAGGGGTTGGCGCCGTCGTACGGGGAGGGGTCGTCGGACGGGGAGGCATCGTCGCCGGGGCCGGGACCGGCGGGGTCGTCCCCCGGGGGCTCCGCCGCGTCCCCGCCGTCCGGGTCGACCTCCTCGTACACCTCCGCCTCGTAGATCTCCGCCTCGTGCACCTCGGCCCCATGGACCGTCGCCTCGTACTCCTCGGCCGCGTACTGCTCCTCGGCCGCGTGCCACTCGGGGACGTACGACCCCGGTACGTGCGACTCGGGGACGTACGGCTCGGGGACGTATTCCTCCGGCAGGTACGGCTGGGGCACGTGCGGTTCGAGAGCGCGCGGCCCGGACTCGAACGACTCGGCCTCGAACGACTCGGTCTCGAACGGTTCGGCCTCGGACGGCACCGGGGCGTACCCGCAGAGGGCTTCCTCCGCGGCGCCCGCCGCGAGGCCCGTGAGGACGACGCGGCCGTCGTCGCAGACGAGCACGGTCCGGGCGGTGATGTTCCGGTGCACCCAGCCGTGGGCGTGGAGGGCTCGCAGGGCGGTGAGGACGTCGGCGCCGATCTCGGCGGCGCGGTAGGGGTTGAGGGGCCGCTCGGCGAGGAGCGCGGCCAGCGGCCTGGCCGCCACGACCTCGCTCACTATCCACAGCGAACCGGCCTCCGCGAAGACGTCGAAGACCTGGTCGAGAAGGGGGTGGTCGGGGATCTGCGCGGCGGCCTGGGCCGCCTCGATCGCCCGGCGCACGACGGGTTCGGCCGGCCGCCGGGTCGCCCGTCCCGCGGCGCCGTGGGGATCCGCGGGACCCCCCTCGCCGTCGAGCACCTCGGCGTCGACGAACTCGGGCAGCGGCACCTGGCGGACCATGACCTCCTGGCCGCTGTACGTGTCGAACGCGCGCGTCTCCGCGAGCGCGTACGTGTCCGCGTCCGCCGGCGGCAGCGGCAGGCGGTAGCGGTCCGCGAGCACCCTTCCCGCGTAGTCGTCCACGACGCCTCCCCACGCGCGCACGCTGTCCCCCGTGGGCCCGCGGATCCCTCGGGATCGGGCGGGATCACGCGAGTCCGTCAATTCCGGTCCGGCACCGTGCAGTTAACGGCTCTGTTCGGCTGCGTACGGTCCACGAACTCTCACGATACGTGGCGCCGGTCAGTCCTTGGGGGTGAACGTCGCGAACGCCGTCTCCCGCAGCGTCCGGCACTCCGCGCCGTTCCACTCGTCCGCCTTGCAGCTGACCATGATGGAGTAGCCGTGCCGGGCGTCCACCTTGAAGCCGCGGTTGAGCACGTGGACGCTCACACCCTTCTGGGTGCGCTTGAACTCCCAGTCGGCGACGGTCGGGTAGCCCTTGTACGAGACCGTGTGGATGCCGATGTGCCGGTAGCCGTTGCTGGTGGCGGCGACACCGGCCATGGCGGTGCGCCAGGCGGTGGCGGCGTCGTCCTTCGGGCTGTCGTTGAAGTCGACCTGAACGCGCGGGAAGCCGCCGCTCTCGCTGAATATCCCGCCGGAGTCGTATCCCGCTATCGAGCGGAGGCGGAAGGTGGCGGGCATCGCCATCGAGAAGTGGAACTTGGCGTTGGTGACGAGGGTGTAGCCGGCGGGCAGCTGTGCGCTGCCGCCGCCGGGCTTGCCGGACGGCGTGGCGCCGGTGCCGTCCGACCCGTCCGTGGACCCCGTCGTGCCGTTCGTGCCGTTCGCGCCGGTGGAGTTGGTGTCCCCGGGCTGCGCGCCGCCCTGCTGGCCGGGGCCGCCCGGCGACTGGCCCTTGCCGCCGTCGGAACCGCCGGAAGCCCCGGAACCGTCGCCGCCGGCCGAGGTGCCGGCCGAGGCGGTGGTGCCGCCGTTCCCCTTGCCCTGGTTGTTCTCGTCGCCGCCGCCGAGGGAGACGGCCAGGATCGTGCCGAGCACGGCGAGGACCGCGACCGCGGCGATGATCACCAGGGTGCGGCGCGGTACGACGTCGGTCAGCGGTGCGCGGGCCGGGCCCTGCTTGCCGCCGCCGTGGAGCGGTTCGGCCTTCGCCGACGCCGAGGCCGCGGCGTTGCGCACGGACTTCAGGGCGCCCCGCATCCGGTCGGCGGCCGCGTCGGGGCCCTGGACCCGGTCGGCCTCGGGGGCCGGCGGCACCACGGGCGCCGCCGGCACGTGCTCGGGGCGCGGCGGCAGCGGGACGACCGTGGTGACCTCGGGAGAGGCGACGGGCGCCGCCTCGGGCGCGTCGAGCACGGCCCGCAGCAGGACCCGTGCGCGGGCGTCGTCGAGCCGCTGGGCCGGGTCCTTGGCGAGCAGGCCGTAGATGACCTGCTCCAGCTCGGGTCCCGCGTTCTTCGGCGGGTCGACCGGCTCGGTCATGACCGCCGTGAGGGTGGCGATGGCGGAGCCCTTGTCGTACGGCGGGCTGCCCTCGACCGACGCGTAGAGCAGGCCGCCGAGCGACCACAGGTCGGCGGCGGGGCCGGGCTTGTGGCCGCGGGCGCGCTCCGGGGAGATGTACGAGGGGGCGCCGACGAGCATGCCGGTGGAGGTGATCGAGGGGTCGCCCTCCACCTGCGCGATGCCGAAGTCGGTCAGGACGACCCGGCCGTCCTCGGCGATCAGCACGTTGGACGGCTTCACGTCGCGGTGCAGGATGCCCTCGCGGTGGGCCGAACGCAGCACGTCGAGGATGGCGAGGCCGACCTCGGCGGCGCGCCGCGGGGTGAGCGTGCCGTCCTCGCGCACGGCTTCCGCGAGGGACTTGCCCTCGATGAGTTCCATGACGATCCACGGGCGGTCGTCCTCGTCGACGACGTCGTACACGGTCACGGCGCCGTTGTTGCGGATCCGGGCGATGGCCTTGGCCTCGCGCAGGGTCCGGGTGATGAGACGTCGCTTCTCGTCGTCGTCGATGCTGGTGGGGAAGCGGAGCTCCTTGACGGCGACCGTACGGCCGAGGGTCTCGTCGACCGCGCGCCACACGGTGCCCATGCCGCCGCGGCCGAGGACCACGCCGAGGCGGTAGCGGCCGGCGAGGAGCCGGCCTTCGCCCGCCGGGGCCTTGCGCGCCCTGTCCCCGCCGGACGCGCGCGGGGTACCGGCCGACGCGCGGCCGCTCTCGCCGTCGCCGTCCCCGGCGCCGAACCCGGCCCGTCCGGTGGACGGCTCGGTGCCCCGCAGCCGTCCGGTGGCGGCGTCGACCGGCGTGTCCGCCGGGACGTCGGCCGGGACGTCGCGCGCGGCGGATGCCTCGCGGGCGGTTCCCGCGGCGGCGTCACGCTCACCGGATCCCGTCGCTCCGTCAGACGGCACGCCCTCGCCGCCCTTCACGCCCCGGACGTCCCCGCCGGAGTCCGGCACACCGTCCCGGACGTCCTCGACGTCCTGCGCGGGCCGACCCGGCCGCGCGTCCTCCGGAGCCTGTGCACCCCGTCCGACCTGCGCGTCCTGCTCGTCCCGTCCCGGTTCACGCGCGGCCGGGACCGCTCCTCGGTCGCCGTCGGTCGCGGCCCCCGCGGCGGCGTCCCGCCCGGGGTCCTTCGCCGTGTCCCGCGACTGCTCCGCCTCCGACATGCGTCCCCTCTGCGATCCCTGATCCGCGCCGCGTCTGCCGCTTCCCGCGCGATGCGGTAACCCGCCCTGGAAGAGAGCCCATTGTCCCTCACCTCGGGACGGGCGGCGCCCCCGGGTCCGTACTCCGGGATGACGACGCGTCCGCACGCCCTTCAGGTTCCCACCGGTTTGCGGACGACCCGGACGTCCTGTCGGATCGTCACCGGATCGGCGCCCGTCCGGTACCCCGCCCGCACCGGGCCGGCGTCAGATCGGCACGATGTCCGGCGCGCCGAGCCGTGCGGCGTCGGCCGTGAGGTCGTCGGGCTGCCGCTGCGACTCGCGCTCCGCCTCGACCCGCTTCTCGTAGTGCTCCACCTCCTTCTCGATCTGGCGGGCGTCCCAGCCGAGGACCGGTGCCATCAGCTCCGCGCACTCGCGGGCGCTGAGCGTGCCCCGGTCGAAGGTCTCGATGGAGATCCTGGTCCGTCGGGTGAGGACGTCGTCGAGGTGCCGCGCGCCCTCGTGCGAGGCGGCGTAGACGATCTCGGCGCGCAGGTAGTCGTCGGCGGCGGCGAGCGGCAGGCCCAGCTCCGGGTCGGCGGCGACGAGGTCGAGGATCTCCTGCGTCAGGGAGCCGTAGCGGTTGAGGAGATGCTCGATGCGGACGACGTGCAGTCCGGTCCGGGCGGAGATCCTGGCGCGCGCGTTCCACAGGGCCCGGTAGCCCTCGGCGCCCAGGAGCGGGGTGTCCTCGGTGACGCAGGGGGCGACGCGCTGGTCCAGGGCGTGCACCGCCTCGTCGACCGCGTCCTTCGCCATGACGCGGTACGTCGTGTACTTGCCGCCGGCGACCACGACCAGGCCGGGGACCGGGTGGGCGACGGTGTGCTCGCGCGAGAGCTTGCTCGTGGCGTCCGACTCGCCGGCGAGGAGGGGGCGCAGGCCCGCGTAGACGCCCTGGACGTCGTCCCGGGTGAGCGGGGTGGCGAGCACGGTGTTGACGTGCTCCAGGAGGTAGTCGATGTCGGCGCTGGACGCGGCCGGGTGCGCCTTGTCGAGGTCCCAGTCGGTGTCGGTGGTGCCGACGATCCAGTGGCGTCCCCAGGGGATCACGAACAGCACGGACTTCTCGGTGCGCAGGATGAGTCCGCTGGTCGAGTGGATGCGGTCCTTGGGCACGACCAGGTGGATGCCCTTCGAGGCGCGCACGTGGAACTGGCCGCGCTCGCCGATGAGGGCCTGGGTGTCGTCCGTCCACACCCCGGTGGCGTTGACGATCTGCTTGGCCCGGATCTCGTACGCGACCCCGGCCTCGACGTCCTGGACGCGGGCGCCGACGACCCGCTCGCCCTCGCGCAGGAATCCGACGACACGGGCTCGGCTGGCGGCCCTGGCGCCGTAGGAGGCGGCGGTCCGCACGAGGGTGGTGACGAAGCGGGCGTCGTCCATCTGGGCGTCGTAGTACTGCAGGGCGCCGACCAGGGCGTCCTTCTTCAGGCAGGGCGCGACGCGCAGGGCGTTGCGCCGGGAGAGGTGCCGGTGGACGGGGAGTCCCCGGCCGTGGCCGGAGGAGAGCGACATCGCGTCGTACAGGGCGACGCCCGAGCCGGCGTAGAACCGCTCCCAGCCCTTGTGCTGGAGCGGGTAGAGGAAGGGGACCGGCTTCACCAGGTGGGGGGCGAGCCGCTCCAGGAGGAGTCCGCGCTCCTTGAGCGCTTCGCGCACGAGGGCGAAGTCGAGCATCTCCAGGTAGCGCAGGCCGCCGTGGATGAGCTTGCTGGACCTGCTGGAGGTGCCGGAGGCCCAGTCGCGGGCCTCGACGATGCCGGTGGAGAGCCCTCTCGTGACGGCGTCGAGCGCCGTTCCGGCGCCGACCACTCCGGCGCCGACCACCAGTACGTCGAGCTCGTGCTCGGCCATGGCCGCGAGCGCCTCGACGCGCTCGGCGGGTCCCAGTGTCGCTGTCCTCACGGCTGCTGCCTCCCGTCGTCCCCCGTCTGTTCCGCACGAGCCCGTTCCGCACGAGCGGTGCGCACCGCGCGAACCGGGCCGCGTGTGGCCCGGCTCACAGCTCTGATTCTGTCCCGGTCCGGTGACTTCAGCCACCGCCTCGCCGCCACCCTGTGGATAACACTCGGCGACCTTGGAGCGCACAATGCCGCATATCGGTCATATTTACGCCTAGTCTGACATCGCGCTCGACCCGTTCTGTCCACCGGGCTTGCGCCTCGCGTCCCCTCCGGCTACTGGGAAGGACGGCCCACCCCCCATGCCCGCTGATCTCGCCGTCATCGGCCTCGGCCACCACGGACTGCCCCTCGCCCAGGCCGCCACAGCCGCAGGCATCGACACCATCGGCTACGACGCCGACCCACACCCCGTCGCCGAACTCGCCGCCGGCCGCTCCCCCGTCGACGGCTCCCTCACCACCCCCGAGATCCGCCGCATGCTCGCGGGGGGCTTCCGGCCGACCACCAACCCCGCCGAGCTCGGCCGGGTCCGCACCGCCGTCCTCTGCGCCCCGACCCCCCTCGGCCCCGACCGCACCCTCGACCTCACCGCCGTCACCGACGCGGCGCGCACGCTCGCCGCCCGGCTCCGCCCGCACACCACCGTCCTGCTGGAGTCCCCCGTCCCGCCGGGCACCACCGAGGGCCTGCTCCGCGACGTCCTCGAAGCGGGCTCGGGCCTCCGCGCCGGCCGCGACTTCCACCTCGCGTACTCGCCCGGCCGCCTCGACCCCGGCAACCGCACCCACGGCTTCGCCGGCACCCCCAAGGTCATCGGGGGCCTCACCCCGGCCTGCACCGAATCGGCGGCCGCCTTCTACGGCCGGCTCACCGACAAGGTGGTACGCGCGCGTGGCCCCCGCGAGGCGGAGACGGTCAAGCTCCTGGAGACCAACTTCCGGCACGTCAACATCGCCCTCGTCAACGAGATGGCGGTGCTCTGCAACGAGCTCGGCGTCGACCTGTGGGACGTCATCCGCTGCGCCGAGACCAAGCCGTTCGGCTTCCAGGCGTTCCGCCCGGGCCCCGGTGTCGGCGGGCACGGCGTCCCCGTCGACACCGTCGGCGCCCACCGCCCGCTCCGCCTGGTCGAACTCGCCGGCCAGGTCAACGAGCGCATGCCGCGATACGTCGTGCAGCGCGCCGCCACCCTCCTCAACGAGCACGGCAAGTCGGCCCGCGGCGCCCGGGTCCTCCTCCTCGGCATCACGTACAAGCCCGACCTCCCCGACCGGCAGGGCTCCCCCGCCGACGAGATCGCCCGCCGCCTCATGGACCTGGGCGCGGCCGTCAGCTACCACGACCCGCACGTCCCCGACTGGCGCGTCCGCGAGCTCCCCGTCCCCCGCGCCGACTCCCTCTACGAGGCCGCCGCCCACGCCGACCTGACGATCCTCCTCCAGCACCACCGCACCTACGACCTCCAGGGCCTCTCGGTGAAGGCCCAGCTCCTCCTGGACACCCGTGGCGCCACCCCCACCGGCACGGCCCACCGCCTCTGAAATCTCCTGGGCGGACCGCGGAGCGGACTGCTACTCTCCGGCCTCTTGTTCGCACATCCGTGCGCCCGTGTCCCTGGGGGGGATCACCGCATGACTCAGCCCGTTCCGCCGCCGTCCGGCAACCCGTTCGCCGACGGCGCCGCCCCGCAGCAGTACCCGATGGCGCCGCCGCCCGCGCCCGTCCGCGACAACGTGGCGCTCGGCCTGGTGGCCGCCCTCGTCGCGGCGCTCGTCTCCGGCGGGGTGTACGGAGCCGTCATCGGCGGCACCGAGCGCGAGATCGGCTGGGCCGCCGTCGGTGTCGGCTTCCTCGTCGGCCTCGCCGCCGGCAAGGTCGGCGGCCGCAACCCCGTCCTGCCGATCGCCGCCGGCGTGCTGTCCCTCGGGGCCGTCTACCTCGGCCAGCTCGTGGGCATCTCGATCCTGGCGGCCAAGGAGCTGCACGTCTCCGCCTCGGACCTCTTCTTCCAGGAGTTCGGCACGCTGATGGAGGCGTGGAACGAGGGCAAGGACCCGCTCACGTTCCTGTTCTTCGCGCTCGCCGCCTTCGCCGCGTTCTCGGGCGCCAAGAAGGCCGCCGGATAACCCGGGGCGTACGCCGAGGGGCCCCGCACCATCCGGTGCGGGGCCCCTCGTTCGCGTACGGAGCGGGGTCAGCGCTTGTGCTGGGCGTCCGCGACGGTGACCTCGACGCGCTGGAACTCCTTGAGCTCGCTGTAGCCGGTGGTGGCCATCGCGCGGCGCAGGGCGCCGAAGAAGTTCATGGAGCCGTCGGGGGTGTGCGACGGACCGGCGAGGATCTCCTCGGTGGTGCCGACGATGCCCAGGTCGACCAGCTTGCCGCGCGGCACGTCCTCGTGGACGGCCTCCATGCCCCAGTGGTGGCCCTTGCCGGGCGCGTCCGTGGCACGGGCCAGCGGGGAGCCGATCATGACCGAGTCGGCGCCGCAGGCGATGGCCTTCGGCAGGTCGCCGGACCAGCCGACGCCGCCGTCGGCGATGACGTGCACGTACCGGCCGCCGGACTCGTCCATGTAGTCGCGGCGGGCCGCGGCCACGTCGGCGACCGCGGTCGCCATCGGGACCTGGATGCCGAGGACGTTGCGCGTGGTGTGCGCGGCGCCGCCGCCGAAGCCGACGAGGACACCCGCGGCGCCGGTGCGCATCAGGTGCAGGGCCGCGGTGTACGTGGCGCAGCCGCCGACGATGACCGGGACGTCGAGCTCGTAGATGAACTGCTTCAGGTTCAGCGGCTCGGATGCGCCGGAGACGTGCTCGGCGGAGACCGTCGTGCCGCGGATGACGAAGATGTCCACGCCGGCGTCGACGACGGCCTTGGAGAACTGCGCGGTGCGCTGCGGGGAGAGCGCGGCGGCGGTGACGACACCGGAGTCGCGCACCTCCTTGATGCGCTGGCCGATCAGCTCTTCCTTGATCGGGGCGGCGTAGATCTCCTGCAGACGGCGGGTCGCGGTCGCCTCGTCCAGCTCGGCGATCTCGTCGAGCAGCGGCTGCGGGTCCTCGTACCGGGTCCAGAGACCCTCCAGGTTCAGGACGCCCAGGCCGCCCAGCTCGCCGATCCGGATGGCGGTCTGCGGCGACACGACCGAGTCCATCGGGGCGGCCAGGAACGGAAGCTCGAAGCGGTAGGCGTCGATCTGCCAGGCGATCGAGACCTCCTTCGGGTCCCGGGTGCGCCGGCTCGGGACGACGGCGATGTCGTCGAACGCGTACGCCCTGCGGCCGCGCTTGCCGCGCCCGATCTCGATCTCAGTCACGATGTGTGGCCTTTCCCTCTACGTCTGCGCCTACCAGTATCCCCGACACAAGCGTGAGGGGCGGCTCCGGCCACATGCCGGAACCGCCCCCACGCGTCGCGCTGTGTTACTTCCTGCTGTAGTTCGGTGCCTCGACCGTCATCTGGATGTCGTGCGGGTGGCTCTCCTTGAGACCCGCGGACGTGATCCGGACGAAGCGGCCGTTCGTCTGGAGCTCCGGCACCGTGCGCCCGCCGACGTAGAACATCGACTGGCGCAGACCGCCCACCAGCTGGTGGACGACGGCCGAGAGCGGGCCGCGGTAGGGCACCTGGCCCTCGATGCCCTCGGGCACGAGCTTCTCGTCGGAGGCGACGCCCTCCTGGAAGTAGCGGTCCTTGGAGAAGGAGCGCTGCTCGCCGCGGGTCTGCATGGCGCCGAGCGAGCCCATGCCGCGGTACGACTTGAACTGCTTGCCGTTGATGAAGAGCAGCTCGCCCGGGGACTCCTCGCAGCCCGCGAGCAGCGAGCCGAGCATCACCGTGTCGGCGCCGGCCACGAGGGCCTTCGCGATGTCGCCGGAGTACTGCAGACCGCCGTCGCCGATGACCGGGACACCGGCCGCCTTGGCGGCGAGGGACGCCTCGTAGATCGCGGTGACCTGCGGGACGCCGATGCCGGCGACCACGCGGGTGGTGCAGATGGAGCCGGGGCCCACACCGACCTTGATGCCGTCGACACCGGCGTCGATGAGCGCCTGGGCGCCGTCGCGGGTGGCGATGTTGCCGCCGATGACGTCGACGGAGGAGTTCGACTTGATCTTGGCGACCATGTCGCCGACCAGCCGGGAGTGGCCGTGGGCGGTGTCGACGACGATGAAGTCGACACCGGCCTCGATCAGGGCCTGGGCACGCTCGTACGCGTCGCCGGCGACACCGACGGCGGCGCCGACGAGCAGGCGGCCTTCCTTGTCCTTGGCGGCGTTCGGGTACTTCTCGGCCTTGACGAAGTCCTTGACCGTGATGAGGCCCTTGAGGATGCCGGCCTCGTCGACCAGCGGCAGCTTCTCGATCTTGTGGCGGCGCAGCAGCTCCATGGCGTCCACGCCGGAGATGCCGACCTTGCCGGTGACCAGCGGCATCGGGGTCATGACCTCGCGCACCTGGCGGCTGCGCTCCGTCTCGAAGGCCATGTCACGGTTGGTGACGATGCCCAGGAGCCTGCCGGCCGGGTCGGTCACCGGGACGCCGCTGATGCGGAACTTGGCGCAGATCGCGTCGGCCTCGGCGAGCGTCGCGTCCGGGTGCACCGTGATCGGGTCGCTGACCATGCCGGACTCGGAGCGCTTCACCAGGTCGACCTGGTTGGCCTGGTCGGCGATGGAGAGGTTGCGGTGCAGCACACCGACACCGCCCTGTCGCGCCATGGCGATCGCCATGCGGGACTCGGTGACCTTGTCCATCGCTGCGGAGAGGAGCGGGATGTTCACCCGCACGTTCTTCGAGATGTACGAGGCGGTGTCGATCTGGTCGGGCGCCATGTCGGACGCGCCAGGCAGAAGCAGCACGTCGTCGTAGGTCAGCCCGAGTGTCGCGAATTTCTCGGGCACTCCGTCGACGTTGGCAGTCATGACACCTTCCCAAATGGCCTTGATCGGTGCGGGATGTCCATGCTAACGGGCTGAGGAGGCGTCTCATTCCACCATCAAGATCAGCGGCAAGCTTTGGACGTTCGCACGTGTACGAAAGGGACGACTGGCCCCGGCGAGACTTACCTCGCGGCCAGCGATCTACTGCTCTGCCAGCGCCCGGAGCCGGCTGAGGGCGCGGTGCTGGGCGACCCGGACGGCTCCCGGGGACATGCCGAGCATCTGCCCGGTCTCCTCGGCGGTCAGCCCGACGGCGACCCGCAGCACCAGCAGTTCGCGCTGGTTCTCCGGCAGGTTGGCGAGCAGCTTCTTGGCCCACTCGGCGTCGTCGCTGAGCAGGGCGCGCTCCTCGGGACCGAGGGAGTCGTCGGGCCGCTCGGGCATCTCGTCGGAGGGCACGGCCGTGGACCCGGGGTGCCGCATGGCGGCCCGCTGGAGGTCGGCGACCTTGTGTCCGGCGATGGCGAAGACGAACGCCTCGAACGGCCGACCGGTGTCCTTGTAGCGCGGCAGCGCCATCAGGACGGCGACGCAGACCTCCTGGGCGAGGTCCTCGACGAAGTGCCGGGCGTCGCCGGGCAGCCGGTTGAGGCGGGTGCGGCAGTACCGCAGGGCGAGCGGATGCACCCGCGCGAGCAGGTCGTGCGTCGCCTGGGCGTCACCGTCGACCGCGCGGCCGACGAGCGCGCCGATCTCCCCCTGCCCGGCGGGCATGGGGGACCTGGCGGTCTCGTCGTCGCGCATCGCTCCATGGTGCCCCGACGCCTCTGCGTTCGCGGCACCGCGTCCGTAGTTGTGCACCGAAGCGTTATGAGTAGGTGCGCCGGAACTCATCTCCCGCGCCCTCCCCTCCCGCTCGATCGACTCGTCCCCGAGGAACTCCACATCTCAAGGATGCGTCATCCGGCGGGGAAGTGACACAAGCCGGCCCCGTCCGCCCCGCGACGGACGCGGACTCGGACGGGGACGTGGTGGTTGACCTGCGATTCAGCGGACCAGGCCCCAGCGGAATCCGAGCGCGACGGCATGCGCCCGGTCCGAGGCGCCCAGCTTCTTGAAGAGCCGCCGGGCGTGCGTCTTGACCGTGTCCTCGGAGAGGAAGAGCTCGCGCCCGATCTCCGCGTTGGACCGGCCGTGGCTCATGCCTTCGAGCACCTGGATCTCGCGCGCGGTGAGCGTGGGCGCGGCGCCCATCTCGGCCGAACGGAGGCGGCGCGGGGCGAGCCGCCAGGTCGGGTCGGCGAGTGCCTGGGTGACGGTGGCCCGCAGTTCGGCGCGCGAGGCGTCCTTGTGCAGATAGCCACGCGCACCCGCGGCGACCGCCAGAGCGACGCCGTCGAGGTCCTCGGCGACCGTCAGCATGATGATGCGGGCGCCGGGGTCCGCGGAGAGCAGCCGGCGGACGGTCTCCACGCCGCCCAGTCCGGGCATGCGTACGTCCATCAGAATCAGGTCCGAGCGGTCCGCGCCCCAGCGGCGGAGGACTTCCTCGCCGTTGGCCGCGGTGGTCACGCGCTCGACGCCGGGCACGGTCGCGACCGCGCGGCGGAGCGCCTCTCGGGCAAGCGGGGAGTCGTCGCAGACGAGGACGGATGTCATGCCTGACCTCCGCGGCTCTCGCAGCTGTTGCGCGTCACCTTGAGCCTCCAGGGCTGTACGTAATCGTCACCTGTGCGATTGACGCTCTCGGACATGTGCCCGATCGCTTCTTCCTTCAACCGCCTCCGCACTCTCAACGACGGTCACTCGAAAGAGTTACGGGTCGGACGACGGACTTCGGCACTCTACGTGAGGGGTCGCACACGGAGGTGAGCTTCAGGGGTCGTCTGTCCTTCTTCGAAAGCTATGCCCCATTTAGCGGGTTTTCTTCCCTTTTCGCAGTGTCTGTGGCTAGATTCGCAATGAGTCATATTTACATCTACTTCGACAGTAGGTGTGCACACCCAGACCTGTCGGGGACCCGGAGGAGCCCCGCCGATCAGCCATCCACCCGCCCACCTATCCGTTCGACACGGTTTCAAGGGGACTAGCGCAATGGCAGATTTCTCCCGCCTTCCCGGACCCAACGCCGATCTGTGGGACTGGCAACTGCTCGCGGCCTGCCGCGGAGTCGACAGCTCCCTGTTCTTCCACCCCGAGGGAGAGCGCGGCGCGGCACGGAGTGCGCGTGAGAACTCGGCGAAAGAGGTCTGCATGCGGTGCCCGGTACGCGCGGAGTGCGCGGCACACGCACTCGCCGTGCGGGAGCCCTACGGCGTATGGGGCGGCCTCACCGAGGACGAACGCGAAGAGCTCATGGGACGCGCCCGGAACCGCCTGATCTCGGCGGCACCGACGACCGCGTCGGCCACGAGCACGGCGTCCATGACTCCCATGACATCCATGACGACATCGGCGGCGGCCGCTGGCCGGCCGATCGTGGAGCGTATGTGAAGGAACGTTTCTGCAACTAAGCCGGGAGCCGCGCGCACGCGCGCAGGGCAGTGCCCCCGCGCGCGTGGCGGCTCGGACCGGGCCCTTCGCACCCCAAGCCGGGCGCGCGGCCCGGCGTGACCCCGTTACGCGCGCGTGGCGGCCCGGGTCAGCTCGTCCAGCGTGGCGGCGACGGCCGGGACCTGGGCGAGGTCGGGCAGCGTCAGGGCCACGATCTCGCGCTCCACGGCCGGCTCCACGGTCACGGTCCTGGCGCCCTTGGGGCGTACGGACTCGATGGCCAGCTCCGGCAGGACGGCCACGCCCAGACCCGCGCCCACCAGACCCACCACGGCGGGGTAGTCGTCGGTGGCGAAGTCGATGCGGGGAGTGAACCCCGCCTCCTCGCAGACGTCCACGAGCTGGCGGCGGCAGCGCGGGCAGCCGGCGATCCAGGACTCGTCGGCGAGTTCCGCGATGCCGACCGCGTCGGCGCCGGCGAGCCGGTGCCCCTCGGGCACCAGGCCGACGAGGCGGTCGGCGAGCAGCGGCCGGACGACGAGGTCGTCCCACTCGGCCTGCCCGGCGCCGTACCGGAAGGCGAGGGCCACGTCGCAGTCGCCCTCGCGGAGCATCTCGATCGAACGCGGCGGTTCGGCCTCGACGAGGGAGACCCGGGTGCCGGGGTGCGCGGCCCGCAGCGCGGCGAGCGCGGTGGGGACGAGGGTGGAGCTGCCGCTCGGGAAGGACACCAGGCGGACGCGGCCGGCCCGGAGCCCGGCGATGGCGGCGACCTCCTCCTCGGCCGCGGTGAGCCCGGCCAGGATGCCGGAGGCGTGCCGCACCAGGACCTCACCGGCCTGGGTGAGCCGCATCTCGCGGCCGGTACGGATCAGCAGCGGGGTGCCGGCGGAGGCTTCGAGGGCCTTCATCTGCTGGCTGACGGCGGGCTGGGTGCAGCCGAGTTCGCGCGCGGCGGCGGAGAAGGAGCCGGTGGCGGCGACGGCGCGCAGGACGCGGAGATGGCGTGCCTCGATCATCGTTCAATCATAAGCGAATCTTGGGTGAGGCGGTGAATATTCGCCGGTTACTTTGGGATCGATGCCCTTAAAGTGCCCCCATGACCTTGCTGAGTGTGAATGTGGGCCGTGCCCGGGCGGTGGAGTACACCGACTCCGCGTCGGGGACGACGGGCATCGACAAGCGCCCCGTCGACGGACCGGTACGGATCACGGCGCCCGGGCCGCCCGGTGTCGGCGCCGGCGGCGTCGCCGGGGACGCCGTCTGCGACCTGCGGTTCCACGGCGGCCACGACCGGGCCGCGTACGCCTTCGCCCGCGAGGACATGGACCGGTGGGAGGCGGAGCTCGGCCGCGAGCTGGCCAACGGCTCCTTCGGCGAGAACCTCACCACCCGCGGTCTCGACGTCAACGGGGCCCTGATCGGCGAGCGGTGGCGGATCGGCGACGAGGTCGTCCTGGAGGTCACCGGCGGCCGCATCCCGTGCCGCACCTTCCAGGGTTTCGTCGAGGAGCAGGGGTGGGTCAAGCGGTTCACGCAGTCGAAGGCCGGCCCCGGCGCGCTGCTGCGGGTGATCCGGCCCGGCGAGGTGCGGGCCGGCGATCCGATCACGGTGGTGCACCGGCCGGACCATCACGTCACCGTCGCCGTCCTGCACCACGCCGCGACCGCCGAACGCGCCCTGCTGCCGGACACGTTGGCCGCCGCGGAGTGGATGGAGTCGGGACTGCTCGCGCTGGCCCGCCAGTACGCGGACAAGTACGGCCGGTCCTAGGCACTCGGCGGGGCACTACCGTGCCCGTATGACGACTGCATTGATTACGGGCGCCACCGCGGGCATCGGGGCCGCCTTCGCACGGAGACTCGCCGCGGACGGCCACGACGTCGTGCTCGTGGCGCGGGACGTGAAGCGGCTCCGTGAGCAGGCGACCGAACTGCACGACCGGCACGGCATCGAGGCGGAGGTGCTCGCCGCGGACCTCGCCGAGGAGAAGGGCATCGCGGCCGTCGAGGCCCGGCTGTCGGACCCGAAGCAGCCGGTGGACCTGCTCGTGAACAACGCGGGCTTCGGCAACAAGGGCCGCTTCCTGGAAGTCTCCATGGCCGACGAGCTGAAGATGCTCACGGTGCACTGCGAGGCGGTGCTGCGGCTGACCTCGGCCGCCGCCGCCTCGATGAACGAGCGGGGCCGGGGGGCCGTCGTGAACGTGGCCTCGGTGGCCGCCTTCGTGCCCCGCGGCACCTACGGGGCGTCGAAGGCGTGGGTCGTGCAGTTCACCCAGGGCGCGGCGCGTGACCTCGCGGGCAGCGGGGTGCGGCTGATGGCGCTCTGCCCCGGCTTCGTGCGGACCGAGTTCCACGAGCGGGCCGGGATGGGGACGGAGAACATCCCGGGCTGGATGTGGCTCGACGCGGACAAGCTGGTGACCGCGGCGCTGTCGGACCTGGCGCGGGGGAAGACCCTGTCGATCCCCGACCCGCGCTACAAGGCCCTCATGGGCGTGGTGAAGCTGGCGCCGCGCGGCCTGCTCGGCGGGGTCTCCTCCAAGGCCGGCCGCAAGTACGGACCGAAGTAGCCCCCGTACTCCCCACTCCCCTGTTTCACTCCCGGTCGCCGGGGAGTTCGAGGGGCAGTTGCGCGGTGGTCCCGTCCTGCCAGGTCACGTGCAGGGTGCGGCCGTCGACCCGGACGCGCGCGAGGTCGGTCAGGGGTGCGGGGCCGGGTTCGGCGGCGAGGGAGGCGAGGGCGACGAAGAGGCTTTCGCGCCCGCTCGTGGCGCCGTGCAGGGCGAGGGTGCGGGTCTCCGGGCCCTGAAGGGTTTCCCCGGTGGGGAGTTCGGCGGCCTCGTGCCCGGCCGGGTAGCCGTGCGCGGGGTGGAGCTGGGCGTGCGGCCCGTCCGGGGTGGTGGCCCAGCCGGTCTGCCGTACGGGAGTCCCTTCCGGGGCTCCGCAGACGAGGTGGGCGCGGACCTCGGCGCGGCCGTGGGCGAGGGTCGCGGAGAGGACCCGGACGCCGGGCAGCGGCCGGTGGACGGAGGCGGCCCAGCCGGGGCCGGTGCCGGCCGGTGCGGCCGGGCCGCGGGAGGTGGGCTTTCCCTCGACGACCAGGGCGAAGTGGTTGTCGGCGGGGGCGGGCGCGGTGGTGGGCCCGGTGCGGGTGGAGTAGGCGTGGCGGGCGTAGCCGGGGTCGTCCTCGGCTTCCGGCGCGCTGTGCACGTGGTTGCTGCCGTGGTTGTGGAGGCGTACGAGTCCGTCCGCGGCGGTGGTCTGGACGAGCATCCCGGCCGGGGCGAAGGAGCGTACGGTGTCGGCCCGTTCGACGGGCAGCGGTTCCTCGGGGTCCGTCCAGGCGGGGTGGCCGGCGGGCAGGAGGAGGCCGAGGAACCCCTTGGACGCCCAGTAGGGGGAGCCGGGGCCGGAGTACTCCTGGACGAGGGGCGGGTGCGGGCCGTGCCAGCCGAGGGTGAGGAGCCCGCGCTCGTCGGTGGCGCCGCGGTCGAGGAAGTACCGCAGGGAACCGGAGGCGAGGCGGCGGGTGGCGCCGGGGGTGAGCGGCGTGTGCCCGGTGAGGGCGCCGAGCCAGGGGGCGGCGGCCGCGGCGAAGCGGTAGATCAGGGAGCGCCCGTACGGGAGGGGTGCGCCGTTCGCGTCGAAGAGGTGGACGTAGTCGTCGAGATGGGCGCGGAGCCGGGGCCCGTAGCGGTCGAGGAGCGCGCGGTCGCCGGCGAGGTGGGCGTGGAGGACCGGGTAGAAGTGCAGGGCCCAGGCGTTGTAGTGGTCGAAGGCACGGTTGTCGCCGTCGCTGTACCAGCCGTCGCCGAGGTACCAGTCCTCGACGCGGGCGAGGGAGCGGTCGACGGTGGCGGCGGCGCGGTCGGTCTCCACGCCGGCGTCCTGGAGGAAGCCGGCGACGGTGAGCCCGAAGAGCCACCAGTTGTTGTCGACGGGGGACGGGCCGAGGGCGGGCAGCAGCCAGTCGGCGACCCGTTCGCGGGTGCGGTCGTCGAGGCGGTCCCAGAGCCAGGGGCGGGTGAGGCGGAGGCCGAGGGCGACCGAGGCGGATTCGACGACGGCCTGACGGGTGCCGGCCATCAGGGGCCAGGAGTCGGGGTCGCCCTCCCGTCCCGGCTTCCCCGTTCCGGCGGCGAGCCCCTCGGCGTACCGGTCGAGGTGGCCGTGCGGGTCCTCGCCGCGGGCGCCCGCGACCCGGAGGGCGGCGAGGAGGAAGGTGCGGGCCCAGCCCTCCAGGCCGTCGGAGCGGGCGCCGGACCAGCTGGGACGTGGCCCGGGGAGGTCGATCAACGCCCGTCCCGGTGAGGCGTACGGGCGGACGGCCAGGAGGAGCCGGTCGGCCGCGGCCTCCCAGTGGGGACGGGTCCAGCCGGTGTACGGGCTGAGCTCACGGTTCTCGGGCGGCGTGGGCATGATGCTCCCTGAGGGCTCTCTGGGACGGCGTCTGCGTCGCTCCGGAATCCTGAACGGGCTTCGATCGAACCGTCAAGAGATCTCGATCGAATGATCGAAACTCCTGTCGTTCGATCATTTCTGGGGCTAGGGTCGAGGGACCACCACCACCGCGAGGGGGAACTGCGCCGTGCGCGAGAGTGCTGCCGAACGACACGACCGACTGCTGGCCCTGGTGCGCGAACGCGGCACCGCCCGCGTCTCCGAACTGGCCGAGCGCCTCGGGGTCTCCCCCGTCACCGCCCGCCGGGACGTCGAGGCGCTGGCCGGGGAGGGGCTGCTCGACCGGGTGCACGGCCAGGTCTCCTGGCCGCAGGGGCAGAGCGCCGCGGGCGCCGGGCGGCCGGGCGAGGGCCTGGTCCTCGGCCTGCTCGCCCCCTCCGCCACGTACTACTTCGCCGAGGTCATCCGGGGGGCGCACGAGGCGGCGGCCCGCGCGGGCGCCCGGCTGGTGCTGCGCATCTCGGACTACCGGCCCGAGGAGGACCGCGCCCGCACCGAGGGACTGCTCTCCGCCGGCGCCGAGGGCGTGCTCGTGGCGCCCGGCTGGCGGGGCCCCGAGGACCGCCTCGCGTACGGGGACTGGCTGGCCGAACTCCCGGTGCCGGCCGTGCTCCTGGAACGCAGGGCGGAGCCCGGCAGCCCGCTCGACGGCTTGGACCGGGTCGCCTCCGACCACGCCCACGGCGTCCTGCTCGCCCTGCGGCACCTGCTCTCCCTCGGCCACGCGACACCGCTGCTCGTGGCTCGCCGGGACTCCCCGACCGCGCTCGCGGTCCGCGCGGGATACGCCGACGCCCTGGCGACGCTCGGCCTGAAGGAGCCGCGCCCGGTCATCGACTCCGTGCCGGCCGAGGCGGACCCGGAGGGCTTCGAGCGGGCGGTGCGGGCGCTGCACGACGCGGTCCGCTCGGGCCTCTCCGGCGCGGCCCTGGTCCACAACGACGTGGACGCGATCGAGATCGTGCAGCGCCTGGCCGAGCTGGGCGTGCGGGTGCCGCAGGACCTCGCCCTGATCGCGTACGACGACGAGGTCGCGGCCCTCGCCGACACCCCGCTGACGGCGGTCGCGCCACCGAAGCGTCAGGTGGGGCGGCACGCCGCGGAGCTGCTGGTGGAGCGGCTCACCGAGGGGCCGGACGAGGAGCCGGCGCGGCGCCATCTGAGCCTGCTGCCCAGGCTGCGGGTGCGGGCCTCGTGCGGGGCGCGACGCGACTGACGGGTCCCGCCGGCGGGGTGGGCGCCCTGAGCGATCGATCTGATCTTTTTTCGATCAATCAATCTTTCGCTCTTGACTTCGGTCATGAACGGTCACAGGATCACGGCCACAACCTCCCAGCCGCCCCGCCCCCAGGAGCCGAGCCGTGACCCGTAGTTGGAGCAGAACGTCCCGCGTCATAGCCGGCACCGCCACCGCCCTCGCCGTCCTCACGGCCTGCGGCGGCGGCGGTGACGACACCGCGAACAAGTCGAACGGGCCCGTGACCATCACCTTCTGGGGCTGGGCCAAGGGCTCCAAGGACGTCGTGGACGCCTTCAACGCCTCCCACACCGACATCCAGGTGAAGTTCGAGGAGATCCCCTCCGGCACCGCCGGCGGCTACGCCAAGATCTCCAACGCCGTCAAGGCCGGCAACGCCCCCGACCTCGTCTCCATCGAGTACTCCTCGCTCCCCGAGTTCGTGAGCTCCGGCGCCCTCCAGGACATCGGCGGCGAGTTCACCGAGGCCGACCGCGCCAAGCTGCTCCCGCAGACCGTCGAACTCACCACCCTCGGCGGCAAGTCCTGGGCCGTCCCCTTCGACGCCGCCCCGCAGGCGTTCTTCTACCGCAAGGACCTCTTCGCGCAGTACAAGGTCGAGGTCCCCACCACCTGGGACGCGTTCAAGAAGGCCGCCGAGCAGGTCAGGAAGGCCGACGCCAAGGCCCGTATCGCCACCTTCTTCCCCGACGACCCCACCACCTTCGAGGCCATGGCCTGGCAGGCCGGCGCCCAGTGGTTCAAGGCCGGGGACGACAGCTGGAAGATCGACACCACCGACCCGGCCACCACCAAGGTCACCGCCTACTGGCAGGGCCTCCTCGACGGCGGCCTCGTCCACAAGAACGCCTCCTTCAGCCCCGAGTGGACCGGCTCCCTCAAGAACGGCACCACCATCGGCTACCTCGGCGCCTCCTGGGGCGCGGGCGTCCTCAAGGGCACCCTGCCCGAGCAGGACGGCAAGTGGGCCGTCGCCCCCATCCCCACCTGGGACGGCAAGCCCGCCAGCGGCATGCTCGGCGGCACCTCCTTCGCCGTGACCAAGGACAGCAAGCAGAAGGCCGCGGCCGTCACCTTCGCCGAATGGATGTCCACCACCGAGGACGGCGTGAAGGCCCGCATCGCCTCCGGCACCTCCTCCGCCTTCCCGGCCGCCACCGCCCTGCGCCCCGTCGCCAAGAAGGCATTCGACGCCGGCTACTACGGCGGCCAGGACATCTACGCCCTCTTCGAGTCCGCCGGCGCCTCCATCAACCCGCACTGGGCCTGGGGCCCGACCACCGGCACCACCAACACCACGATCAAGGACCACTTCGGCAAGATCACCCAGGGCGGCCCCGGCATCGCCGACGCCGTCAAGGCCGGCCACGACGCCACCGTCGCCGAACTCACCAAGCGCGGCCTGAAGGTCGAGGGCTGACCGCATGAAGGCCCGAACCCGCGCCGCGGCGATCCTGCTGACCCCCTTCTTCCTCCTGTTCACCGCGGTGATGGTGGTGCCGATCGGCTACGCGGTCTGGCTCAGCCTCTTCACCGAGAAGCAGTCCGGACTGGGCTTCGGCGGCACCGAGACCGTCTTCACCGGCCTCGACAACTACACCGCGGCGCTGGGTGACCGGGCCTTCCGCGAGGGCTTCGGCGTCCTGCTCGGATACTGCCTGTTCTACATCCCGCTCCTGCTCGCCGGAGCCCTCGGCCTCGCCCTCCTGCTGGACTCGGCACTCGCCCGCGCCCGCCGCTTCTTCCAGCTCGCGCTCTTCCTGCCGCACGCCGTCCCCGGCATCATCGCCGCGCTGATCTGGGTCTACCTCTACACGCCCCAGCTCAGCCCGGTCGTCACGGCGATGGAAGCGGGCGGCATCGGCTTCGACTTCTTCTCCCCCGAAGGCGCCCTGCCCTCCGTCGTCAACATCGCCCTGTGGGAATGGCTCGGCTACAACATGGTCATCTTCTACGCGGCCCTCCAGGCCATCGACCGCTCCGTCCTCGAAGCGGCCACCGTCGACGGGGCCGGCGCCTGGCGGATCGCCTTCGCCATCAAGATCCCCCTCGTCAAGGCATCCCTCGCGATGGTCGGCCTCTTCACGGTCATCGGCTCCCTCCAGCTCTTCACCGAGCCGCTGATCCTCAACAAGGGCACCGGATCCGCCGTCACCTCCACCTGGACGCCGAACATGTACGCGTACACCGCGGCCTTCGACCGCAACGACTACGGACTCGCGGCCGCAGCCTCCGTACTCCTCGCCCTCACGGCCGCCCTGCTCTCCTTCGCGGTCACCCGGTTCACCGGCCGCCGCAAGGCCGGCACTGCACGCGAGGCGAGCACGGCACACACCGCACGCAAGGCGGGCACGGCGCGGAAGGAGCAGACCGCATGAGCACCCGCTCCCCCGGCCCCTGGCTCTCCAGGACGGCCGTCAACGGCGCCCTCGTCCTCGCCGTCGTCTACATGCTCTTCCCGCTGGTCTGGCTGCTCACCGCCGCCACCAAGGACGCCGGCGGCCTCCTCGCCGGAAACGCCTTCTCCTTCGACGGCTTCGACCTCGGCGGCAACCTCACCCGGCTCACCCAGTACAACGACGGCATCTACTTCCACTGGTACGCCAACAGCCTGCTCTACGCGGGACTCGGCGCCCTCGCCTGCTCACTGATCAGCGTCGCCGCCGGATACGCCTTCCACGTCTACGACTTCCGGGGCAAGGAGCAGCTCTTCGGGCTCGTCCTCCTCGGCGTGCTCGTCCCCACCACCGCGCTCGCCCTGCCGATGTACCTCCTCGCCAGCGAGGTCGGCCTCGTCAACACCTACTGGGCCGTGCTGATCCCCGTCCTCGTCAACCCCTTCGGCGTCTACCTCTCCCGGGTCTTCTGCGCCGGCTACATCCCCGACGAGGCCCTGGAGGCCGCCCGGATCGACGGGGCCGGCGAACTGCGCGTCTTCTGGTCCATCGGCCTGCGCATGGTGATGCCCGGCTTCGTGACGGTCTTCCTCTTCCAGTTCACCGCCGTCTGGAACAACTTCTTCCTCCCCCTGGTGATGCTGTCCGACCAGAAGCTCTACCCGCTGAGCCTCGGCCTGTACGCGTGGAACAGCAACGCCCACGCCGAACCCGACTTCTACCCCCTCGTCGTCACCGGATCACTCCTCGCCGTCGTCCCCCTCGTCGTCGCCTTCGTCTCCCTCCAGCGCCACTGGAAGGCCGGCCTCACCGCCGGCAGCGTCAAGTGAGGAAGGCCAGTTCCCACGATGCACCCCACCACTGACAACCGCCCCTCCCTCCTCCTCGCCATGGGCCCCGGCATCGCCGAACGCCTGCTCACCGGCGCCCACCGCGACCGGCTCGCCGCGCTCACCCGCACCGACCCGCACCTCGTCGCCCACGACCTCACCGCTCCGGACGCCCGCGTCACCGCCGCCCTCGCCGAGGCCGAACTCCTCCTCACCTGCTGGGGAGCGACCCCCCTCACCGCCGAGGTCCTCGACCGCGCCCCCCGGCTCAAAGCCGTCGTCCACGCCGCCGGCTCCGTCAAGCACCACATCACCGACGCCTGCTGGGACCGCGGCCTCCGCGTCACCTCGGCCGCCGCCGCCAACGCGCTGCCGGTCGCCGAGTACACACTCGCCGCGATCCTCTTCGCCGGGAAACGGGTCCTGGGCTCGGCCCAGCGGTACGCCGAACTCCGCACCGACCACGCCTGGCTCGCCGAGTCCACCGCCTGGGGCAACTACCGCCGCACCGTCGGCATCGTCGGCGCCTCCCGCATCGGCCGCCGGGTCGTCGAACTCCTGCGCCCCTTCGACTTCGAGGTCCTCCTCTACGACCCCTACGTGAAGACCCCGCAGCCGGGCGTGGAACTGGTCGGCCTCGACGAACTCTGCGCCCGCAGCACCGTCGTCTCCGTGCACGCGCCCCAACTCCCCTCCACGCACCGCATGATCGGCCCCCGCCAGCTCGCCGCGATGCCCGACGGCGCCACCCTGATCAACACGGCCCGCGGCTCCCTCGTCGACGAGACCGCACTCCTCCCCCACCTCCGCACCGGCCGCCTCCACGCCGTCCTCGACGTCACCGACCCCGAAGTCCCCCCGGCCGACTCCCCCCTCTACACCCTCCCCAACGTCCTCCTCACCCCCCACGTCGCCGGCTCCCTCGGCAACGAACTCCACCGCATGACCGACCAGGCCCTCGACGAGGTCGCCCGCTACACGAGGGACGAACCCTTCGCGGAGGAGGTCCGCGCCGACGACCTGACCCGGTCGGCCTGACCCACCGCACCGCCCAGCGCTCCATGCCCCACTTGCTGCCAGGGCATCGCGGCTCCCCGGACCTAGACTGAAAGGGTTCCCACCACGGTCGGGAGGCGCCATGACGTTCGTACAGATAATCGACTGCAAGACGAGTCGGGTGGACGACCTGAACCGGCTCATGGACCGGTGGGTCGAGCAGACCAAGGGGAAACGGACCGCGACGCACAGCATCGTGGGCAAGGACCGGTCGGACGCGTCGCATGTCGTGGAGATCGTGGAGTTCCCGTCGTACGACGTGGCGATGCAGAACTCGCAGCTGCCGGAGACGGACCGGATCTTCCGGGAGATGGTGGCGCTCTGTGACGAGATGCCGACCTTCACGGACCTGGACGTGGTCCGGGACGAGGCGCTGTACAAGAACAACGCCCGGCGGCTGATGGAGATGCTGGCCACCGAGCAGGAGCTGGCGCTGATGGACGAGGTGCTGGCGGAGGGGTACCACGACCACGATCCGTCCAACGAGCAGGACGTGATCGGCATGGACGCGGTCCGGCGCGAGGTGGAGATGTGGCGGGGCGGTTTCGACTTCGCCTTCACCGTCGAGGACCAGATCGCGGAGGGCGACCGGGTCTGCACGCGCTGGACGTGGAAGGGGACCCACACCGGCGACTTCATGGGGATCCAGCCGACCGGCATGGCGGTGACCATGGCGGGCGCCGTCATCCACCGCTTCCGGGACGACGGGAAGATCGCGGAGGGCTGGTGGCAGTACGACATGCTCGGGCTGATGCAGCAGCTCGGCGCCGTGGAGGCGTGAGAGTCGGCGGCCCGGGAAAGGCCGAGGCCCGGTGCTCCCGCGACGGGAGCACCGGGCCTCAGTGGTCAGCTACGAGCCTCAGTGGGAGTGACCGTGGCCGTGGCCCGCGTCCGCCGGCTCCTCTTCCTTCTTCTCCACCACGAGGGTCTCGGTGGTGAGGAGGAGGGAGGCGATGGAGGCGGCGTTCTCCAGGGCGGAGCGCGTCACCTTGACCGGGTCGATGACGCCGGCCTTGACCAGGTCGCCGTACTCGCCGGTGGCGGCGTTGAAGCCCTGGCCCTTGTCGAGCTCCGCCACCTTGGAGGTGATGACGTAGCCCTCGAGGCCGGCGTTCTCGGCGATCCAGCGCAGCGGCTCGACGGCGGCGCGGCGGACGACCGCGACACCCGTGGCCTCGTCGCCGGTCTTGCCGAGGTTGCCCTCGAGGACCTTGACGGCGTGGACCAGAGCGGAGCCACCACCGGAGACGATGCCCTCCTCGACCGCGGCGCGGGTCGCGGAGATGGCGTCCTCCAGACGGTGCTTCTTCTCCTTCAGCTCCACCTCGGTGGCGGCGCCGACCTGGATCACGCACACGCCGCCGGCCAGCTTCGCGAGGCGCTCCTGGAGCTTCTCGCGGTCCCAGTCGGAGTCCGTGGACTCGATCTCGGCCTTGATCTGGTTGACGCGGCCCGCGACGTCCTCGGAGTTGCCGCCACCGTCGACGATGGTGGTGGAGTCCTTGGTGATGGTCACGCGGCGGGCGGTGCCGAGCACGTCCAGGCCGGCCTGGTCGAGCTTGAGGCCGACCTCTTCGGCGATGACGGTGGCACCGGTGAGGGTGGCCATGTCGCCGAGCATCGCCTTGCGGCGGTCGCCGAAGCCGGGGGCCTTGACGGCCACGGCGTTGAAGGTGCCACGGATCTTGTTGACGACGAGGGTCGACAGGGCCTCGCCCTCGATGTCCTCGGCGATGATCAGCAGCGGCTTGCTGGCGCCGGCCTGGATGACCTTCTCCAGGATGGGCAGCAGGTCCTGGATCGAGGAGATCTTGCCCTGGTTGATCAGGATGTACGGGTCGTCGAGGACGGCCTCCATACGCTCCTGGTCGGTGACCATGTACGGGGACAGGTAGCCCTTGTCGAAGGCCATGCCCTCGGTGAAGTCGAGCTCCAGGCCGAAGGTGTTGGACTCCTCGACGGTGATGACACCGTCCTTGCCGACCTTGTCCATCGCCTCGGCGATGAGCTCGCCGACCTGCTGGTCCTGCGCGGAGAGCGCGGCGACGGCGGCGATGTCGGACTTGTCCTCGATCGGGCGCGCGGTGGCGAGGAGCTCCTCGGAGACGGCCTTGACGGCGGCGTCGATGCCCTTCTTCAGGGCGGCCGGGGAGGCGCCGGCGGCGACGTTGCGCAGACCCTCGCGGACCAGGGCCTGGGCGAGCACGGTGGCGGTGGTGGTGCCGTCACCCGCGATGTCGTTGGTCTTGGTCGCCACCTCCTTCACCAGCTGGGCGCCGAGGTTCTCGTACGGGTCGTCGAGCTCGACCTCGCGGGCGATCGTGACACCGTCGTTGGTGATGGTGGGGGCACCGAACTTCTTGTCGATGACGACGTTGCGGCCCTTGGGGCCGATCGTCACCTTGACCGTGTCGGCAAGCTTGTTGACGCCGCGCTCAAGGGCGCGACGGGCGTCCTCGTCGAACTTCAGGATCTTCGCCATGGGAGCGGTTCAGCCCTCTCGGATTCAGGTGGAACGAACTGCGCCCCGGGGCGCCTGGAAAGGTGCCTCGGGGCGCAGCTCAAAGCATCTGCTTCAGGTACTTCGGGTACTTCGGTGAATTACTTCTCGATGATCGCGAGCACGTCGCGAGCCGAGAGGACGAGGTACTCCTCGCCGTTGTACTTCACCTCGGTGCCGCCGTACTTGCTGTACAGCACGATGTCGCCGGTCTTGACGTCGAGCGGCAGACGCTCGCCGTTCTCGAAGCGGCCCGGGCCAACGGCCAGGACGACGCCCTCCTGGGGCTTCTCCTTGGCCGTGTCCGGAATGACCAGGCCAGAGGCGGTGGTCTGCTCGGCGTCGAGCGGCTGGACCACAATGCGGTCCTCGAGCGGCTTGATGGCAACCTTGGAGCTGGTGGTCGTCACGATCCGACCTCCCCCTTCGGAGATCTCACGGGGCTAACTGTCTGGGTGGCGACCAGGTGGATCCGTCGTCGCGGGTGCCGGACCTGCCCGTCGCCGTGTTGGCACTCTCCAGTGGGGAGTGCCAGAGCCGAGACTATGACCGCGATTAGCACTCGGTCAAGCGGAGTGCCAATTCATCGCCCTGTGGCGTGACGCGACGGCGTTCCGGCAGGTCGTGTGCCGGGTCCTCGCACCCCTTGGCGTCCACCGCTTCCCGTACGCGCTCCCGCGCCTCCTGGCGTACGCCGTCCCGCGCCTCCCGGGCCGGCGTGGGCCGGGGTCCCACCCGTTCCGCCGCCTTGCGGCCGAGCCGTTCGATCGGGTCGACCGAGGAGGCGCAGGCCGGGAGGGCGAGGAGTGTGGCGGTCACGGCCAGAGCGGCGGTCCACCGCCGTGCCCGCGTTCTCACACGTAGTCCTCGAGTTTCGCGACCGCGTACCCCTTGGAGGTGATCACGTTCATCACCCGTCGGATCATGTCCGGCATGGTGCCCTTCCAGTCCTGCTTGCCGCGGAAGTGGGTGAGCACGATGTCGCCGGGGTGCAGGTCGCGGTCCCACTCGCGCCACTCCATGTGGTCGGGGAACGCCTCGGCCGCCCAGAGCGGGACGGCCTTGACGCCGCAGGACTTGGCCGCGCGCAGGGTGTCCTCGTTGTAGTTGCCGTAGGGCGGGCGGAAGAGCGGGGGCCGCTTGCCGAACTGCTTCTCGATGATCTGCTGCATGCCGCAGATCTCGCGCTTCTGCTGGCTGTAGGAGAGTCCGGGCAGGTAGCGGTGGTTGAGGGTGTGGTTGTGCAGGGAGACCCCGGACTTCTGCATCTTCGCGAAGTAGCCGTAGTCGTCGTTGACGACGTAGTCGCTGAGGAAGGCGCTGTAGGGGATGTCGAGTTCCTTCATCATCCGCAGCAGGGCGGGGTCCTTCTCCGCGCCGTCGTCGATGGTGAGGAAGACGATCTTCTGCTTGGTCGGCACGGTGGTGAAGACGGGCGGGAGGCCCTCGCCGTCCGTCTCGAAGCCCTTGCGGGTGGTGATCCTCGGCTTGACGGCGGGCGGGGCCGGGGCTTCCAGCGGGGTCCGGGTGAGGCCCCACTTCTTGGCGGCGAGCGCGCGGGCGGCGCGCTGCTTGCGGATGTTGTCGAGGTAGGCGTTGAGTGCGCCGGAGGCGCTCTGGGCGCCCGGGGCCCGTTGTCCGGCGGCGGGGGCGGGGGCTCCGCCGTCCGGTTCGGCGGCGCCGGAGCAGGCCGTGGCCGCCGAGGCGAGGGCGGCGACGAGGAGGGCGGCCCCGAGGGCCCGACGACGGGGGTGGGGCGCGCCGATCACCATAAATTCTTCCTTTTGTCGTACGAGCTGCATGGCGCCGCATCCTGTCAGCGCGGAAGCCCCTCCACGGGTCGCGACACCGCCGTACCGCCCCACCGTCCCCCGGCCGGCCCACAGTGGCGCAGGGCCCACAATGGGACGGGTGACCGACCTCGCCTCCTTCACCCCCCTGCTCGGCCCCGAGGGGCAGACGCTCCTCACCGCCCTGCGCGACTACGACCCCGCCCAGGAGCTGGCGGTCGCCTCCCGGCTGCGCCGCGACCACCCCGCCGAGCTCGTCACCGCGGCGCTCGGCCAGGCACGGCTGCGGCAGCGGGCGGTGGCGAAGTTCGGCGCCGAGGACGCGTACCGGATGTACTTCACCCCCAACGGCGTCGAGCAGTCGACCCGCGCCTCGGTCGGCACGTACCGGGCGGCCCGGCTCAAGGAGCTCGGTGTCGGCGGCGTCGCGGACCTCTGCTCCGGCATCGGCGGCGACGCGATCGCCCTCGCCCGCGCCGGGATCTCCGTCCTCGCCGTCGACCGCGACCCGCTGACCGCCGAGGTGGCCCGCGCCAACGCCGAGGCGCTCGGGCTCGCGGAGCTGATCGAGGTGCGGTGCGCGGACGTGACCGAGATCGACACCAGCCCGTACGACGCGGTCTTCGTCGACCCGGCACGGCGCGGCGGCCGGGGCAGGATCTTCGACCCGGAGGCGTACTCCCCGCCGCTCTCCTGGGCCGTCGAGGCGGCCCGCAAGGCCCCGCGCGCCGCCCTGAAGGTGGCGCCCGGCATCCCGCACGAGGCCGTCCCCGAGGACGCCGAGGCCGAGTGGATCTCGGACGGCGGGGACGTGAAGGAGGCCGTGCTCTGGTTCGGTACGGAGCCGGGCGCCCGCCGGGCCACGCTGCTGCCCTCCGGCGCCGGGCTCATCGGCCGGGGACTGCCGGACCCGGCGGTCCGGCCGGTCGGCCGCTACCTGTACGAACCCGACGGCGCCGTCATCCGCGCGCACCTCGTCGCCGAGGTCGCGCAGGAGCTGGGCGGCGGTCTGATCGACGAGACGATCGCGTACGTCACGGCGGACGCGCTCACCCCCACCCCGTACGCCGCCGCCTACGAGATCACCGACGAACTCCCCTTCAACCTGAAGAAGTTGAAGGCGCTGCTGCGGGAGCGCGAGGTCGGCACGCTGACCGTGAAGAAGCGCGGCTCGGCCGTCGAACCCGAGGAGATCCGGCGCAGGGTGAAGCCGAAGGGCCCCAACGCGGCGACGGTGCTGCTCACTCGGGTCGCGGGAGCCCCGACGATGCTGATCGGCCGGCCGGCGGGCGGGGGCCGGTGAGCCGCACCGCGAAGCGGTAGTGGCCGACGGCCTTCGCCAGGCCGGTCAGCCCGGTGATCCAGAGGATGAGGGCGGCGCCCATGCCGTAGGCGACCAGGCCGTAACCGCCGTCCTCCCAGCGGGCGCCCGCGGGCACGGCGAAGCCGAGCCAGAGGCCGACCCCGCACATCGCGAAGGACAGGAGCAGCCAGCAGGCGCTGAGGGCGGGGGCGCGCAGCCGGGCGTCCGTCGGGCCGTGCCGGTCGAGCGCGGCCCACTGGGTGAGCCGTTCGCGGACGGTCCGGTCGCGCCGGTGGCCGCGGACGGTCATCCACACGGCCGGGACGAGGACGCCGATGCCGAGGACGGACGCGAAGACACCGGTCAGGACGGTGAGCGGGTCGCGCAGCGGGCCGCCGAGCGCCGTCAGCAGCACGCCGACCAGCCCCCAGCCCAGTTCGAGCAGCGCGAACCAGACCAGGAACATCACGAGCCGGCCCACGCCGAGCAGTCGCCGTCCCAGCGCGTCGAGCGCCAGCGCCCGGTCGGCGATCCGCGCCTCCCGGTCGGGCCAGCTCCGGAGCTCGGCGGGCGGGGGCGGGGGCGGCAGCGGCATACGCGGGGACATGCCCAGCACCCTAGGCGTCGCCGCCGGGCATCCGCACAGGGCCTCCCCCGCCAGGATCCACCGACTCCCCCGCCCGCGCCCGCAGCAGGGCCCGCTCGCTCTCGTTGCGGGTGAGGGCCGCGGCCCGCTCGAACTCCGCGCGCGCCTCCGCCGCCCGCCCGAGCCGGGCCAGCAGATCGCCCCGGACGCTCGGCAGCAAGTGGTAGCGCGCCAGGGCCGGTTCGGTGGCGAGCGCGTCGACGACCCTGAGGGCCGCGGCCGGGCCCTCGGTCATCGACACGGCGACGGCGCGGTTCAGTTCGACCACCGGGGAGGGCGCGAGGACGCCGAGCCGGCCGTACAGCGCGGCGATCGTCGCCCAGTCCGTCTCCTCGTACGAGGCCGCCCGCGCGTGACAGGCGGCGATCGCGGCCTGGAGGGCGTACGGGCCGTAGGAGCGCCCGTCGCCGGCCCTGGCCAGGGCCGCGAACCCGCGCCGGATCAGCAGCCGGTCCCAGCGCCGCCGGTTCTGCTCGGCGAGGAGCACCGGCCGCCCGCCGGGTCCGGTCCTGGCCGCCGTCCGGGACGCCTGGAGTTCGAGCAGGGCGGCGAGCCCGTGCACTTCGCCCTCCTCGGGCATGAGCGCGGCGAGACCGCGGGCGAGCCGCAGCGCGTCCTCGCACAGGCCGGGCCGCAGCAGGTCGTCGCCCGCGGTCGCCGCGTACCCCTCGTTGAAGATCAGGTAGACGACCTCCAGGACGGAACCCAGCCGGGCCGCCCGGTCCTCCCCGTAGGGCACCTCGAACTCCACGCCCGCCCTGGCGAGGGTCCGCTTGGCGCGGGTGACGCGCGCCGCGACGGTCGCCTCCGGGACGAGGAAGGCGCGGGCGATCTCGTCGGTCCTGAGCCCGCCGACGAGCCGCAGCGTCAGCGCCGCCCGCGCCTCGGCGGAGAGCACCGGGTGGCAGGCGGTGAAGACGAGCCGCAGCACGTCGTCGTCGATGTCGCCGGGTCCGGACGGCTCGGGGTCGTACGACTCCTCCGTGAGCGTCCGGCCGACCTCCGCCAGCTTCCGGGCGTACGTCTCGCGCCGCCGCACGAGGTCGACGGCCCGGTGCTTGGCGGCGGCCGTCAGCCAGGCGCCCGGCCGCTCGGGGACACCTGACCGCGGCCACTGCTCAAGGGCGGAGACGAGCGCGTCCTGGGCGATCTCCTCGGCGATGCCGACGTCGCGCACGATCCGCGCCACGGTGGCGATGATCCGCGCCGACTCCATCCGGAAGACCGTCTCCAGCGTGCTCTGCACCGTCACGGATCACATGACAGCACACCGCGGGTCAGCCCTCCGGCATCTCCTCGACCTCGCGGACCTCGAGACCGACCTTCCACTGCGGCGGGTGGACGGCCAGGAAGCGCTTCCCCCACTCGACGGCCTCGGCCATGTCCTTGCACTGGAGCATCGCGTAGCCGCCGACGACCTCCTTGGTCTCGGTGAACGGCCCGTCGGTGTACGACAGCTTCCCGTCCGACCAGGTGATCCGGGTGGACTCGGCGGTCGGCCTCAGCCCGGCGGTGTCCAGCATGGCGCCGGCCTTGGTGATCTCCTCGAAGAGCGCGCCCATCCGCTGCTCGAAGCCGGGGTCGGCGCTCTCCATGTCGATGGTGTTCTCCTCGATGCGGACGAGGGACAGGAAGCGGGGCATGACGACTCCTCGGGTGGTGCGGTGGCGGGGCCGTTCCCCGCCTTCCACACATACGTCGAACGGGAGGGGCCCGCATCGACACCACGCCCGGGAAAGCTTCTAGACGTAGTCCTCCAGGCGGGCCACGGTGAAGCCCTGCTCCTGTATGCGGCGCAGCATCGTCGCCGTCATCTCCGTCATCGTCCGGCCCTTGAGCTCGGACGGGCCGCGGAAGTGGGCCAGGATGATGTCGCCGGGGTGCAGCTTCCGGTCGCCGCGCTGGTACTGCATGTTCTTGATCTGCATGGACTCGCGCCACAGCACGATCGCGTCCACGCCGCACTCCCCCGCCGCCGCGCGCGTGGCCTCGTTCCAGTTGCCGTACGGGGGCCGGAAGAGGCGCGGGGCCGTGCCGTACCGCTGCTCCAGCCTCGTCTGCTGGCCGCAGATCTCCCGGCGCTGGGCCTCCTGGGAGAGGGTGCGCAGGTTCGGGTGGGTGAGGGTGTGGTTGGCGAGGCCGTGGCCCTGGGCGACGAGCGGGGCGAAGTAGCCGTAGTCGGCGCGGATGGCCGCGTCGGTGAGGAACATCGTGACCGGGATCCCGAGGTCCCTCATCATCGTGACGAACCCGGGGTCCTTCTCGGCCCCGTCGTCGATCGTGATGAAGACGATCTTCTCGCGGGTGGGTATCTCGCTGATGACGGGCACCGGGCCGCCGGGCGGGCGGACCACCGGCTTGACCGCGGGCGGGGCCGGCGGGGCGGCGAAGGGCTTGAGCCCCCACCTGCGGTACGCGGCCGCCCGGGTACCGGCGGTTCCGGGCGCCCGGTGCGCCCCGGCCGCTCCGCCGGACGACCCGCCGGACGCCTCGGCGGGGGCCCCGCGGGACGCCTCGGCGGTCGGGGGAGCCGTGGGGGCGGGGGCGGCGACGGGGCCGTCCTCCGCCGTGCAGCCGGTCACCAGGAGGGCGACGGCGGTCAGGGCCGCCCACAGCGCGATCGTCTTCTTCACACGCTGTGGGATGCCCGACGGATTCGAAAGGTTGCTCGGGTGTCGCCTATTCGACCGATTCGAAGCGCCAGCGGTGGACCGGACGGGTGATCAGCTCCGCGTCCGGCTCCGGCAGCTCGGGCAGCTCGGCGTCGAACGCCTCCGCCTCCCACCAGGTGAGGACGAGGACCCGGTCCTGCGGGGCCCGGAAGATCTCCCGGCGGACCGGCTCCCGGGCGAGGACCTGCGCCCGCGCCCACTCCAGGAGCTCGGCGCCCCGGTCCTGAGCGGCCCGCGCCTCCCACATGAGGGTGAGCCTCACGAGTACAGGTTCTCCTTGCTGACCTCGTGCACGTGATCGTGACCGTGGTCGTGGGAGCGACCGGGCACGTGCGGGTCGGTCACCGGCAGGGACGAGTCGGCCGACAGCTCCAGGTCGGAGGCCGGCCGGTTGCGGGCGACCATCTCCGAGCCGAGGGCCGCGACCATCGCGCCGTTGTCCGTGCACAGGCCGGGCCGGGGCACCCGCAGCCGGATGCCGGCCCGCTCGCAGCGCTCCTGGGCGAGCGCGCGCAGCCGCGAGTTGGCGGCGACGCCGCCGCCGATCATCAGGTGGTCGACGCCCTCGTCCTTGCAGGCCCGGACGGCCTTGCGGGTGAGCACGTCGACGACCGCCTCCTGGAAGGACGCGGCCACGTCCCGGACGGGCACCTCCTCGCCGGCCGCCCGCTTGGCCTCGATCCAGCGGGCCACGGCGGTCTTGAGGCCGGAGAAGGAGAAGTCGTACGCGGGGTCGCGGGAGCCGCTCAGACCGCGCGGGAACGCGATGGCCGCCGGGTCGCCCTCCCTGGCGAGCCGGTCGATGACCGGTCCGCCGGGGAAGCCGAGGTCGAGGACGCGGGCGATCTTGTCGAACGCCTCGCCGGCCGCGTCGTCGATGGTCGCGCCCATCGGGCGCACGTCGGAGGTGATGTCCGCGGAGAGCAGCAGCGAGGAGTGCCCGCCGGAGACCAGCAGCGCCATCGTCGGCTCGGGCAGCTTGCCGTGCTCCAGCTGGTCGACGCAGATGTGCGAGGCCAGGTGGTTGACGCCGTAGAGCGGCTTGCCGAGCGCGTACGCGTACGCCTTGGCCGCCGAGACGCCGACGAGCAGCGCGCCCGCGAGGCCGGGGCCCGCGGTGACGGCGATGCCGTCGAGGTCCTTCGCCGAGACGCCGGCCGTCTTCAGGGCGCGCTCGATCGTCGGGACCATCGCCTCCAGATGGGCGCGGGAGGCGATCTCGGGCACGACGCCGCCGAAGCGGGCGTGGGTGTCGACGCTGGAGGCGATGGCGTCCGCGAGGAGCGTGGTGCCGTGGACGATGCCGACGCCGGTCTCGTCACAGGAGGTCTCGATGCCGAGTACGAGCGGTTCGTCAGCAGCCATCAGTCATTCCAGCCATGGGTCGGTACGGGCATCAGATCTCGGTTCCGGTTCCTTGAACGGTCAGTCGCATCACGAGCGCGTCCACGTTTCCGGGCTGGTAGTAGCCGCGCCGGAAACCGATGGGCTCGAAGCCGAAGCGCTCGTAGAGCTTCTGGGCCCGGGTGTTGTCCACGCGCACTTCGAGGAGGACCTCGTCGCACTCGAAGGCGGTGGCGTGGTGGAGCAGGTCGGTGAGGAGCCGGGCGCCGAGCCCGGTCCCCCACTGGTCGCGGGAGACGGCGATCGTCTGCACGTCGCCGAGTCCGCCGGCCGCGGCGAGTCCCGCGTAGCCGACGAGCCGCTGCCCGCCGTTCTCCCCGGGGGTCTCCGCGACGATGTAGCGGCGGGTGGCGCCCGGCCCCCGGGAGTGCGCGAGCTCGGACCAGAACATCCCCTCCGACCAGGCGTCCTCGGGGAACAGCTCCGCTTCGAGCGCGAGCACGGGCGCGATGTCCCACCAGCGCATCTCCCGCAGCACGGCTGTCACTGGGGGGTGACCACCTTGTAGTTCTTCGGCACCTGCGCGTCGGGGCGCCGCAGGTACATCGGCAGCGGGTCGAGGAAGCCGTCCCCGCCCGCGGCCAGCCGCTCGGCCGCGAGCGCGGCGAGCGCGGCCGCCGACTGGTGCTCGGGGTCGCGGGCGTCGGGGAAGGCGTCGGGGTAGAGCCGGGCGCCCGCGCCGACGACCGGGAGGCCGGCGAGCCGCTCGGCGATGTCGGCGGGCCGGTCGACGGCCGCGTCGGTCACGCGCGTGCGGGAGTCGTCGTACCGCGCCCAGTAGACCTCCTTGCGGCGCGCGTCCGTGGCGACGGCGAAGGGCTCGTCGAGGCCGGCGGCGTACGCGAGGCCGTCGAGGGTGCACAGGCCGTGGACCGGCACACCGAGGGCGGAGGAGAAGGTCGCGGCCGTGACCAGGCCGACGCGGAGCCCCGTGTACGGGCCGGGGCCGACGCCGACGACGACGCCGGTGACCGCGTCGATCTTCAGACCGGCTTCCTTGAGGACCCGGTCGACGGCGGGCAGCAGCAGCTCCCCGTGACGGCGGGCGTCGACCTGGCTCGACGAGGCGACGACGGCCTCGCCGTCGTGCAGGGCGACGGTGACGGCGGGGGTGGCGGTATCCATGGCGAGCAACAGCACGCGAACAGCCTACGGCTCCGGGGCCCGGTGCCCCGAACCTCGGGTCGGCGGCTGCTACCGTCACCCTTCGATACGTTCGTACGAGAGGTGGGCACGGTGGCACGGAGCAGCTCGGGATTCGTGGCCGGGCTCACGGTGGCGGCCGTCGCCGCGGTCGCCTTCCTCGCCTACCAGGCTTCGGCCAGTGCCCCCGCCGACCTGTCGGTGAAGCCGCGGACGCCGGGCGCCTCCGTCCCCTCCGTCTCGCCGAGCGGCGGTCCGAAGCAGCCGGCCGCGAACCCGCTGGCGGTGCCGGCGGGCTCGGGCGGCGGCGAGCGGGTCGTGTACGCGCTCACCGACCGCCGGGTGTGGCTGGTCGACGCCAAGGGCAAGGCGACCCGCACGTTCGCGGTGATGCCGAGCACGGTGGATCCGCTGCCGGGGGCCTACAGCGTGACCTCGCGCTCGGGTTCGGTCCGCGGCTCGGACGGCGTGCAGATCGAGCACGTGGTGCGGTTCGCGAACAACCAGGACGTGGCGATCGGCTTCAGCGCGGCGGTGGACGGCTCCACGCCGACCCCGGACCCGACGAAGAAGACGGGCGGCATCCGTATGAAGCGGGCCGACGGCGACGCCCTGTGGACCTTCGCGGTCATCGGCGCGAAGGTCGTCGTCGTCGCCTGAGGCGGCGGACGAGGCAGCGCCTCCTGGGCCGGTACGTCACCCGGCACGGCGCCCGTGGCGACACCCGGGCAGGCAGCCGGTTCCCCGGGGGTGTCCTGGCGGTCAGGCCGCTTCGTCCCGCACGGCCGGCTGCCGGCCCTCCTCGGCCCATGTGCTCTCCTCGGCCTCGGCCGGCGGAGTCGAGAGCGCCCGGGCGGCCGCGCAGGACGCCAGCAGCTCACTCATCGAGACGTGGTCCCGGCTGGGTTCCGCGCGCTCCGGCGTCGCCATGCATGCCTCCCGTAGGTTAGGTGCACCTAACCAGCTCGTGCATCCATGTGACCACGGCTCGTACGACCCACGCAACACCTTGCCGACACGTTGTCGGAACCTACGGGCGGCCCCCGGCCGTACGGCCCACGCCGTTCAGAGCGCGGCCAGCTCCTCGCCGGCCCAGCGCGCGCCGATCCCGCGCAGCACGACCGTGCGCCGGTCGTCGTCGGTGTCGCCGGTCACCCGGTGGATGAGGAGGTGCAGCCGGTCGTCGGTGAGGTCCTCGACCTTGCCGTCGCCCCATTCGACGACCACCACGGACTCGGGCAGCGAGACGTCGAGGTCGAGGTCCTCCATCTCGTCCAGTCCGCCGCCGAGGCGGTACGCGTCCACGTGCACCAGGGCCGGGCCGCCGACCAGGGACGGGTGGACGCGGGCGATGACGAAGGTCGGGGAGGTGACGGCGCCGCGCACCCCCAGCCCCTCGCCGAGGCCGCGGGTCAGCGTGGTCTTCCCGGCGCCGAGCTCGCCGGTGAGCATGACGAGGTCGCCGGGACGGAGGATCTTCGCGAGCCGGCGGCCGAGCTCCTGCATCCGCTGGGGGGAGTCGACGGAGAGAGTGGCGCCGGAGACGGGCGGGTGCGCTGCTTCCATACCCGCCAACCTAGCTGTTGCGGCCGTCCGTCCTCACCGCGGCCGTCGCCGTCTCCGGGACCGCGCCCGCCCGTACGAGGAGGTCGGCCAGCCGGTCGGTGACCGCCTCGGGGTGCTCCAGCATCACCAGATGACCGCCGTCGGGGACGATGACCAGCTCCGCGTCCGGGAGCAGGTCGCCGATGGCCTCGGTGTGGGAGCTGGGGGTCACCAGATCGTTGTCGCCGGCGAGCGCGAGCACCGGCAGGCCGTGGAAGGCGGCGAGGGCGGCGGCCTTGTCGTGCTCGGCGAAGGCCGGGTAGAACGCGGCGACCACGTCGATCGGGGTCGACTCGATCATCCGCTCGGCGAACCGGGCCACCGCCGGATCCACGTCCTTCGAGGAGAACGAGTACTTCTTGATCAGCCCGGCGAAGAGGTCGGCGGTCGCCCGCCGACCTCGCTCGACCAGCTCCGCCTGGGACCCCAGCGCCCGCAGGACCCCCGGCAGGACCCGCCGGACGGCGTTGACCCCGGCGATCGGCAGCCCGTACGAGACCTCGGCCAGGTTCCCGGCCGAGGTGCCGACGAAGGCGACGCCGGCCACCCGGTCGCGGATCAGTTCCGGATACCGCTCGGCGAGCGCCATCACCGTCATGCCGCCCATCGAGTGCCCGACCAGGACGAGCGGGCCCTCGGGAGCGGCCGCGTCGAGGACGGCCCTGAGGTCGCGGCCCAGCTGGTCGATGGAGACGGGCACCGCGTCGGGACCCGTCTGGGCCACTCCCTGGCCCGAGCGGCCGTGGCTGCGCTGGTCCCAGTGGACGCTCCGGACGAGACCGCGCAGCGCGGCCCGCTGGAAGTGCCAGGAGTCCTGGTTGAGGCAGTAGCCGTGGCTGAAGACGACGGTGACGGGGGCGGGTTCCTTCCGGCCGAAGAGCCGCCGGCGGCGGCCGGCCGGCGCGTCCGGCTCGACCTCGTCCACCTCGTAGTACAGGACGGTCCCGTCGTCGGCGGTCGCCCGTCCCGGGGTGCCGCGCAGACCGCCGTACGGGCCGGTGGCGTCCAGGGCGAGCCGCGCCTTCTGCCGTACGGAACGGCCGACGGTGAGCCGCTCGACCGCGACCCCGGCGGCCGCGCCGGCGGCCAGGACGCCTAGCGCGGCACCGGCGAACCCGGCCCGCCGCCAGCTGCTGGACTCGCCCACGCCTTCCCCCTTGTGCGTCTCTACACGTCCAGATAGACGCGCGGGACGCGCGCGCCGATCCGGGTGACGATCTCGTACGCGATGGTGTCGGCGGCCACCGCCCAGTCCTCGGCGGTGGGCTCGCCCCGCTCCCCGGAGCCGAAGAGCACGGCCTCGGTGCCCGGCTCGGGGGTGTCGCCGCCGAGGTCGACGACGAACTGGTCCATGGCGACCCGCCCGGCGACCATGCGGACCGTGTCGCCGACGAGGACGGGCCCGCGGCCCGACGCGTGCCGGGGGACGCCGTCGGCGTACCCGAGCGGAACGAGACCCAGGGTGGTCTCGTGCTCGGTGACGTAGTGGTGCCCGTAGCTCACCCCGTGCCCGGCCGGCACTTCCTTGACCAGCGCGATGCTGCCCTTCAGCGACATGACCGGCCGCAGGCCCAGCTCGGCGGAGGTGCCGAGCTCCGGGCTGGGCGACACGCCGTACAGGGCGATGCCGGGCCGGACCAGGTCGAAGTGGGCCTCGGGCAGGGTGAGGGTGGCCGGCGAGTTGGCGATGTGCCGGACCTCGGGCTCGACGCCCGCCTTCTCCGCGTGGTCCAGCATCGACCGGAAGACGTCGAGCTGGGCGGCGATCGACGGGTGGTGGGGCTCGTCGGCGCACGCGAAGTGCGACCAGAGCCCCGTGACCTTGACGAGGCCCTGCGCCTCGGCCTTGAGGGCCTCGGTGACGAGCTCGGGCCAGTCGGCGGGCTGGCACCCGTTGCGCCCGAGCCCGGTGTCGGCCTTGAGCTGGATCCGCGCGCGCCTGCCGGTCGCCTCCGCGGCGGCGACGACCTCCCGCAGGGCCCACATGCCGCTCACGGACATGTCCAGACCCGCCTCGATGCCCTGGTCCCAGGGGTCGCCGGGCGTCCAGAGCCAGCACATCACCGGCACGTCCGTGATCCCGGCGGCGCGCAGCGCCAGCGCCTCCTGCGGGGTGGCCGTACCCAGCCAGTCCGCCCCCGCCTCCAGCGCGGCCCGGGCGCAGGGCACGGCGCCGTGTCCGTACGCGTCGGCCTTGACCACGGCCATGATCCGGACGTGGGGGGCGACGCGGGCGCGCAGCGTGCGGACGTTCGCACGCAGCGCACCGAGGTCGATCTCGGCGCGGGCTCTGCGGGGCGGCGGTGTCTCAGTCATCGCGCCCAGTCTCTCAGGTGTCAGCTCCCGGGCCGCTTTCCCCAGATGTAGACCCGGTCACCCTTCCGAAGGACGCCCCAGAGTTTCTCCGCGTTCCGGTAGCTCAGATTCACACATCCGCGGCTGCCGGTCGGCGTGGCGAGCTGCCCGTAGACGGCGTGGAACGCCTGGCCCCCGTCGAAGAACTGCGCGAACGGCATAGGGCTGTTGTAGATGGACGACCAGTGGTTCTTGTGACGCCAGTAGACGGTGTGCCAGCCGGTCCGGGTGGCGTAACCGGCGCGCCCGCTCCGCATGTTCACCACCGCATACGTCACTTTCCTCCCCTTCTGCACCCACATCAGCTGCCGGTCCAGATCCACACACGCCACCGGGTACTTCTTCACCGGGCACCGCTTCCCCGGATCCAGCGTCTTCCGCGCCGCCAGCAGCTCGGCCCTCGCCCACGTCACCGGCCCCGCATACCCGTTCGCGGGCTTGATCTTCTGCTTCACCTGGAACGCCCGGATCGCCGTGCAGTCGGCCACCGACTGCTTCCCGTCCGCCTTCAGTCCCAGCAGCTTCTCCACCCGCCGCTGGTACCTCCCCGTGCTCGCCGTACAGGCCGCCCCCACCGCACTGCGCGGCATGTACTCCACCTCCCCCTCGGCGGTCACCTCGGGCTCCGGTACCGGCACCTCCCCCTCCGGCTGCAACGGCGGCAGCACCTGATCCGGGGTGTCCATCGGATACTCCGGACGCCCTCCCCCCACCACCCCGGGCACCAACGGCTCCACGGGCCCGGGCCCCTCCCCCTCGGGCCCGACGGCCACCGGCGCCGCCGCGACGGCCCCCGCGGGCCCCAGGGCCAGAACAGCGGCCAGGACGGACAGCATCGGCGCTCTACGACTTCTCGCATTGATCACCCCACCCACCCAATCCCCGCCCCGCCGTCCCTGCGCGCCGGACCCCACCACTGGCCCAACGACTTCCCCCAACCGGGCCCCACCCCCCGAGGGGTGGGGGTCGTCGGACGGCGTCACGCCGGCGACGACACGTCCCGCCAGGCGGCCCGCAGCGAGTCGGCGACCTCGGTCGCGGTGACGGGAGCGGAGCCGGAGGCCGCCCGGCGGGCGGCGAGACCGTGGAGGTAGGCGCCGCAGGAGCCCGCGTCGAGGGCGGGGAGCCCGGCCGCCAGGAGCGAGCCGGAGAGGCCGGACAGGACGTCACCGCTGCCGGCGGTGGCGAGCCAGGAGGTGCCGGTCGGGTTGACCCGTACGGGACCGGCGGCCGGCCCGCACACCAGCGTCGTCGAACCCTTCAGGAGGACCGTCGCCCCGAAGCGGGCCGCCAGCGCGCGGACCGCGTCGAGCCGCCCCGCCTCCACCGTCTCCCGCGAGACACCGAGCAGCGCCGCCGCCTCGCCCGCGTGCGGGGTGAGGAGGGTGGGCGCGGTGCGGGCCCGTACGGCGGCGGGGTCCAGGCCCCGCAGCCCGTCGGCGTCGACGAGGACCGGGACGTCGGCGGCGAGGACCTCGGCGACGACGCCGGTGTCGTCGCCGATGCCGGGGCCGACGACCCATGCCTGGACCCGCCCGGCCTTCGCCGGCGGCCCCGGGTGGACCAGGGTCTCGGGGTGCGCGGCGATCACCGCGCCGTCGGCGGGCCCGACGTACCGGACGGCCCCCGCGCCGCCCCGCAGCGCCCCCGCCACGGCGAGGACGGCCGCGCCGGGATAGCGGGCGGAGCCGGCGACGACACCCAGGACACCGCGCCGGTACTTGTCGCTCCCGGCGCCCGGCACCGGCAGCAGCCGGGCGACGTCCTGGTGCTGGAGCGCCTCCAGGTCGGGGACGCCGGGAAGGACCGGACCGAGGCCGATGTCCACGAGCCGCAGCGCCCCCGCGTACTCCCGTGCGGGGTCGACGAGCAGCCCGGGCTTGTACGTGCCGAAGGTGATCGTCGCGTCGGCCCGCAGCGCCTCCCCCGTGACCTCGCCCGTGTCGGCGTCGACGCCGCTGGGAAGGTCGACGGCGACGACGACCGCGCCGGAGCCGCGCGCGGCCCGGGCGACGGGGACGGCGTCGGGGCGCAGCCCGCCGCGTCCGCCGATGCCGGTGATGCCGTCGAGGACGAGGTCGGCGACGGCGAGCGCGTCGAAGGGGTCGTCGGTGATCCGGCCGCCCGCCGCGCGGAAGGCCGCCAGGCCGCCCGGGTGGGCCCGCGCCCCGAGCAGTACGGCCGTGACGCCCGCGCCGCGCCGGGCGAGCCGCGCCCCGGCGTACAGCGCGTCGCCGCCGTTGTCGCCGCTGCCGACCAGGAGCACGACCCGCGCCCCGTACACCCGCCCCTTCCCGAGGAGCGAGCAGCAGGCGGCGGCGAGCCCGGCGGCGGCCCGCTGCATGAGGGCGCCTTCGGGCAGGCGGGCCATGAGGGCGGCTTCGGCGGCCCGTACGGTCTCGACGCGGTGAGCGGTTCGCATGTCCGCAGTCTGCCGCAGCCCCCCTGCACCCGCCCGGAAGCGAACCCCGACACCGCCCCGCCGGGTTGGCCACGTCCCGCAGTGCCCCGCCGGAACGCCCACGCCCAGGGGCCCGCCCCGCCGGGACGCCCACGCCCAGGGGCCCGGCCGTCCTGTGGCGGCCGGGCCCCTGGGGGTCGTGCGTCGGGCTCGCCGCCGCCGTCACGCCTCGGCGATCACCACGGCGGAGGCCACCCCCGCGTCGTGGCTCAGCGAGACGTGCCAGTGCTTCACGCCGAGTTCCGCGGCGCGGGCGGCCACGGTCCCCCGGACGCGCAGCCGCGGCTGACCGGTCCCCTCGACGTACACCTCGGCGTCCGTCCACAGCAGCCCGCCGGGCGCGCCGAGCGCCTTCGCGAGCGCCTCCTTCGCGGCGAACCGCACCGCGAGCGACGCCGGCCCGCGCCGCTCGCCGCTCGCGAGCAGCAGCTCGCTCTCGACGAAGAGGCGCTGGAGCAGCCCCGGCGTCCGCTCGATCGACACGGCGAAACGGTCGATCTCCGCCACGTCGATCCCCACCCCGATGATCATCTGTTACCTCACTCCACGGTCACGGATTTGGCCAGGTTGCGCGGCTGGTCCACCTCGTTGCCCCGCGCGGTGGCGAGCTCGCAGGCGAAGACCTGGAGCGGCACCGTGGAGACCAGCGGCTGGAGCAGCGTAGGCGTGGCCGGGATCCGGACGAGGTGGTCGGCGTACGGGACGACGGTCTCGTCGCCCTCCTCCGCGATCACGATGGTGCGCGCACCGCGGGCCCGGATCTCCTGGATGTTGGAGACGATCTTGTCGTGGAGGACGGAACGGCCCTTGGGCGAGGGGACGACCACGACGACGGGCAGGTCCTCCTCGATGAGCGCGATCGGCCCGTGCTTGAGCTCTCCCGCGGCGAAGCCCTCGGCGTGCATGTACGCGAGTTCCTTGAGCTTCAGGGCACCCTCCAGCGCCACCGGGTATCCGACGTGCCGGCCGAGGAAGAGGACGGTGTCCTTGTGGGCGAGGGAGCGGGCGAGGGCCCGGACGGGCTCCATCGTCTCCAGGACCCGTTCGACCTCGTCGCCGATCCGGGCGAGCTCGCGGACGACGGCGTGGATCTCGTCGCCCCACTTGGTGCCGCGCACCTGTCCGAGGTAGAGGGCGAGCAGGTAGCAGGCGACGAGCTGGGTGAGGAACGCCTTCGTGGAGGCGACGGCGACCTCGGGCCCGGCGTGGGTGTACAGCACGGCGTCCGATTCCCTGGGGATCGTCGAGCCGTTGGTGTTGCAGACGGCGAGCACCTTGGCGCCCTGCTCGCGGGCGTGCCGGAGCGCCATCAGGGTGTCCATGGTCTCGCCGGACTGGGAGATGGCGATGACCAGGGTGCGCCGGCCGAGGATCGGGTCCCGGTAGCGGAACTCGCTGGCGAGCTCGACCTCGCAGGGGATGCGGGTCCAGTGCTCGATGGCGTACTTGGCGATCATCCCGGCGTGGAAGGCGGTGCCGCACGCGATGATGACGATCTTGTCGGCCTCGCGGAGCACGGTGTCCGGGATGCGCACCTCGTCGAGGGTGAGCCGGCCGGCGCCGTCGATCCGGCCGAGGAGGGTGTCGGCGACGGCCCGGGGCTGCTCGGCGATCTCCTTGAGCATGAAGTAGTCGTAGCCGCCCTTCTCGGCGGCGGAGGCGTCCCAGTCCACGTGGTAGGCCCGTACGTCGGCGGGCGCCCCGTCGAAGTCGGTGACGGTGACGCCGTCCCGGGTGAGCTCGACGACCTGGTCCTGGCCGAGTTCGATCGCCGACCGGGTGTGGGCGATGAAGGCGGACACGTCGGAGGCGAGGAAGTTCTCGCCCTCGCCGACGCCGACGACGAGCGGCGAGTTCCGGCGGGCGCCGACGACCACGTCCGGCTGGTCGGCGTGGACCGCGACGAGCGTGAACGCCCCGTCGAGCCGACGGCACACCAGGCGCATGGCCTCGGCCAGGTCCCCGGCGGAGGAGAACTCCTCGGCGAGGAGGTGGGCGACGACCTCGGTGTCCGTCTCGGAGAGGAGGTCGTGGCCGCGGTCGGCGAGCTCCTCGCGCAGGGCGGCGAAGTTCTCGATGATGCCGTTGTGGACGACGGCGACGCGCCCCGCGTTGTCGAGGTGCGGGTGCGCGTTGGCGTCGGTCGGCCCGCCGTGGGTGGCCCAGCGGGTGTGCCCGATGCCCACGGAGCCGCCGGCCAGCGGCCGGTCCACGAGCTCCTTCTCCAGGTTGACGAGCTTGCCCGCCCTCTTGGCCGCGGCGATCCCTCCGTCGGAGAGCACCGCGACACCGGCCGAGTCGTAACCCCGGTATTCGAGCCGCTTGAGGCCCGCGACCACTACGTCAAGTGCCGACTGCCCGCCGGCATATCCCACGATTCCGCACATGGCGGCAGCCTAGGACGGAAGCCGGCCGGAGGGCCGGAGTCAGCCCGGTTCGACGGCCGCGCGTCGGCGCGCGCCGGGCCCGGGTCCCCAGCTCCCCCCGGGGCGACACCACCTAGCCCAGCTTGGCGGCCTGCGCCGTGACGACGGGCGTCGGCAGCTCCTTGACGCCGCCGGGCGCGAAGCTGATGGTCGAGAACGAGGCGAGCGCGTTGCCCTGACGGAAGACGACGAGCTTGCTGACGAACGGCTCGCCCTCCATGTCGGTGGTGACGGTGAAGGCGACGGCCTCGTCCCCGGCGGTGACGCTCTCGGGGGCGACCTTGTCGATCCTGGTCTTCTCGGCGCCCTGGACCACGGTGAAACCGCCGGCGCACCCGGTGCCGGCCGCCTTCACCGAGGCGAAGGCGTCCTGGGCGCCCTGTCCGTCGTACGAACCGAGCGTCACCGCCGTCATCTGGACGCCGAGCGCCCCCAGGAGCGCGTCCTCCGGGGCGGTCGACGCGCCCTTCTTCGGCTCGGCGAGCACCTGGCGCTGCGCCGACGCGGCGGGCGAACCGGGCGAGACGGAGGACATGGCGTGGGCGATCGGCGCGCAGGCGGCCTTGTCGGCGGTGACCTGGTCCGCCGTCACGATGTCCTCGGCCTTCTGCACCTGGTAGCCCTTGAGGTCGGCCGTTCCGACGATCAGCTTGTCCAGCTCGGCGGCGGACAGCGCCCGGGCCGGGGGCGCGGCGGCGGTGGAGGCGGCGGCGCTGGGCGCGGCGGTCTTCCCGGCCTCCTTGCCGTCGCTCTTCCCGCCGCCGCAGGCGGTGGCGAGCAGGGCGACGGAGACGGCGGTGGCGGCGACGGCGGCGCTTCTCATGGACGTACGCATCTGAGGTGGCTCTCTGTTTCTCTTCGTGTTCCCTGCGTGCCGCCGACGGCGGCTCCCCCCGCGTGAAGGGCGGAAGGCCACGCGGCACCAGCATGATCGCCCCGGGGCGGGGGCCGGGCAACGGCTTTTGTCACGTGACCGACCCCACCACCCACGGAGGCCGCCGACCCCCGACAATGGCGGGGTGATCACTTCGCCGCCACGAAGCTCCAACGGAGACGGTCGCCGCAACGGCGCCGGGAACGGCACCGGCCACCGCCGGCCGTCCGAGGCAACGCCGTACGTCGACTTCACCCGGGCCGAGTGGAGCGCCCTGCGTGACAAGACGCCGCTGCCGCTCACCGCCGACGAGGTCGAGCGGCTGCGCGGCCTGGGCGACGTCATCGACCTCGACGAGGTCCGTGACGTCTATCTGCCGCTGTCCCGGCTGCTCAACCTGTACGTCCAGGCCACCAGCGGTCTGCGCGGCGCCCTCAACACCTTCCTCGGCGAGAGCGCCGAGCAGCGCGGCACGCCGTTCGTCATAGGGGTCGCCGGTTCGGTGGCCGTCGGCAAGTCGACGGTCTCCCGGCTCCTCCAGGCGCTGCTCGCCCGCTGGCCGGAGCACCCCCGGGTGGAGCTGGTGACCACGGACGCCTTCCTCTATCCGATGGAGGAGCTGAAGGCGCGCGGCCTGATGTCCCGGAAGGGTTTCCCCGAGTCGTACGACCGCCGGGCGCTGACCCGGTTCGTCGCGGACATCAAGGCGGGCAAGGAGGAGGTCACGGCACCGGTCTACTCGCACCTGATCTACGACCGGGTGCCCGACGAGCGGCTCGTCGTGCGCCGCCCCGACATCCTCATCGTGGAGGGCCTGAACGTCCTCCAGCCGGCGCTGCCCGGCAAGGACGGCCGCACCCGGGTGGGCCTGGCCGACTACTTCGACTTCTCGGTGTACGTGGACGCGCGGGCGGAGGACATCGAGCGGTGGTACCTCAACCGCTTCCGCAAGCTCCGTGACACCGCCTTCCAGAACCCGTCCTCGTACTTCCAGCGCTACACCCAGGTCTCCGAGGAGGAGGCCCTCGACTACGCCCGCACCATGTGGCGGACCATCAACAAGGTGAACCTGCTGGAGAACGTGGCCCCGACCCGGGGCCGCGCGACGCTCGTCGTCCGCAAGGGCTCCGACCACAAGGTGCAGCGGCTGAGCCTCCGCAAGCTCTGACCTCCGTAAGCTCGGGGGATGCTGCACTTGCGGATGATCGTCCCGCCGGACCGCACCGCGGCCGCGGTCGCGCTGATCGAGTCGACGGTCGGCACCACGCACCTCGTCGTGCTGCCGGGCGCCGCCAGGGAACCCGTCGGCGACCTGGTCCTGTGCGACACGGCCCGCGAGGCGGCCGACGAACTGCTGCACGGACTGCGGGACATGAGGATCGATCAGGACGGGTCGATCGCGGTGGAGAACATCGACCTGTCGATGTCCACGCGGGCGGACACGGCCGAGGAGGAGGCTCCGGGCGAGGGCGCGGACGCCGTGATCTGGGAGCAGCTGGCGGAGGCGACCCACGAGGAGTCGACGCTCTCCTTCACGTATCTCTCCTTCATGGGCCTCGCGACGATGATCGCGGCCTGCGGTGTCGTCCTGGACAACGCGATCCTGATCGTGGGCGCCATGGCGGTCGGCCCGGAGTTCGGCCCGCTCGCCGGGGTGTGCACGGCGATCGTGCAGCGGGCGCCGAAGCTGGCGGCCCGTTCGCTGACCGCGCTGCTGATCGGCTTCGCGTCGGCGATCCTGGCGACGACCCTGTTCAGCCTGGTCATGGACTTGCTGGGCCTGTTCCACGATTCCATGCTGGAGGCGGAGCGGCCGCAGACCGACTTCATCTGGCAGCCGGACCCGTTCTCCTTCGTGGTGGCGCTCCTCGCGGGCGCGGCCGGCACCCTCTCCCTGACGTCGTCCAAGTCGGGTGCCCTGGTGGGCGTGGCGATCTCGGTGACCACGGTCCCGGCGGCGGCGAACGCGGCGGTGGCGCTCAGCTACGGCGAGTTCGCACAGATGGGGGGATCGATCGGGCAGCTGCTGCTCAACCTGCTGGGGATCATGCTGGCGGGTACGGCGACCCTGATGCTCCAGCAGCGACTGTGGCGGACCCAGCGCGGGCGTCTGAAGCGCCGGCTGCGGAGGGGCTGACCCCTCCGGGGGCGCCGAGGCCCCCTCGTACGAAAGGGCCCGCCGCACCGGAATCCGGTGCGGCGGGCCCTCACGCGTCTGCATGACGATGCCTCAGAAAGGCTATCCCAGCGCGGACTTCACGGCGTCCGCGAGGCGCTGCGCGACGGCGCGGGCCTGCTCGATGTCGGCGGCCTCGACCATGACGCGGACGAGCGGCTCGGTGCCGGAGGGGCGCAGCAGGACGCGGCCGGTGGCGCCGAGCTCCTGCTCGGCGGCGGTGACGGCGGCGGCGAGGTCCCCGGAGGTCCTGACCCGGGACTTGTCCACGTCGGGGACGTTGATGAGGATCTGCGGCAGCCGCTCCATCACGCCGGCGAGGTCCGCGAGGGACTTGCCGGTGGCCGCGATGCGGGCGGCCAGCATGAGGCCGGTGAGGGTGCCGTCGCCGGTGGTGGCGTGGTCGAGCACGATGACGTGCCCGGACTGCTCGCCGCCGAGCGCGTAGCCGTGCTCCTTCATGGACTCCAGGACGTAGCGGTCGCCGACCGCGGTCTGGACGAGGGTGAGGCCCTCGCGCTCCATGGCGAGCTTGAAGCCCAGGTTCGACATGACGGTCGCGACGACGGTGTCGCCGCGCAGCGTGCCGGCCTCGCGCATGGCGAGCGAGAGGACGGCGAGGATCTGGTCGCCGTCGACCTCGTTGCCCGCGGCGTCCACGGCGAGGCAGCGGTCGGCGTCGCCGTCGTGGGCGATGCCCAGGTCGGCGCCGTGCTCGATGACGGCGGCCCGGAGCAGCCCGAGGTGGGTGGAGCCGCAGCCGTCGTTGATGTTGAGGCCGTCCGGCTCGGCGCCGATGGTGACGACCTGGGCGCCGGCCCGGACGAACGCCTCGGGCGAGACGCGGGCGGCGGCGCCGTGGGCCTCGTCGAGGACGATCTTGAGGCCGTCGAGCCGGTTGGGGAGGACGGACATCAGGTGGGAGACGTACGTCTCGAAGCCCTCGTCGTAGTCGCGCACGCGGCCGACGCCGGCACCGGTCGGGCGCTCCCAGGGGGCGCCGGTGCGGTGCTCCTCGTACACGCCCTCGATCTTGTCCTCCAGTTCGTCGGCCAGCTTGTGGCCGCCGCGCGCGAAGAACTTGATGCCGTTGTCGGGCATGGCGTTGTGGCTGGCGGAGAGCATCACGCCGAGGTCGGCGCCGAGGACGCCGGTGAGGTGGGCGACGGCCGGGGTGGGCAGCACTCCGACGCGCAGCACGTCGACTCCGGCGCTGGCGAGACCCGCCACGACGGCCGCCTCCAGGAACTCTCCGGAGGCGCGGGGGTCACGCCCGACCACGGCGGTCGGCCGGTGCCCCTCGAAGGTGCCCGCCTCGGCCAGCACGTGCGCCGCCGCGACCGACAGGCCGAGCGCGAGCTCCGCCGTCAGGTCCGCGTTGGCAACGCCGCGTACGCCGTCCGTGCCGAAGAGTCGTCCCACAGCTGTCCTCCGAGAAATACGTGCCCAAGCTGATGAAAGAGGTTATGAAAAAACGTACGCCCCGACGGCACGTGCAGTGCCGCCGGGGCGTACGACAAACAGTCCGAGCAGGCGATTAACGCTTGCTGTACTGCGGGGCCTTACGGGCCTTCTTGAGACCGGCCTTCTTGCGCTCGACCGCACGGTCGTCGCGGGAGAGGAAGCCGGCCTTCTTCAGCGCCGGGCGGTTGTTCTCGACGTCCGCCTCGTTCAGCGCACGGGCCACACCGAGGCGCAGGGCGCCGGCCTGGCCGGAGACACCGCCACCCGCGATGCGGGCGATGACGTCGTAGCGGTTGTCGAGCTCGAGCACCTTGAAGGGCTCGTTGACTTCCTGCTGGTGCACCTTGTTGGGGAAGTAGTCCTCAAGGGTGCGACCGTTGATCTTCCACTTGCCGGTGCCCGGAACGATCCGGACGCGGGCGATGGCGTTCTTGCGACGGCCCAGGCCGGCGGCCGGCTGCGGGTCGCCGAAGCGGGACGCGAGCGACTCGGAGGTGTACTCACCCTCGACGAGCTCGGTCTCGGTGGTGTACTCCTCAACGCCCTCGAACTCGTCGACGGGGGTTTCGGGGGTGGTCTCGGCCACGATTCTCCTCAGATTTCTTTCGTTCTTAGGGGGTGTGGCCGGAACTACTGCGCGACCTGGGTGATCTCGAACGGAACCGGCTGCTGCGCAGCGTGCGGGTGGTTCTCGCCCGCGTAGACCTTCAGCTTCGAGATCATCTGACGGCCCAGGGTGTTCTTGGGGATCATGCCCTTGATGGCCTTCTCGACGGCCTTCTCGGGGTTCTTGGCCAGCAGCTCGTCGTAACGGACGGAGCGCAGACCACCCGGGAAGCCGGAGTGGCGGTACGCCAGCTTCTGGGTCTTCTTGTTGCCGGACAGGTGCACCTTGTCAGCGTTGATGATGATGACAAAGTCGCCCATGTCCATGTGCGGGGCGTAGACGGGCTTGTGCTTGCCTCGGAGGAGGTTCGCAGCCGTGGTCGCCAGACGGCCCAGGACGATGTCCTGCGCGTCGATGATGTGCCACTGGCGAGTGACATCGCCGGGCTTGGGGCTGTACGTACGCACTTCGTAGCCTTCGCTTCTTCAGTGGATGGAGTCCAGACACACCTGAAGCGATCATGCAGCTGGGGCCGCACTGCCGGGAACACCGCCCGTATGCGAGCCACTGGTAACTGCTCCAGGGAACCTGCGTAAAGGCCCTTCGCGTGAAAACGACGAAGCCAAGACGCATAACAAACCGCAACACTACCCGCGCCGCCCCCGACGGGTCAAAACGCCGCGGGACACCAGGTCAGCGCGCCCGCTCCACCCGCCGCTCGTCCCACACCGGCTCGGTCGTCTCGCGCACCACGCCGTCGGAGCCGAACACCAGGAACCGGTCGAAGCTCTTCGCGAACCAGCGGTCGTGCGTGACCGCCATCACGGTCCCGTCGTACGACTCCAGCCCGTCCTGGAGGGCCTCGGCCGACTCCAGGTCCAGGTTGTCCGTCGGCTCGTCCAGCAGCAGCGCCGTGGTGCCGGCGAGCTCCAGGAGCAGGATCTGGAAACGGGCCTGCTGACCGCCCGAGAGCTTGTCGAAGGGCTGGTCGCCCTGGCGCTCCAGCTCGTAGCGGCGCAGCACGGACATCGCCTGGCCGCGGTCCCTGGCGTGCTCCGTCCACAGGATGTCGACGAGCGGCCGCCCCGCCAGCTCCGGGTGCGCGTGGGTCTGCGCGAAGTGCCCCGGCACGACCCGTGCGCCGAGCTTCCAGTCGCCCGTGTGGGCGACCGACGGGTCCCCCGCCAGAAGCCGCAGGAAGTGTGACTTACCCGACCCGTTCGAGCCGAGGACGGCGACCCGCTCCCCGTAGAAGATCTCCAGCGAGAACGGCTTCATCAGACCGGTCAGCTCAAGGTTCTCGCAGGTCACGGCACGCACACCGGTCCGGCCGCCGCGCAGCCGCATCCGGATGTCCTGCTCGCGCGGCGGCTCCGGCGGCGGCCCCGCCTCCTCGTACTTCCGCAGCCGGGTCTGCGCCGCCGCGTACCGGGAGGCCATGTCGTGGCTGACCGCCGCCGCCTGCCGCAGGGTGAGGACCAGCTTCTTCAGCTGGGCGTGCTTCTCCTCCCAGCGCCGCTTCAGCTCCTCGAAGCGCGCGAAACGCTCCCGCCGCGCCTCGTGGAAGGTGTCGAAGCCGCCACCGTGCACCCACACGTCCGAACCGGCGGGGCCGGGCTCGACCGCGACGATCTTCTGCGCGCCCCGGGAGAGCAGCTCCCGGTCGTGAGAGATGAACAACACGGTCTTACGGGTCTCCCGCAGCCGCTCCTCCAGCCACCGCTTGCCGGGCACGTCGAGGTAGTTGTCCGGCTCGTCGAGGAGCAGCACCTCGTCGGGGCCGCGCAGCAGCGACTCCAGGACCAGCCGCTTCTGCTCGCCGCCGGACAGCGTCCGCACCTGCCGGAACTGCGCCTTCTCGTACGGGACGCCGAGCGCGGCCATGGTGCAGATGTCCCAGACGGTCTCCGCCTCGTACCCCTGCACCTCGGCCCAGTCGCTGAGGGCCTGCGCGTACTTCATCTGCGCGGCCTCGTCGTCGACCGTCATGATCAGGTGCTCGGCCGCGTCGACCGCCTTCGCGGCCTCCCGGATCCGCGGCTGGGCCACCGAGACCAGCAGGTCGCGGACGGTGGACTCGTCCCGTACGGAACCGACGAACTGCGGCATCACGCCCAGGCCGCCGCTCACCTTGACGGTGCCGCCGTGCGGCTGGAGCTCCCCGGAGATCAGCCGGAGCAGTGTGGTCTTGCCGGCGCCGTTGGCCCCGACGAGAGCGACGACGGCCCCCTCCCCGACCCGGAAGGAGGCGTCCCCGAGCAGGACCCTCCCGTCGGGAAGGTAGTACTCAAGATGCGCGGCCTCGACATGTCCCATGGGGTGCATTGTCACCGCACGCGTCCCCTCCGCCCAACCGGATTAGGATGCGCGGCATGAGCTTTGGGGGACCGCAGTGGCCGCAGGAGCCGCAGCAGCAGGGGCAGCAGGGGTACGGACAGCAGCCCGGACACGGACAGCAGCAGGGGTACGGGCAGCAGCAGCCGTACGGCGGGCAGCAGGGCTTCGGGCAGCCGAACCCCTTCCCGGGCGCGCAGGAGCCCTTCCCGGGCGCCCAGGGCGGCGGTCAGACCCCTGACTGGGGCGCCCTCGCCGCCGCCTCCGCGAACAGGAGCCGCCGCAAGCGCTGGCTGCTGATCGGCGGCGGGGTCCTGGCCACCCTGGCGGTCGGCGCGATCGTCGCCACCGCCGTCGTGGCCACGAACAAGAACAACGACGAGTCGAAGAACGGCGGCGGGACCCCCACCGGCACGGTCTCCCCCACCGGCACGCCCACCCCCGAGCCGACCTTCTCCTCGGTGGCGCCGCCGCCCCCGCCGAACCCGATGGACTACATCTCGGACCCGAGGAAGGACAAGGCCCCGCTCTCCGCCGAGGGCCTCTTCCCGGGCAAGCAGCTGACCATGAACAAGCGCCCCTACAAGAAGGGCGCGACCTCCGCGACGAACAACTGCGCGTCCGTCACCCAAGGCGGCCTCGGCGCCGTCCTGAAGAAGAACGGCTGCCAGCGGGTCCTGCGCGCCACCTACGTGAAGGACGGCGTGGCGATCACCGTCGGCGTCGCCGTCTTCCCGTCCGAGGCCGCGGCCCTCAAGGCGAAGACCCAGGCCACCGGCGGCATCGCCCCCCTCGTCGGCGCGGGCGTGGGCGACTTCTGCCACGCCACGGTCTGCCTGCGCCGCTCGAACTCGATCGGCCGGTACGCGTACTTCACCCAGGCCGGGTTCGCCAACGGCAAGAAGGTCACCAAGGCCGACCAGGCCGTCTTCCAGGGCAGCGACGACCTCGGCACCTTCGCCTTCAACCAGATCTACGCCCGCGGCCGCGCCCAGGCGTCAGCAGCAGCCGGAGCTCCCGGGGAGTGACCGCTTGTTCCTGGCCTCCACGCTGCGGGCGGCCAGGAGCTCGTCGGCCGGGTAGCCGACCTCTTCGAGGGTGAGGCCGTGCGGCCGTACGACGTGCACGGCCGAGTCCCGGACCCCGGCGGCGAGCACCTTGCCCGGCCAGTCCACCGGCCGGTGGCCGTCGCCGACGAACAGCATCGCGCCGACCAGCGAGCGGACCATGTTGTGGCAGAAGGCGTCCGCCTTCACGGTCGCTTCGAGGACGCCGTCGGACCGCCGCTCCCAGCGCAGCTGCTGCAGGGTCCGGATGGTCGTCGCCCCCTCGCGGCGCTTGCAGTACGCGGCGAAGTCGTGCTCCCCCACCAGCGCGGCCGCCGCCTCGTTCATGGCGTCCATGTCGAGGGCCCAGTCGTGCCAGAGGACATGCCCGCGCAGCAGCGGGTCGACCCCGCCGGGGTTGTCGGTGACCCGGTAGGCGTACCGGCGCCAGATCGCGGAGAAGCGGGCGTTGAAGCCGGCGGGCGCCTCCTCCACCTTCCACACCCGGACATCGTGGGAGAGCCGCCCCGCCAGCCGCCGCAGCAGCTTGTCGTGGTGCTCGGCCCACAGCTCCGCGGGCAGGTCGACGTGGGCGACCTGGCCGCGCGCGTGCACCCCGGAGTCGGTCCGGCCGGCGACGGTCAGCTCGTACGTCTCCTTGGAGCGGGTCACGGTCCGCAGGGCGTCCTCGATGTCCCCCTGCACGGTCCGCCGCCCCTGCGCCTGCTTGGCCCAGCCGGAGAAGTCCTTGCCGTCGTACGAAAGGTCCAGCCGTACCCGTACGAATCCGTCCTGCACGTCGTCGCTCACGCGGAAATCCTCTCAAACACACGGGAGCGGGCCCGCACCCCAGGGGGTACGGGCCCGCACACGAGAACAGTCGGCGAGAACGCTTACGCGTCCTTCGACTCCTCGGCCGGAGCCTCGGCGGCCGCGTCGGCCTCCTTGACGGCGCGCACGGTGGCGGCCTCGGCCTCGGCGACGGTCGCCTTCTTGGCGATCTCGCCCTCGACCAGCTCGATCACGGCCATCGGGGCGTTGTCGCCACGACGGTTGCCGATCTTGGTGATACGGGTGTAGCCACCGGGACGCTCCGAGTAACGCGGGGCGATCTCGGTGAAGAGGGTGTGGACGATCCCCTTGTCGGTGATCGACTGCAGCACCAGGCGACGGTTGTGGATGTCGCCCTTCTTCGCCTTGGTGATCAGGCGCTCGGCGACCGGACGCAGGCGACGGGCCTTGGCCTCGGTCGTGGTGATGCGGCCGTGCTCGAAGAGCGACTTCGCCAGGTTGGCGAGGAGCAGCTTCTCGTGCGCGGCGGAACCGCCGAGGCGGGCACCCTTCGCGGGACGCGGCATGGTGTTTCTCCTTGATGTCTGCACCGGCCGTATGAGGTACCGATGTCAGTGTCCGAGCGGGCGGTCACCCGTCGAAGACCCCGCGCCCCCTGAGGGACGCGGGGAACTGCACGACCGGCCGGAACCGGTCTGCAGACGATCTACTAGTACTGCTCGGTCTCGACGAAGCCCGCGTCCGCGTCGTCGTCGGCGCCGAAGGCGTCGGCGGCGGCGGTCGGGTCGAATCCGGGCGGGCTGTCCTTGAGGGCCAGGCCCATGCCGGCCAGCTTCGCCTTGACCTCGTCGATCGACTTCGCACCGAAGTTGCGGATGTCGAGCAGGTCGGCCTCGGAACGCGCCACGAGCTCACCCACGGAGTGGATGCCCTCGCGCTTGAGGCAGTTGTACGAACGAACGGTGAGCTCGAGCTCCTCGATCGGCAGCGCCAGGTCGGCGGCAAGGGCGGCGTCCGTCGGGGACGGGCCCATGTCGATGCCCTCGGCGTCGATGTTGAGCTCGCGCGCCAGACCGAACAGCTCGACCAGGGTCTTGCCGGCGGACGCCATGGCGTCACGCGGGCGCATGGCCTGCTTGGTCTCGACGTCGACGATCAGCTTGTCGAAGTCGGTGCGCTGCTCGACACGGGTCGCCTCGACCTTGTACGTGACCTTGAGCACCGGCGAGTAGATGGAGTCGACCGGGATACGGCCGATCTCCTGGCCCACCTGCTTGTTCTGCACGGCGGAGACGTAGCCGCGACCGCGCTCGACGGTCAGCTCCATCTCCAGCTTGCCCTTGCCGTTGAGCGTGGCGAGGACGAGGTCGGGGTTGTGCACCTCGACACCGGCCGGGGGCGCGATGTCGGCGGCGGTGACCAGACCCGGGCCCTGCTTGCGCAGGTACATCACGACCGGCTCGTCGTGCTCCGAGGAGACGACCAGCTGCTTGATGTTGAGGATGAGGTCGGTGACGTCCTCCTTGACGCCCGGCACGGTGGTGAACTCGTGCAGGACACCGTCGATGCGGATGCTGGTGACAGCGGCACCCGGGATCGAGGAGAGGAGGGTACGGCGGAGGGAGTTGCCGAGGGTGTAGCCGAAGCCCGGCTCCAGCGGCTCGATCACGAACCGGGAGCGGAACTCGTCGACGACCTCTTCGGTCAGCGACGGACGCTGAGCGATCAGCATGTCTCTTTGTCCTTCAGTCGTGGACGCCCACTATTTGACGCCCTACGGATCACTTCTGTACTGCAAGGGTACGGGCGGCACGGTCCGAAGAGCCGTACCGCCCGAAGTCCTGAACAAGCAGCCGTGCGTCAGACGCGGCGGCGCTTGGGGGGACGGCAGCCGTTGTGCGGCGTGGGGGTGACGTCCTGGATCGAACCGACCTCGAGGCCCGTGGCCTGGAGGGAGCGGATCGCGGTCTCGCGGCCGGAGCCCGGACCCTTCACGAAGACGTCGACCTTGCGCATGCCGTGCTCCTGCGCGCGACGGGCAGCCGACTCGGCGGCCATCTGCGCGGCGAACGGAGTGGACTTGCGCGAGCCCTTGAAGCCGACGTGGCCGGCGGAGGCCCAGGAGATCACGTTGCCCGAGGGGTCCGTGATCGAGACGATCGTGTTGTTGAACGTGCTCTTGATGTGCGCGTGGCCGTGAGCGACGTTCTTCTTTTCCTTGCGGCGCACCTTCTTGGCAGCGCCCTGACGACCCTTGGGGGGCATCTATATCTCCTACGGGAGGTGGTCGGTCCTACAGCGAAGACCGCTTGGTCAAGCGTCCGCTGAGGACTACTTCTTGCCCGGCTTCTTCTTGCCGGCGATGGCGCGACGCGGGCCCTTGCGGGTACGAGCGTTCGTGCTGGTGCGCTGGCCGCGGACGGGCAGGCCACGACGGTGGCGGAGGCCCTGGTAGCAGCCGATCTCGACCTTGCGGCGGATGTCGGCGGCGATCTCGCGACGGAGGTCACCCTCGGTCTGGAGGTTGGCGTCCACGTACTCGCGGATCTTGACGAGGTCTTCCTCGGCAAGGTCGCGGACACGGGTGGACGGGTTCACGCCGGTCGAGGCGAGGATCTCCTCGGACCGGGTACGCCCGATGCCGAAGACGTAGGTGAGTGCGACCACCACACGCTTTTCGCGCGGGATGTCAACACCGGAAACGCGTGCCATTCAATGGCTCCTGTGTTCTCGGGGGTCTGCTGCAGAACCGCTCCCGACCGCCGACCGCTCCAGTCGGAGCAGTGGTACGTCCGGGTCCCCGGCCCCCGCCGGAGGTGCCGTCAACCGTGGATCACGGCCCGACGGGCTCTGCGTATGTACGTATTGCTATGCGTCGCGCGAAGAACTGCGAAATGCAGGTCGGTCGGCGTGCGTCAGCCCTGGCGCTGCTTGTGGCGCAGGTTGTCGCAGATGACCATGACCCGGCCGTGACGGCGGATCACCTTGCACTTGTCGCAGATCTTCTTGACGCTCGGCTTGACCTTCATGGGATGTGAGGTTCTCCGGGTCAGTGCCACCACCCGCGCGCGAAGGCGGGGTGCGGGCAAGATCTACTTGTACCGGTAGACGATCCGGCCACGCGTCAGGTCGTACGGAGAGAGCTCCACGACGACCCGGTCGTCCGGAAGGATTCGGATGTAGTGCATCCGCATCTTGCCGGAGATGTGCGCGAGGACCTTGTGACCGTTCTGGAGTTCCACCTTGAACATGGCGTTCGGGAGGGACTCGATCACGGTGCCCTCGATTTCGATGGCACCTTGCTTCTTGGCCACGCTTCGCCTTTCGAATCGGCTACCTTGATCGACTCTCGGCGCCGCATGCGGACACACGGGTACACGAGAGCCGACGCATCAGTCTACGTCAGGCCCCAGGAAAAGACGAATCGGGAAAGTGTGCCCACCCCGAAAGATCCTTACGCAAGCAGCCACGCCGCAGAATCGCCTGCTCCGCAGGCCCCGTCCGCCGCGGCGGACGGGCTACGCCAGCGGGTCCTGCGCCCCCGGCCGACCGCTACGCCAGCGGGTCCGGCGCCGCCGTGACGCCCAGCTCCGCCAGCTTCGCCTTGCCGCCGTCGACCGCGGTCAGGACCAGGGGGCCCTCCTCCGTCAGCGCGATGGAGTGCTCCCAGTGGGAGGACCAGGTGTTGTCGGTGGTGATGACGGTCCAGTCGTCCTTGAGGACCTCGGTGTGCGGGGTGCCGAGGGAGACCATGGGCTCGATGGCGAGGCAGAGGCCGGGGACCAGCTTGGGGCCCTTGCCGCGCTTGCGCGAGACGTAGTTCAGCAGGTGCGGGTCCATGTGCATCTCGGTGCCGATGCCGTGGCCGCCGTAGTCCTCGATGATCCCGTACCGGCCGAGGCTGTGGTCGCCGACCGCGGGGCGGGGCTGACGCTTGATGTACGTCTCGATCGCCTTGGAGATGTCGACGAGGCGGTTGCCGAGCTTCATGGCCGCGATGCCGGCCCACATCGACTCCTCGGTCACCCGGGAGAGCTCGACGAGCTCGGGCGCGTGCCCGGTGCCCACGAAGGCCGTGTAGGCCGCGTCGCCGTGCCAGCCGTCCACGATCGCGCCGGCGTCGATGGAGATGATGTCGCCGTCCTTGAGGACGGTCTTGTCGTCGGGGATGCCGTGGACGACGACCTCGTTCACCGAGGTGCAGATCGTCGCGGGGAAGCCGCCGTAGCCGAGGAAGTTCGACTTCGCCCCGTGGTCGGCGATGACCTTCCGCGCGACCTCGTCCAGGTCCTTGGTCGTGGCGCCCGGCACGGCCGCCTCGCGGGTCGCCGCGTGGATGGCGGCGACGACCAGGCCCGCCTCGCGCATCTTCGCGATCTGCTCGGGGGTCTTGATCTGCACCATCTGGCCGCGGCCTTTCCATCGAGAACGGGGAACAGAACAACGATACGGCCGCGGCGCCCCTGAGGGGCACCGCGGCCGTATCGAACGAACCAGGGTTACTTCTTGAGCGCGGCCATCGCCTTCGCCGTGACCTCGTCCACCTTGCCGAGCGCCGAGATCGTCACGACCAGGTTCTGCGCCCGGTAGTAATCGATGATCGGCTCGGTCTGCGTGTGGTAGACCTCCAGGCGCTTGCGGACCGTCTCCTCGGAGTCGTCCGCACGCTGGTACAGCTCGCCGCCGCAGGCGTCGCAGACACCCTCGGCCTTCGGCGCGTTGTACTCCACGTGGAAGACGTGCGCGCTGTCGTTGCGGCAGATGCGGCGACCCGCGATCCGCTTCACGACCTCGTCCTCGGGGACCTCCAGGTCCAGCACCGCGTCGAGCTGCATGTCCTCGGCCTTCAGGACCACGTCCAGGGCCTCGGCCTGAGCCACGTTGCGGGGGAACCCGTCCAGCAGGAAGCCGTTGGCGGCGTCCGGCTGCTCCATCCGGTCCTTGGCCATCCCGATGGTCACCTCGTCGGGCACCAGGTCGCCGGCGTCCATGAACGCCTTGGCCTTGAGACCCAGCTCCGTGCCCTGAGAGATGTTGGCGCGGAACAGGTCGCCCGTGGAGATGTGCGGGATGTCCAGGTTCTTGGCAAGGAACGCAGCCTGCGTTCCCTTGCCGGCACCGGGCGGTCCGACGAGGACGATTCGCATCAGCGGAGGAACCCTTCGTAATTGCGCTGCTGGAGCTGGCTCTCGATCTGCTTCACGGTCTCCAGCCCCACACCCACGATGATGAGGATGCTCGTCCCACCGAAGGGGAAGTTGGCATTGGCGCCACCGAAGCCTGCCAACGCCATCGTCGGCACAAGAGCGATCAGACCCAAGTACAGCGAGCCCGGCCAAGTGATCCGGTTGAGCACGTAGCTCAGATACTCGGCAGTAGGTCGACCAGCCCGGATACCCGGGATGAAGCCACCATACTTCTTCATGTTGTCGGCGACTTCCTCGGGGTTGAACGAGATCGCCACGTAGAAGAAGGCGAAGAACACGATCAGGAGGAAGTACGCGGCGATGTAGTAGGGGTGGTCACCCTTGACGAAGTGGGCTTCGATCCAGGTCTTCCACCCTGCGGTGGAGTTCGAGAACTGCGCGATCAAGGCCGGGATGTACAGCAGCGACGACGCGAAGATGACAGGAATCACACCCGCCTGGTTCACCTTCAGCGGGATGTACGTGGACGTACCGCCGTAGGAGCGCCGGCCGATCATGCGCTTCGCGTACTGCACCGGGATGCGGCGCTGGGCCTGCTCGACGAAGACGACGAGCGCCACCATGACGAAGCCGATGAGGATGACGGTGCCGAACTCGATCCAGCCCTTGGCGAGCTTGCCGCTCTCCTTGATGGCCCACAGGGCACCCGGGAAGCCGGCGGCGATCGAGATGAACATCAGGATCGACATGCCGTTGCCGATGCCGCGGTCGGTGATGATCTCACCGAGCCACATGACGATGCAGGTACCGGCGGTCATCGTGATGACCATCGTGGCGATGGTGAAGATCGACGGGTCCGGGACGACCTGATCGGCCACCGAGCAGCCGCTGAAGAGCGCGCCGCTCTTGGCGGTGGCGACGAGACCGGTGCCCTGGAGGACGGCGAGGGCGACCGTCAGGTACCGGGTGTACTGCGTGATCTTGGCGGTACCGGACTGACCCTCCTTCTTCAGGGCCTCGAGGCGCGGGATCACGACGGTCAGCAGCTGCAGGATGATGCTCGCCGTGATGTACGGCATGATGCCGAGCGCGAAGATGGTGATCTGCAGCAGCGCCCCGCCACTGAACATGTTGACCAGGCCGAACAGGCTGTTGTTGCCCTCGCTGGCCTGCTTGACACACTGCTGGACGGCCTCGTAGCTGACGCCGGGGACCGGGATGTGGGCCCCGAGGCGGTACAGCACGATGATGCCGAGCGTGAAGAGCAGCTTCTTGCGCAGGTCGGGCGTCTTGAACGCCCGGGCGAACGCGGTGAGCACGGTGCCTCCTGCGACCCCCGCGCTATGCGTCAAGGGTGACGGTCTTGAGGTTCGACGATTGGGTATCGGTCATCAATTCCGTGCGGGCATACCGCACGGAGCCTAGACAGTGCACGCCACCTTACCGGCGACCGTGCCCCCCTAGGAACGACCAATCGGGGATGCCCCTTTTGAGAGGCATCCCCGATCGGATGTTCAAGCCATCGAGTCGTCTTAGACGAGCTCGGTGACGGTGCCGCCGGCAGCGGCGATCTTCTCCTTGGCGGAGCCGGAGACGGCGTCAACCGAAACCTGCAGCGCCACGGTGATCTCGCCGGTGCCGAGCACCTTGACGAGCTGGTTCTTGCGAACCGCGCCCTTGGCGACCAGGTCGGCCACCGTGACCTCTCCACCCTCGGGGTAGAGAGCGCCGAGCTTGTCCAGGTTCACGACCTGGAACTCGGTGCGGAACGGGTTCTTGAAGCCCTTGAGCTTCGGCAGACGCATGTGGAGGGGCATCTGCCCACCCTCGAAGCGCTGCGGAACCTGGTAACGGGCCTTCGTGCCCTTGGTACCACGACCGGCCGTCTTACCCTTCGACGCCTCACCGCGACCCACACGGGTCTTCGCGGTCTTGGCACCGGGGGCGGGACGGAGGTTGTGGGCCTTCAGCGGGTTGTTCTCCGCCATGTCAGTCAACCTCCTCGACCGTCACGAGGTGGCGGACGGTGTGCACCATGCCGCGGAACTCGGGGCGGTCCTCCTTGACAACCACGTCGTTGACCTTCTTGAGGCCAAGCGAGCGCAGGGTGTCGCGGTGGTTCTGCTTGCTGCCGATGTACGACTTCGTCTGCGTGACCTTGAGGCGAGCCATTAGGCACCCGCCCCAGCACGCGCACGGAGAAGAGCCGCGGGGGCGACGTCCTCGAGGGGCAGACCACGGCGAGCCGCGATCTCCTCGGGACGCTGCAGGCCCTTGAGGGCCGCCACGGTCGCGTGCACGATGTTGATCGCGTTGTCGGAGCCGAGCGACTTCGACAGGATGTCGTGAACGCCGGCGCACTCGAGCACGGCGCGCACCGGGCCACCGGCGATAACGCCGGTACCGGGGGAAGCCGGCTTGAGCAGGACGACGCCCGCGGCCTTCTCGCCCTGGATCGGGTGAGGGATGGTGCCCTGGATGCGGGGAACCTTGAAGAAGTTCTTCTTGGCTTCCTCGACACCCTTGGCGATGGCCGCGGGAACTTCCTTGGCCTTGCCGTAACCGACACCTACGGTGCCGTCACCGTCGCCCACCACGACCAGCGCGGTGAAGCTGAAGCGACGACCACCCTTGACAACCTTGGCGACGCGGTTGATCGCGACAACGCGCTCAACGTACGCGGTCTTCTCGGCGGCAGGGCCACCGTCGCGGCCCTTCCGGTCCCGCCGCTCGCCGCCACCGGCACCGCTTCCGCGGCGCTGGGGTCCAGCCATTGGATTACCTCTCTCTGTTACGTCCGTTAGTCCCGGAACCGGGGCTTAGAACTTCAGCCCGGCTTCGCGGGCGGCGTCAGCCAGAGCGGCAATGCGCCCGGCGTACCTGTTGCCACCACGGTCGAACACGACAGCCTCGACACCGGCGGCCTTGGCGCGCTCGGCGACGAGAGCGCCGACCTGCTTGGCCTGCGCGGACTTGTCACCCTCGCCGCCACGGATCGACGCGTCCAGGTTCGACGCGGACGCAAGGGTGTGACCCTTGAGGTCGTCGATGACCTGAGCGGTGATACCGCGGTTCGAACGCGTCACGACGAGGCGCGGACGCTCCGCCGTACCCGACACGTTCTTGCGGATGCGGATGTGGCGGCGCGCCTTGGCGGCACGCTTGTAAGCGTCGCCCTTGGCGATCTTCACACCGTATGCCATGGCTTACTTACCAGCCTTTCCGACCTTGCGGCGGATGACCTCGCCGGCGTACTTGACGCCCTTGGCCTTGTACGGGTCGGGCTTCCGCAGCTTGCGGATGTTCGCCGCGACCTCGCCGACCTTCTGCTTGTCGATGCCCTCGACCGAGAACTTGGTCGGGGACTCGACCTTGAACGAGATGCCCTCGGGCGCCTCGATCAGGATCGGGTGGCTGTAGCCGAGCTGGAACTCCAGGCTGGAGCCCTTCGCGGCCACGCGGTAACCGACACCGCTGATCTCGAGCGCCTTCACGTAACCCTGGGTCACACCGGTGATCATGTTGGCCACCAGCGTGCGGGACAGGCCGTGAAGGGCCTTGTTCTGACGCTCGTCGTTCGGACGGTTGACGTTCAGAACGCCATCCTCGCCCTTAACGATCTCGATCGGCGCGGCGACGGTGTGGCTCAGGGTGCCCTTGGAACCCTTCACCGTGACCGTGCGGCCCTCGATGGTGACGTCCACGCCGGCGGGAACCTGGATAGGCAGCTTGCCAATACGCGACATTAGCTATTCCTCCGTTCCCGACTACCAGACGTAGGCGAGGACTTCCCCACCTACGCCCTTCTTGCCTGCCTGCTGGCCGGTCAGGAGGCCGTGGGACGTGGAGATGATCGCCACGCCCAGGCCGCCGAGAACCTTCGGCAGGTTGGTGGACTTCGCGTAAACCCGGAGACCGGGCTTCGAGATCCGCTTGATGCCCGCGATGGAGCGCTCACGGTTCGGACCGAACTTGAGCTCGAGGACGAGGTTCTTGCCGACCTCGGCGTCCTCGACCTTCCAGCCCGTGATGAAGCCCTCCTGCTGGAGGATTTCCGCGATGTGAGACTTGATCTTGCTGTGCGGCATCGTCACGGAGTCGTGGTATGCCGAGTTCGCGTTACGCAGACGAGTCAGCATGTCCGCGATCGGATCAGTCATGGTCATGAATTGGCCTTCGGCCTCTCTCGCCGGGGTTTCCAGTGCGCCATCCCTCTCCCCACACAGGGGCGGGACGGGTGCGGCGCGGGGACCTACGGCGTAGTAAGTCGTACGGGCGTCGGACGCCCAACCCTCCTAGCCTAAGCCATGAAGGGATGGGCGACCGACAACCCAGTGCTTACCGAGAGACTCCGGTCATCCCAACTAAGGGATTACCAGGAGCTCTTGGTCACGCCCGGCAGCTCGCCACGGTGAGCCATCTCACGAAGGCACACGCGGCACAGGCCGAACTTGCGGTACACGGAGTGGGGACGACCACAACGCTGGCAGCGCGTGTAGCCACGCACGCCGAACTTGGGCTTGCGGGCAGCCTTCGCGATGAGAGCCTTCTTCGCCATCTCGCTTACGCCTCCTTGAAGGGGAAGCCGAGGTGACGCAGAAGGGCTCGGCCCTCGTCGTCGTTGGTCGCCGTGGTCACCACGGTGATGTCCATACCCCGGACACGGTCGATCTTGTCCTGGTCGATCTCGTGGAACATGACCTGCTCCGTGAGACCGAAGGTGTAGTTGCCACGCCCGTCGAACTGCTTGGGGGACAGACCACGGAAGTCGCGGATGCGCGGAAGCGCGAGCGACAGGGTGCGGTCCAGGAACTCCCACATGCGGTCGCCACGGAGGGTGACGTGCGCACCGATCGGCTGGCCCTCACGCAGCTTGAACTGCGCGATGGACTTGCGAGCCTTGGTGACGGCCGGCTTCTGACCGGTGATCGTGGTCAGGTCGCGGACGGCACCGTCCATGAGCTTCGAGTCACGGGCGGCGTCGCCGACACCCATGTTCACCACGATCTTCACGAGGCCGGGAATCTGCATGACGTTCTCGTAGGAGAACTCCTCACGCAGCTTGCCCGCGATCTCCTCGCGGTACTTCGTCTTGAGACGCGGAGTGGTGGTAGCCATCAGATGTCCTCACCCGTCCGCTTGGCAACGCGGATCTTGTTGCCCTCGTCGTCGAAGCGGTAACCGACACGCGTGACGACCTTCTTGCCGTCCTTCTCCACCACGAGCTGAACGTTGCTCACGTGGACAGGGGCCTCGGTCGTGACGATGCCACCGGCCTGCGACGGGCCGGCCTTGGTGTGCTTCTTGACCCGGTTGACACCCTCGACCAGGACGCGGTTCTCGCGGGGGAAGGCCGTGATGACCTTGCCCTGCTTGCCCTTGTCCTTACCGGTGATGACCTGAACCAGGTCGCCCTTCTTGATCTTCATGCTTACAGCACCTCCGGCGCGAGCGAGATGATCTTCATGAACTTCTTCTCGCGCAGCTCACGGCCGACCGGGCCGAAGATACGGGTGCCACGAGGGTCGCCGTCGTTCTTGAGAATGACAGCGGCGTTCTCGTCGAAGCGGATGTACGAGCCGTCCTGGCGGCGGCGCTCCTTGACGGTGCGAACGATGACCGCCTTGACGACGTCACCCTTCTTCACGTTGCCACCGGGGATCGCGTCCTTGACGGTGGCGACGATGACGTCACCGATGCCCGCGTAGCGGCGACCCGAGCCACCGAGAACACGGATGCAAAGGATCTCCTTGGCACCAGTGTTGTCGGCGACACGCAGTCGCGACTCCTGCTGGATCACGTCTATCTCCTGATTTGTCTGCCGGTTCCCGGCCGGGGCTTCCGAAGAAGCCCCGGCCGAGCCTGGCGGAACCGACCTGAGGGAAACCCCTCAGGCTGAACATTCGGATTTCCCTTGCGGGAAAATCCTTACTTGGCCTTCTCGAGGATCTCGATGACGCGCCAGTGCTTCGTCGACGACAGCTTCCGGGTCTCCATCAGGAGGACGCGGTCACCGATGCCGGCAGCGTTCTGCTCGTCGTGAGCCTTGAGCTTGTTCGTACGGCGGATGACCTTGCCGTACAGCGCGTGCTTGACGCGGTCCTCGACAGCGACGACGACGGTCTTGTCCATCTTGTCGCTGACGACCAGGCCCTCGCGGACCTTGCGAGCGTTGCGCTCGGTCTTCTCAGTCACGTTGCTCTCGCTCATCAGGCGTTCTCCACCGTCTCGATGCCCAGCTCACGCTCACGCATCAGGGTGTAGATCCGGGCGATGTCCTTACGGACGGACTTGAGCCGGCCGTGGTTCTCGAGCTGGCCCGTCGCCGCCTGGAAGCGGAGGTTGAACAGCTCTTCCTTGGCCTCGCGGAGCTTGTTGAGAAGCTCCTCGTTGCCCAGCTCGCGCAGCTCGGACGCCTTGGTACCGGCCGACATCACAGCTCACCTGCTTCGCGCTTTACGATCTTGCACTTCATCGGCAGCTTGTGGGCCGCACGGGTCAGGGCCTCGCGCGCGATCTTCTCGTTCGGGTAGGACAGTTCGAACATCACCCGACCCGGCTTGACGTTCGCGATCCACCACTCGGGAGAACCCTTACCGGAACCCATGCGGGTCTCGGCAGGCTTCTTCGTCAGGGGGCGGTCCGGGTAGATGTTGATCCAGACCTTGCCGCCACGCTTGATGTGGCGGGTCATCGCGATACGAGCAGCCTCGATCTGGCGGTTCGTCACGTACGCCGGCGTGAGGGCCTGAATGCCGTACTCGCCGAACGCAACCTGCGTACCACCCTTGCTCATACCCGAGCGCTTGGGGTGGTGCTGCTTGCGGTGCTTGACCCTACGGGGGATCAGCATTTCGGTCAGGCCTCCGTTCCGGTGCTCTCAGCCGGAGCGGCAGCGGCGGCGGGAGCGTCGGCCTTGGGGGCCTCGGCAGCCGGCGCGGACTGCTGCTGCGGCTTGCGGCCGCGGCCGCCACGCTCGCCACCGCGGCCACCACGGCCGGCCGGGCGGTCGCCAGCGCCTGCACCACGGGCCGGGCGGTTACCCGCACGGGCCGCAGCGTTCTCGGCGCGGACCTCGGCGATGTTCTTGACGTCGCCCTTGTAGATCCAGACCTTGACGCCAATACGACCGAAGGTCGTCTTGGCCTCGAAGAAGCCGTAGTCCACGTTCGCGCGGAGCGTGTGCAGCGGCACACGACCCTCGCGGTAGAACTCCGAGCGGGACATCTCGGCGCCGCCGAGACGACCGCCGCACTGGATCTTGATGCCCTTGGCGCCGGCCTTCATCGTGCCCTGCATGCTCTTACGCATGGCGCGACGGAAGGAGACGCGGGAGGAGAGCTGCTCGGCAACGGCCTGAGCAACCAGCTGAGCGTCCATCTCGGGGTTCTTGACCTCGAGGATGTTCAGCTGGACCTGCTTGCCCGTGAGCTTCTCGAGGTCGCCGCGGATGCGGTCGGCCTCGGCGCCACGGCGGCCGATGACGATGCCGGGACGCGCGGTGTGGATGTCCACCCGCACGCGGTCACGGGTGCGCTCGATCTCAACCTTCGAGATGCCGGCGCGCTCCATGCCGGACGTCATCATCCGACGGATGGCGACGTCTTCCTTGACGTAGTCCTTGTACAGCTTGTCGGCGTACCAGCGGGACTTGAAGTCCGTGGTGATGCCGAGCCGGAACCCATGCGGGTTAACCTTCTGGCCCATTACCGGGTTCCTTCCTTGCTGCTGACGACCACGGTGATGTGGCTGGTCCGCTTACGGATCCGGTAGGCACGGCCCTGAGCACGCGGACGGAACCGCTTCAGGGTCGGGCCCTCATCCACGTACGCCTCGCTGATGACCAGCGAAGAGGCGTCAGTGTGGTCGTAGTTGTGTGCAGCGTTGGCAATGGCGCTGTCCAGCACCTTGCCAACCGGCACGCTCGCGGCCTGCGGGGCGAAACGCAGGACCGCCTGAGCCTCCGTGGCGTCCATGCCACGGATAAGGTCCACCACTCGGCGGGCCTTCATGGGCGTGACGCGGATGTACCGCGCCTGGGCCCTGGCTTCCATGGTTGTCCTTCCAGTGTCTGTCATGGTCATTCCACCCCGCTACTAGCGGCGCTTCGACTTCCGGTCGTCCTTCACGTGACCCCGGAAGGTGCGCGTCGGCGAGAACTCGCCGAGCTTGTGGCCGACCATCGACTCGGTGACAAACACCGGAATGTGGGTCTTGCCGTTGTGCACCGCGATCGTGTGGCCGAGCATGGCCGGGATGATCATCGAGCGACGGGACCAGGTCTTGATGACGTTCTTGGTACCGGCTTCGTTCTGGGCGTCCACCTTCTTGACGAGGTGGCCGTCGACGAAGGGTCCCTTCTTGAGACTGCGCGGCATCTAAACCCGCTCCTAGCGCTTCTTGTTCGTCTTGCGGCGGCGGACGATGTACTTGCTCGAAGCCTTCTTCGGCGAGCGAGTACGACCCTCCTTCTGACCCCACGGGGAGACCGGGTGACGACCACCGGAGGTCTTGCCCTCACCACCACCGTGCGGGTGGTCAACCGGGTTCATCGCCACACCGCGGACGGTCGGGCGAACGCCGAGCCAGCGCTTGCGGCCGGCCTTGCCCCAGTTGATGTTCGACTGCTCGGCGTTGCCGACCTCGCCGATCGTGGCGCGGCAGCGGGCGTCGACGAGACGGATCTCACCGGACGGCATACGAAGGTGGGCCATCGTGCCCTCCTTCGCCAGCAGCTGCACGGAGGCACCAGCGGAGCGCGCGAACTTGGCGCCGCCACCGGGACGGAGCTCGATCGCGTGGATCGTGGTACCGACCGGGATGTTGCGGAGCGCCAGGTTGTTGCCGGGCTTGATGTCAGCGCCGGGGCCGTTCTCGACGCGGTCACCCTGCGTCAGACCCTTGGGGGCGATGATGTAGCGCTTCTCGCCGTCCACGTAGTGGAGCAGCGCGATGCGCGCCGTGCGGTTCGGGTCGTACTCGATGTGCGCGACCTTGGCCGGCACGCCGTCCTTGTCGTGACGACGGAAGTCGATCACGCGGTAGGCGCGCTTGTGTCCGCCACCCTGGTGGCGAACGGTGATCCGACCGGTGTTGTTACGGCCGCCCTTGCTGTGCAGGGGGCGAACCAGCGACTTCTCCGGCGTGGACCGCGTGATCTCGACGAAGTCGGCAACGGAGGAGCCACGGCGGCCCGGCGTTGTCGGCTTGTACTTGCGGATTCCCATTTCTCAGTCCTCGTCCGATTCCGGACGATCCAGACCGCCCTTAGGCGGTCGGACCGCCGAAGATGTCGATACGGTTGCCCTCGGCAAGGGTCACGATGGCGCGCTTGGTGTCCTTGCGCTTACCGAAACCGGCCTTGGTGCGCTTGCGCTTGCCCTGGCGGTTGATCGTGTTGACCCCGGTGACCTTGACCGAGAAGACCGCCTCGACGGCCTGCTTGATCTGGGTCTTGTTGGAGCCAGGCGCGACGATGAACGTGTACTTGTTCTCGTCCAGCAGGGCGTAGCTCTTCTCCGAGACGACCGGCTTGACGAGAATGTCGCGCGGGTCCGAGAAGGTCTTGCTGGTGACGACGGCCTCAGTCATCAGGCGTCGCTCCCTTCGGTCTCAGCGGTCTGGGGGCCAGACACGAAGGACTCGAGGGCGGCCTGGGTGAAGACCACGTCGTCAGAGACGATCACGTCGTACGTGTTGAGCTGGCCCGGCTCCAGGATGTGCACCTGGGGCAGGTTACGAGCGGACAGCCACGCGGCCTCGTCGGAGCGCTCGACGACCAGGAGCAGGTTCTTGCGCTCCGAGATCTTGCCGAACAGCGTCTTCGCGGCCTTGGTGGAGACGTCACCCTCGACCACGCCGGTGACGACGTGGATGCGGGAGTGGGTGGCCCGGTCCGACAGGGCACCGCGGAGGGCGGCGACCTTCATCTTCTTCGGGGTCCGCTGCGAGTAGTCACGCGGCTGGGGGCCGTGCACGACGCCACCACCGGCGAACTGCGGGGCGCGGGTCGAACCCTGACGGGCGCGGCCGGTGCCCTTCTGGCGGTAAGGCTTCTTGCCACCACCACGGACTTCGCCACGACGCTTGGTCTTGTGCGTGCCCTGACGGGCCGCGGCCAGCTGCGCGACGACGACCTGGTGGATCAGCGGGACGCTGACCTTGGCGCCGAAGATCTCCTCGGGGAGCTCGACGGTCCCGGTCTTCTCGCCTGCCGGCGAAAGGATGTCAATGGTGCTCATCGGTTCCTCAAACCCCCTTGGCCGCGGTGCGGACCAGGACGAGGCCACCGTTGGGGCCGGGGACGGCGCCCTTGATGAGCAGCAGACCCTTCTCGGCGTCAACGGCGTGGACGGTCAGGTTCTGGGTGGTCACACGCTCGTTGCCCATGCGACCAGCCATCTTCATGCCCTTGAAGACACGGCCCGGGGTGGCGCAGCCACCGATGGAACCGGGCTTGCGGTGCACGCGGTGGGCACCGTGCGACGCCTTGCCACCACGGAAGTTGTGGCGCTTCATGACGCCGGCGAAGCCCTTGCCCTTGCTCTTCGCGGTGACGTCGACCTTCACGCCGGCCTCGAAGAGGTCGGCGGTGATCTCCTGGCCGAGCGTGTACTCGGAGGCGTCAGCGGTGCGGAGCTCCACGAGGTGGCGGCGCGGGGTGACGTCGGCCTTGGCGAAGTGACCCTTGAGGGGCTTGTTCACCTTGCGCGGGTCGATCTCGCCGAAGGCGATCTGGACCGACTCGTAGCCGTCGACGTCGTTCGTACGCACCTGGGTCACGACATTGGGGCCGGCCTTGACGACGGTCACCGGGACGACCCGGTTGTTCTCGTCCCAGACCTGCGTCATGCCGAGCTTCTCGCCCAGGATGCCCTTGATGTTCTTAGCCATCTCGCGCGCCCTCAGAGCTTGATCTCGATGTCAACGCCCGCCGGGAGGTCGAGACGCATGAGCGAGTCAACCGTCTTCGGCGTGGGGTCGAGGATGTCGATGAGGCGCTTGTGCGTGCGCATCTCGAAGTGCTCGCGAGAGTCCTTGTACTTGTGCGGCGACTTGATGACGCAGTACACGTTCTTCTCAGTGGGCAGCGGCACCGGGCCCGCGACCGACGCACCAGTGCGGGTCACCGTCTCGACGATCTTCTTCGCCGAGGAGTCGATGACCTCGTGGTCGTAGGCCTTGAGCCGGATGCGGATCTTCTGTCCCGCCATGGCTACTAGTAGTCCTTTGTCTCGTAACGCTCTGGCATTCCGGTCGGTTCGCGTTTCACCTCCGACCCACGCGGTCGGGCGTGTCGCACTCCCTCTACGCAGAAATCCCTGAGGATTTCCCAACCAAGGGGGTGCGGTCACCATGACCGCGAGTCGGGGGTGGAACACCCACCGGGAGCCTGGCCTGCACCCCGCTCACGCTTCCCAGAAGATTCCCGTACGTCCGCCCCTGAAAAGAGACGACGAGTACTGTGGGACTCGCTTCCGGTCCTCCCGACGGGAGGCGCGCAGCATCGGCACTCAACCGAGCAACCCCGACAGTCTGCCATACGCGGCCTTCTCGCCGCCAATCGGGAGCGAAGACTGTACCCCACGTCACGTAGAGGCAAGCGCCGAGGCGCACCCGCGTCGCCCGGACCCCGCCTCAGCCCAGCCGCCGCGCCCGCTCCGTCAGATGCCGGCGCTCCGGCGCGCTCGTCGTCAGGCGGGCCGCCTCGCGGTACGCGGCGGCCGCCGACTCCAAGTCGCCGAGGAGTTCGAGGAGATGGGCGCGGGTGGCCGGCAGCCGGTGGTTCCGGGACAGCCGCGGGTCCGCCGCCGCCTCCTCCAGCAGGTCGAGGCCGGCCCGCGGGCCGTGGACCATCGCGACCGCGACCGCCCGGTTGAGGGTGATCATGGGGTTCGGCCCGGTGCGTTCGAGGAGCTCGTAGAGGGCGAGGATCTGGGGCCAGTCGGTGGCCTCCGCCGACTCGGCCTCGTCGTGGACGGCCGCGATCGCCGCCTGCAGCTGGTACGGGCCGACCCGGCCCCTGGGCAGGGTCCGGCTGATCAGCTCGACGCCCTCCGCGACGAGCCGGGCGTCCCAGCTCCCCCGGTCCTGCTCCGCGAGCGGGACCAGCTCGCCGTGCGCGCCCGTGCGGGCCGGGCGGCGGGCGTCGGTGAGGAGCATCAGGGCGAGCAGGCCGGCCGTCTCGGGGTCCTCGGGGACGAGCCGGTGGAGGAGCCGGGTGAGCCGGATCGCCTCGGTGGACAGCTCGGGCGCGGTGAGCGCGTCGCCGCCGCTGGCCGTGTAGCCCTCGTTGAAGACGAGGTACAGCACGTGCCGCACCTCGGCGAGACGGGCCGTGCGGTCCTCGCCCTCGGGCTGTGCCAGCGACCATCCGGCGGCCTTGATCGCCTGCTTCGCCCGGCTGATCCGCTGCGCCATGGTCGGCTCGGGCACGAGGAAGGCCGCGGCGATCTGCGCGGTGGTGAGGCCGCCGACGGCGCGCAGGGTGAGCGCGATCCGGCTGGGCGGCTTCAGGTCCGGGTGGCAGCAGAGGAAGAGCAGCGACAGGGAGTCGTCCCGGTCGGTCCCCGTGGCGTCGTCCGCGGCGGGGGCGAGGAGCGCGGAGTCCGGGGTGGCGAGCGCGACGGCGTCCTCGCGTCGGCGCCGGGCGGCCTCGCTGCGCACCAGGTCGACGTACCTCCGGGCGGCGACGGTCAGCAGCCAGCCGCGCGGGTGGCCGGGGATCCCGTCCGCGGGCCACTGCTGGGCGGCGGCGAGCAGCGCCTCCTGGACGGCGTCCTCGCAGAGGTCGAAGTCGCCGTACCGCCGGACGAGCGCGCCGAGGACCCGCGGCGCGCAGGCGCGCAGCAGGTCCTCGACCTCGGTGGGGCCGCTCACACGTCCGCCGCGGACTCGTGCAGGACCGGCCACAGTTCGACGGGGTCGACGTCCGCGAAGGGCATGTCCGCGGCGATCTCCTGGGCCCGCTCCAGGCTGTCGCAGTCCAGCAGGTAGAAGCTGGCCAGGTACTCCTTGGTCTCCAGGTACGGGCCGTCGGTGACCGCGGGGACACCGCCCTCGCGGCGGACCAGCTGGGCGGCCGCCGCGTCGGCGAGTCCGTACGCGCCGACGAGTTCGCCGCTCTCCCGGTACGTGCGGTTGAAGGCGTCCTGCCGGGCGATCGCCTCGGGCCAGGCGTCGGCGGGGAAGGAGTCCCACTTGGCCTGGTTGCCGTAGATCATCGCGACGTACTTCATCTCGGGTGTCCTCCCCGTCCCGCGCGCCCCGCCGGCGCGCTGTCACCCCTGGGTCGGAGCCGGCGGCGCGGTCTCGACATCCGGCGGCGAACCTTTTCGGAGATCTTTTCGGAGATCTTTTCGGAGATCTTTTCGGAGATCTTTTCGGAGATCTTTTCAGACGATCCTCGCGGCGAAGCGTTTCTTCGTACACAACCACGAGTGCCGGATATCCGTCTTGCAGAAGACCGATGCACCGAGGGGACGGACCGCGCACGTGACCACAGCTCCACGCCGTCGGACGGTGCTCGCCACCGCCCTCGCGGTCACCGCGGCCGCCGCCGGCTGCTCCGTGCCGGAACCGCGCCGGACCGCCCCCACCGCCGATCCGGCGCCGGGCAAGCCGATCGCGGAGGCCCGGGAACGGCGGGCGCTGCTCATGCAGTTCTCCGCGCACCCCGACGACGACCTGTACTTCATGAACCCGGACACGCAGCGGCTGCTCGACTCCGGGGTCCCGCTCGTCTCCGTGTACGTGACGGCGGGCGAGCACACCGGCCGGAACCGGATCGCGGGGATGCCCAGCGCTCCCCCGGACCGCGCCGCCTACTCCGCCGCCCGCCACCAGGGCCTGCGCCAGGCGTACGCCGCCGCGCTGGGCCTTCCGGTGTTCACGCCCTGGCGCCGGGAGGCGCTCGCGCTGCCCGGCGGGCGGCTCGCGGAGGTCGACACGCTCGCGCACGGCCCGCGCCGGGTCGAGCTGGTCTTCCTGAACCTGCCGATGCACACCACCCGCCGCTTCATGGCGATGCCCGCGCTCTGGCACGACCGGGCCCTGGAGCTGCGGACCCATCTGCCGGCCGGTTCGCCGGTGACCCGTGCGGACACGTACGACTACGACCGGATGACCGGCGTCCTCGTGGACCTCCTGCGCCGCCACCGGCCGACCGTGGTGCACACGCTGGACCCGGATCCGGACATCCAGCGCAGCGACGAGGCCACCCGGCAGCGGGACTCCGAGCAGCCGGGGTACGCGGATCACGGCGACCACACGGCGGTCGCGTCCTTCACCTGGGCCGCGCTGAGCCGCTGGGTCACCGACGCGGTCCGGGACGGCGGTCCGATACCGGCGTTCACGGCGACCGCCTTCCGCGGCTACTACAACCGGCACTGGCCCAAGAACCTCCCCCCGCAGGTCCTGAAGGAGAAGGCCGCGCGGCTCGTCCCGTACGGCGGGGACCCCTCCTGGCCCTGCGGGAACCCCTCGGGCTGCGGCGACTACGGCGTCGGCGGCGACCGGCCGCTCACCAACCGCAAGGGCTGGGTCCGCTCCACCCACCACCGGTGGCCGGGCGCCCGCCCGGTGCTCGCCGAGGAACCGGGCGGCCGCCTCGCCGCGTACGGCGTCCTCGGTCTGCGCGCGGTCCGCTGGCGGGAGTCCGGCCCGGCCGGCGGTACGACGGGAACGCGGGCGCCCGGCGGCACCCGGGGCGCGTCGGCGCCCGGCGGCGGTGGCTGGGGCGAGCCGGAGGACCTCGGCGGCGGGCCGCTCGCCCCGGCGCTGGGGTCGGCGGTGCTCGGCGACGGCCGGGTGCTGCTCTTCGGGGTGCGGTTCGCCGCGCTCGACGGCCACGGCGGGTCGAACCGGCGTGAGGTGGTGCTCCTGGAGCAGCGCTCCCCCGGCGGGCCGTTCCTCGCCTGGCGCGGGCTCGGGAACCCGGAGCGCGGGGACGACCGGGGGCGCCGGATCGGTGCGCCGGTGGCCGTCGCGGCCCCGGACGGCCGGGTCCACCTCTTCGTACGGAACGCGGCCCAGGGCGTCTCGACCCGGGTCCGGGCGGCCTGGGACGGGTCCTGGGGGCCCTGGCGGGTGCTCCCGGGGGACGCCGAGGTCCAGGACGGCCTCGCCGTCTCGCTGGACGCGGCGGGCCGGGTGCACCTGTACGCGGCGGGGCGGGAGTCCGTGCGGCACTGGGTGGACGGGGCGGAGCGGCCGGAGCGGCTGCCGCTCTCCGGGTCGACGGTGGCCTCGGCGGGGGGCGAGCTGTTCCACCGGCCGCCGGCGGCCGGCGAGCTGCGCGGCCCGGCGGGCGACGCCGGACTCGACGGGTACGGGGACGTGGTCGCCGCGCGGTCGGCGGCGCTCGGCACGGTGCTGCTCGGCACCGACGCGGCAGGCCGGGTCCAGGTGCGGGCCGGCGGCCGGCTGCGCACCCGGACGGAGGGGGCGGCCGCGGTGTCGGCGGCGCTGCACCTGGGCGCGCGCGGGGCGACCGTGGTGGGCCTCGGCGCGAACGGGCACCCCTGGAGCTGGCGGCCGTAGGAGGCGTCCTGCCGGCCCGGCCGGCAGACCGGCCGGGAACGCCGCGCCGGGAAACGCGAGAAGGCCCCGCACCTTACGGTGCGGGGCCTTCCCTTACTGCTCAGCAGCTCGTAGGAGCTACCAGGTCAGTTCAAGATCAGGCAGTGATCTTGACGACCTGGCCGGCGCCGACGGTCCGGCCACCCTCACGGATGGCGAACTTGAGGCCCTCCTCCATGGCGATGGGCTGGATCAGCTCAACGCTCATGGCGGTGTTGTCGCCCGGCATGACCATCTCGGTGCCCTCGGGGAGGGTCACGACGCCGGTCACGTCCGTGGTACGGAAGTAGAACTGCGGGCGGTAGTTGTTGAAGAACGGGGTGTGACGGCCACCCTCGTCCTTCGACAGGATGTAAGCCTGGGCCTCGAAGTTCGTGTGCGGCGTGACCGAACCCGGCTTGATGATGACCTGGCCGCGCTCGACGTCCTCGCGCTTGATGCCACGGAGGAGCAGACCGACGTTCTCACCGGCCTGGCCCTCGTCGAGCAGCTTGCGGAACATCTCGATACCGGTGACCGTGGTGGTGGTCTTCTCGGTCTTGATGCCGATGATGTCGACGGTCTCGTTGACCTTCAGGACACCGCGCTCGATACGACCGGTGACGACGGTGCCACGACCGGTGATCGTGAAGACGTCCTCGATCGGCATGAGGAACGGCTTGTCGACCTCACGCTCGGGCTGCGGGATGGACTCGTCCACGGCGTGCATGAGGCCGAGGAGCTTCTCGCCCCACTCCTTGTCGCCCTCGAGCGCCTTGAGCGCCGAGACGCGGACGACCGGAAGGTCGTCGCCCGGGAAGTCGTACTCGGAGAGGAGCTCACGGACCTCGAGCTCGACGAGCTCCAGGATCTCCTCGTCGTCCACCATGTCGGCCTTGTTCAGGGCGACGACGATGTACGGAACGCCGACCTGGCGGGCCAGGAGCACGTGCTCCTTGGTCTGCGGCATCGGGCCGTCGGTGGCGGCGACCACGAGGATGGCGCCGTCCATCTGCGCGGCACCCGTGATCATGTTCTTGATGTAGTCAGCGTGACCGGGGCAGTCGACGTGCGCGTAGTGACGCGACTCCGTCTGGTACTCGACGTGCGCGATCGAGATCGTGATACCGCGCTGGCGCTCCTCGGGAGCCTTGTCGATCTGGTCGAAGGCCGAGGCCTCGTTCAGGTCCGGGTACGCGTCGTGCAGCACCTTGGTAATGGCGGCCGTGAGGGTCGTCTTACCGTGGTCGATGTGACCGATGGTGCCGATGTTGACGTGCGGCTTAGTCCGCTCGAACTTTGCCTTCGCCACTGAATCCTCCTGCGGAGTGGTTCTGTACGCCTTGCTTCATCGGCGCCAGGTGATCTTTGCTGGGATGCCAAGTCGCCGGGGCCCGATCCTCGGGGTTCCGGGGCGAAACCCCGGCGACTGGTGTCAAGCCTAAAGCGTGAACTCGGGAGAGTTACTCGCCCTTGGCCTTCGCGATGATCTCCTCGGCGACGTTCCGCGGAACCTCGGCGTAGGAGTCGAACTGCATCGAGTAGCTTGCGCGACCCGAGGTCTTGCTGCGGAGGTCGCCGACGTAGCCGAACATCTCCGAGAGGGGCACGAGGCCCTTCACGACGCGGGCGCCGCTGCGCTCCTCCATGGCCTGGATCTGGCCACGGCGGGAGTTGATGTCGCCGATGACCTCACCCATGTAGTCCTCGGGCGTGGTGACCTCGACGGACATCATGGGCTCGAGGATGACCGGCGAAGCCTTCCGCGCGGCCTCCTTGAAGGCCTGCGAACCGGCGATCTTGAACGCCAGCTCGGAGGAGTCGACCTCGTGGTAGCCACCGTCGAGAAGGATGACGCGGACGCCAGTCATCTCGTAGCCGGCCAGGATGCCGAACTGCATGGCCTCCTGCGCACCCGCGTCGACCGAAGGGATGTACTCCTTCGGGATGCGGCCACCGGTGACCTTGTTCACGAACTCGTACGAGGCGTCGCCGCCCTCGATGGGCTCGATCGCGATCTGCACCTTGGCGAACTGACCGGTACCACCGGTCTGCTTCTTGTGGGTGTAGTCAAGTCGCTCGACGGCCTTGCGGATCGTCTCGCGGTACGCGACCTGCGGCTTGCCGACGTTCGCCTCGACCTTGAACTCGCGACGCATACGGTCGACGAGGATGTCGAGGTGAAGCTCGCCCATACCACCGATGATGGTCTGGCCGGTCTCCTCGTCCGAGTGCACCTGGAAGGAGGGGTCCTCCTCCGCGAGACGCTGGATGGCGACACCCAGCTTCTCCTGGTCACCCTTGGACTTGGGCTCGATGGCGACCTGAATGACCGGCGCCGGGAAGTCCATGGACTCCAGGATGACCGGGTTCTTCTCGTCGCACAGCGTCTCACCGGTGGTGGTCTGCTTGAGGCCCATGACGGCGACGATGTCGCCGGCGCCCACCGAGTCGATCTCCTCACGCTTGTTCGCGTGCATGCGGTAGATCTTGCCGATGCGCTCCTTCTTGCCCTTGACGGAGTTCAGCACCGCGGTGCCGGCCTCCAGGCGACCGGAGTAGATCCGGACGAAGGTGAGCTTGCCGAGGTGCGGGTCGCTCGCGATCTTGAACGCGAGGGCCGACAGCGGCTCGTCGTCGGACGGCTTGCGCTTGACGACCTCCTCCGGGTCCTTCACGCCGTGGCCCTCGATGGCCTCGACGTCCAGGGGGGAGGGGAGGTAGCGCACGACCGCGTCGAGCAGGGGCTGGACGCCCTTGTTCTTGAACGCGGTGCCACAGAAGACGGGGGTGATCGTCTTCTCGCCGCCACCCTTGCCGGAGGCAATGGTGATGCGACGGACGGCGGCGTAGAGCTGCTCCTCGGTGGGCTCGACGCCCTCGAGGAAGAGCTCCATGAGCTGCTCGTCGTTCTCGGAGACGGTCTCGACCAGCTTGGCGCGCCATTCCTCGGCGAGCTCGGTGTGCGAGGCCGGGATGTCGACGACGTCGTACATCTCACCCTTGCTGGCCTCGGCGGACCAGACAAGAGCCTTCATGCGGACGAGGTCGACGACGCCCTGGAAGTCCATCTCGGAACCGATGGGCAGCTGCATGACGATCGGGACGGCGCCGAGGCGGTCCACGATCATGTCGACGCAGCGGAGGAACTCGGCGCCCGTACGGTCGAGCTTGTTGACGAAGCAGATACGCGGAACGCCGTAGCGGTCCGCCTGACGCCAGACAGTCTCGGACTGGGGCTCGACGCCGGCCACACCGTCGAACACGGTGACAGCACCGTCGAGCACGCGCAGCGAACGCTCCACCTCGACGGTGAAGTCGACGTGGCCCGGCGTGTCGATGATGTTGATCGTGTGATCGACATTCTCGAGCGGCCAGTGGCAGGTCGTCGCGGCGGACGTGATCGTGATGCCGCGCTCCTGCTCCTGCTCCATCCAGTCCATCGTGGCAGCGCCGTCGTGGACTTCACCGATCTTGTACGAGACGCCGGTGTAGAACAGGATCCGCTCGGTGGTGGTCGTCTTGCCCGCGTCGATGTGCGCCATGATGCCGATGTTGCGCACCTTGGCAAGGTCAAGCGAAGTGGTAGCCATATCGGCTCAGTCTTCTCTCGGTCTCGATGTGGGTTGCGACTACCAGCGGTAGTGCGCGAAGGCCTTGTTGGACTCGGCCATCTTGTGCGTGTCCTCGCGCTTCTTGACGGCCGCACCGAGGCCGTTCGAGGCGTCGAGGAGCTCGTTCATGAGGCGCTCGGTCATGGTCTTCTCGCGACGGGCGCGGGAGTAACCCACGACCCAGCGGAGCGCCAGGGTCGCGGCGCGGCCCGGCTTGACCTCGATCGGCACCTGGTAGGTGGCGCCACCGACACGGCGGGACTTGACCTCGAGCGACGGCTTGACGTTCTCAAGCGCGCGCTTCAGCGTGATGACCGGGTCAGCGCCGGTCTTCTCGCGGAGGCCTTCCATCGCGCCGTACACGATGCGCTCGGCGGTGGAACGCTTGCCGTCAAGCAGGATCTTGTTGATCAGCGAGGTGACAAGAGGAGAGCTGTAGACCGGGTCGATGATGACCGGGCGCTTCGGGGCGGGGCCCTTACGAGGCATTCTTACTTCTCCTTCTTGGCGCCGTAGCGGCTGCGAGCCTGCTTACGGTTCTTGACGCCCTGCGTGTCGAGGGAACCGCGGATGATCTTGTAACGAACACCCGGCAGGTCCTTCACGCGGCCACCGCGCACGAGCACGATGGAGTGCTCCTGCAGGTTGTGACCCTCACCCGGGATGTAGGCCGTGACCTCGATGCCGGAGGTCAGACGCACACGCGCGACCTTACGGAGCGCCGAGTTCGGCTTCTTCGGGGTGGTCGTGAACACGCGCGTGCAGACGCCGCGACGCTGAGGGGAACCCTCGAGTGCGGGCGTCTTGTTCTTCTCGACCTTGTCCTGCCGGCCCTTACGGACCAGCTGCTGGATCGTAGGCACTACTTCTCCGGTTTCTGTGTGCCGTCGGTGAAACTAACCTGGAACATTCGCCGACCCACGCGGTCGGGTGTGTCGAATCTCGCGGACCCCCGCACGAGGCGGAGAAGGCGCGGATCACGGTGGCCGATATATGACTCGCCGTGCGGTTGAGGACACGCACACGAGCCCAGGCACACCCCAGGCACAAGGCATGAGCGTACCTATCGCATGGACTCCGGTCAAAACAAATGGCCACGCGCGCGGAGGACCGGCGGCCCCGGGGAGGGTCGCCGGTCACGTCCGGTGGCGGCCCGTCGCGGTCAGTCGCGGGCGGTGCGCCTCGGTTCGACGGCGGCGGGGCCGTCCGCGGGCTCGGCGTCGGGCTCCAGGAACTGGTTCACGACCTTGACGAAGACGCCCAGGCGCTCGTCGGGCACGCCGAGCCAGCGGGCGAAGTCCTCCATGGTCGGCTGCCAGTCGCTGGGCGGCAGCAGGTCCGCGGCCAGCGGAAGCTCCTCGGGGCTCACCCGGCCGGACCGGATGAGCATGTCGCGGACGGAGACGCCGAGCAGCGGGGCGATCCTGCGCATGGTCTCCAGGTCAGGCATGCTCTGCCGCTGCAGCAACCGCGTGACGGCGGCGCGGTGCACCCCGGCCTCGTCGGCGATGCGGGACTTCCCGCCGCCGCGGGGACTGTCGATGTCGTATCCGCGCGCCCGCATCAGGCCCTCGACCCAGCCTGCGAACTCGTCGAGCCCTTGACTGCTCATGTGTGTACCGCTCCTCGCTCCCCCACCCTCCGGATCCCATACCTTAGCGTGCTTGCGCGCACGGAATTACGTGCTTTCGGGCACGCAATCGTGTCGAATCGGTGAAGGGGGGCTCACGGCGGTCCCGATTCTTGTTGCGCGCTCGCACGCAACGTGTAAGTCTGGCTCGCCGCCGCACTCGTCGGCCCCCTGAGCCCCAGGAGCCCCACCGGCCCCATGGAGCCCGGGTGGGCCCCGGACCGTGGAGAACTCCCTTGTTCCGTCCCGACCCGTCCCCCTGGCAGGCCGCCGCCGCGTGCGCTGGCCTCTCCCCGTCCGTCATCTTCGCCCGCCGCGCCAAGGAGGCGGCCCCGGCTCTGCGGGCCTGCGCCGACTGCCCCGTCCGCCGCGAGTGCGAATCGGCGGTGGCCCCGGCCGAGAGCTACTTCGACGGCGTCTGCGCGGGCCGCCTCTGGCGCAACGGCCGCCCGGCGGACGCCCAGCGCGTGGCGAAGGCGGTCGCGCTGGTGGGGAGCGGCCGCCGTGGCTGACCGCACCGAAGGCACCGACAGCACGGGAAGCACCGGAAGCACCGGAAGCACCGGAAGCACCGGACGATCTGAACGCACCGCACTCACCGCACGCACCGAAGAGGCCGACGGCTCGGGCGGCGCCCACCGCCCCGGCACCGCCCGTCCCGCCCCGGCCGCCGCCGCCGGCCGGACCGTCGAGCTCGTGCTGCGCGACATCACGCTCTGGACCGCCTCGCTCGTACGCCAGTTCCCCGAGCTGTCCGAGGAGTTGGCGCCCGGCCGCCGTTCCCCCGCCGGAACCGCGCCCACCGCTCCGCACCCGGGCCGCGACGAGCTGATCCGCGAGGAGCGGCGCGAGGCGCTGCTCCTCGAACAGCGGCACGGCCTCTCCGTCCCCGGACACGGCGCCGCCCCGATCCGGCTGCACATCTCCGACGCCATCCGGGACATCACCGACGGCGTGGTGGAACTGGAGGAGGCGGTCTGCGCCCGGCTCGCGCTGCCGCGGCCGCGCCGGGCCGGGGTGATCGAGCGGCTGCGCCGGATCGTCGGGCTGCTCGACGCCGTCGCCGGGCACCCGGACCTCGCCCGGCACGTCCGGGACGAGATCCGGCGGATGGCCCGTCGGTGCGCCCGGACGCTGGGCGACGCGGAGACGGTCGTCCGGGTGTCGGGGCGCTGCCCCTGGTGCGACTCGGTGTCACTGCGGGCGTTCCCCGACCGGCGGGCGGTGCTGTGCGTGAACCCGGCGTGCGTGTGCACGGACGCGGCGTGCGGCTGCCAGGACGACCCCGCCTACCGGCACCTGTGGCCGGAGGACCGATGGGGGGAGCTGTCGGACGCCTCGGGGACCCGTACCGAGGAGATCGAGGCGGCGATGGACGACACGAAGGAGACCTCATGCTGAGCTCGCCCGCACTGCCCTCGCTGATCCCGGGGCCGCTCGCCGCCGAGGAGGCGGGGGTCGCGCCCGCGACGATCCGCAAGTGGGTCCAGCTGGGTCATCTGCGGGCGGCGGGCCGGGCGGGCCGGGCCCAGCTCTTCCGCCTGGAGGACGTGTTCGCGGCCGAGCGGCTGGCCCGCCGCCGCACCCGTACCGCCTGATCCTCAGCCCGGCGCCCGCCCCACCGAAGCGCCCCGCACCCGCCCCACCCGAAGCGCCCCGCGTCCTCTCCGGACGCGGGGCGCTTCGTCATGCCGCCAGGAAGGCGCGGAGGGAGCCGACCAAGGCGTCGGCGAAGCGCTCGCGCACGGGCTCGGGGACGCGGTCGAGGGAGAGGTACGGGTTGAGGTCCTCCAGTTCGACGAGGAGCAGCCCGCCCTCGGGGGCGCGGCAGGCGTCGACGCGCTGGATGCCGTGGTCGAGGGTGTTCCACGCGATGAAGCGGCGGGCGAACGCGAGGTCCTCGGCGGTCGGTTCGTACGGTTCGAGGACCCAGCGGCGCTCGGGGTCGGGGGCGTACAGGGCGTACTGGAAGAGGTCGTCGACGAAGTAGAAGGAGACCTCGTACCGGAAGTCGACGCGCGGCTGGACGAGGAGGTCGCCGTAGGCGAGGCCGGCGAGTTCCTCGTACGGCAGGAAGCGCAGTCCTATGGAGTCGGCGCCGGCCTTGGGCTTGACCGCGTACCGCTCGGCCTCGGGCAGCCGGTGCAGGTCCTCGGGGCGGTCGGCGGTGGGGATGACGGGGTACCCGGCGGCCGTCAGGTCGAGGAGGTACTGCTTGCCGGCCATGTCGCCGCGGCCGTGCAGGGGGTTGTAGACGCGGGTGCCGAGTGCGGTGGCCCGCTCGCGGAAGGCGTCGTACTCCTTGCGGTAGCCGAGGACCGGGCCGCTGTTGCGGACGACGACGGCGTCGAAGTCGGTCATGAGCGCGGCCGCGTCGAGCGGGTGGCAGAGGGCCAGGTCGAAGTCGGCGCGCAGCCGGGCGGTGAGGTGGATGTCCTCGTCGCAGTAGCGCCGCCCCCGCGCCGGGTAGGCGAGGTCGGTCACGTAGAGCAGGTGGGGGCGGTCGGCGGTCATGGCGGCTCCCTGGGGTCGGTGACGCCCAACCTATCCAGGGGGTGTTTCCGCGGTCCCGGCGCATCGGCTTCCGAATTAGTTGCGTGCGCGCACGCTCTCTGTCACAGTTGGTGCAGCGGCGGAGCTGCGCCCGCAGGACGGGCGGCGGCCTCCGCCGTTCGCCGTCCGGGCGCGCTGCCGCGCCCCGCCCCCTCCCGCCGGAGCGCCCCGGGCGGCACCCCGTCCCGCACCCGTCCCCTCTCCCGAGGAGAACCGTCATGACCACTCCCCCGAGTGCTTTCCCGGACGTCGAGAAGCTGGTCGTCGACGTCCTCAAGGCCGACCCCGCCCTCGCCGGCGTCACCGTCGCCGCCAACGCGCCGGCCGGCTTCGACGGCACCCAGAGCGCCGTCCTGGTCAACCGCCGCGGCGGCGCCTGGATCGGCGACCAGCACGTCGACATGCCGCTGATCGAGTTCGAGGTGTACGGGCCGAGCAAGACCGCCGCCCACGTCCTCGCCAACGCGGCCCGGCGGGCGCTGCTCGCCACCATCGGCAAGCAGCTCGGCGCCAACAACGTCGTGCACGACGTCGAGGAGCAGGACGGGCCGCGCTGGATGCCCGACTACCTCTACCGGGGCGCCAACCGCTACCTCTGCGTCATCCGCCTCTCCCTGAGCGTCTTCTGAGCCGCTCGGACCGCTGAGCGCCGCCCCGGCCGCTCGGACCCCCCGAGCGTCTTCCGAGCCGCTCGCACCCCGAGCGCCCACCCGGCCGCTCGCACCCCCGAGCGCCCCGAGCCCGCACGGCTCCCCGACGGGCGCTCGCCCACAGACCAGGCCCCGCCGTCCGGCGGGGCCTTTGCCGTACCCGGACCCCATGTCCGGGGCGGTCATCCCCTCCCAACCCAAGGAGAAACCCCACCATGGCTGGTAACAACTCTGCCGAGATCCGCGTTGCCGGTACCGGCAAGCTCTACGTGGCCGACGCCGGCACCTCCGCCCCGGCCGCCTTCGGCACGGACCCCGCCGCCGACTGGACCGGCGCGGGCTGGAAGGACCTCGGCTTCACCTCCGGCGACGGCGTCACCTTCTCGAAGAAGGACAAGCTGGAGGCCATCGACTCGTGGCAGTCGGTCTCCCCGATCCACTACATCTACTCGAGCCGTGACCTCTCGCTGAAGTTCTCGCTGCTCCAGTTCAACGAGGACACCCTGCCCTTCTTCATGGGCGGCGACGCCGTCAAGGCGGAGCCGACGCCGGCCGTCGACACCTACCGGTACGAGATCGCCGAGCGTCCGTTCGCCGACGTGCGCGCCCTCGGCCTGGAGTTCACCGACGTCAAGGCCGGCGGCACGACCGCGGTGCGCTACCGCTTCATCATCCCGCGCGGTCAGGTCACGGCCACGGACGACATCAAGCTGGCCCGTAAGGCGGCGTCCCAGCTGGGCGTCACCTTCACCGCCATGTCGAAGGGCGACGGCAAGCCGCTGGCGACCTTCCTCATGAAGGACAGCCAGTACTCCGCGACCGTCTGATCCCTCTCCACCCGGGGCGGGGGGGGGCGCCCCCCCCCCCCCCCCCCCCCCCCCCCACCCCCCCACCCCCACCCCCCACACGACAACAAAAACCCCGGACACAAGAACACCCCCCCCCCCCCCCCC
>NZ_JBHWAQ010000007.1:104377-244083 GCF_042743475.1 Streptomyces sp. NPDC059534
CCCCTTTGCCTCGGGGCGCGCCCCCGGCGGTCGGACGTACACACATAAAGGTCCGACATCCCCCAGCGTCCGTTCGCCGACGCCCCCGCGGGGGGGGGGGCCCCCCCCGCCGCCCCGCCCCACCCCTCTCCTCTTCACTCACTCGAACAAGGAGTACGCATCACCATGGCCCGTTTCGACGTCAACGCCGCCCGCGCCCAGCGACAGGAGGCCCACGGCCGCGCCTGGTCCTTCGAGCTGGACGGCGAGAGCTTCACCCTCCCCACCGAACTGAGCCGTGCCACCGCCAAGGCGCTGCGCAAGCTCGACGACAACGACGTGGACGGCCTGCTCGCACTCCTGATGGGTGAGGCGCAGTTCTCCCGCTTCGAACAGCACGACGTCACCATGCAGGACATCGCCGCCATCCTGGAGGCTTACGGCAAGGAGACGGGGCTCGGCCTGGGGGAAGACTGAGCCTCGCCGAGTTCGTCGACGAACACGCCGAGGCCCTTGAGGCGGACTTCCTCCGCTACTACTCCACCGATCTGCTCGGCTGGCACCGCGGCGAGCTCTCCAGCCGCCGGGTGCTGGCGCTGATCAAGCACCTGCCGCGGGACAGCGCCGTCCAGCGCGAGCTCCACGGCGAGGCCGCCGAGTGGTCGATCACCGACCATCTGCTGGCGGCCACGGTGGACCATCTGGCGATGTCCAACTGGATGTTCGCCTGCGTCAACACCGGTGAGGACTCCGACCCTCCGGAGGCCCCGACGCCCGTTCCCCGTCCGGGTGTCACCGCCGGCGACGAGGGCGGCGCCGAGGACGCGGCGGACGGCGTCCCGGGCGGGGCGAACGCGCCCGCCGGGGACGGTTCGCTGCCGTCCCACCACGCCATCGCCCGGTTCTTCGGGTGATCCCGCGGCCCCCGGAGCCCCTTCCCGTCAGGGAGTGGGCTCCGGGGGCGCTTCTTCCCGTCCCCGGTCGGCGGTCATGTCCTTCTCCAGGGCCCTGGCCCGGTCGGACAGCCTCCGCCCCCTGCTCGCGCGCGCGTCCGCCTCGGCGGAATCGGCGTCGCGCCGGTCGGCGGGCGGTCCGGCCTGGCCGGGCACCCCGGCCAGCGGCGGGACGATCGGCCGGCCGCCCTTGCCGCGCACGACCTTCCGCACCGGGCGGCCGTTGCGGCGGGCCCGGCTCTCCTGGGCGGTCACCAGGACGTCCGGGTCGGACTCGGGCTCGTACGCGCTCCGGTGCTCGGGCTCGGCCTCGGACCGCTCCCCCGCTCCGGGCCGCTCGGCCGGCTCCGGCCGCTGCCCCGCCTCGGATCGCGGGCCGGGCACCGAGCGCGGTTCCGGGTCGGTCCGCCGGCCGGGTTCGGCGCGCGGGCCCGTTTCGGTGCGCTGTTCGAACAGCTCGCGTTCCCTGCGGACGCGCTCCTCGGCCTCGACGACGGCCGCGGGCGGTTCCAGGAGCCGGGCGAAGGGCAGCGCGATGACCCGGGCGCCTTCCTGGCCGGTGTCGGTACGCCGCTGGGGGCGGCGGATTCCACGCGCGTCACCCTGCCCCTGGGCGTAGGCGTCCGCGACGCGCTTCTCGTACTCCCGTCTGATCCGGGGCAGTTCGTCCGAGACGGCCTCCGCCCAGCCGGCGGTGAAGGCTGCCGTCTCCCGGCGGTCGACCTCGGCTCTGGGAATCACGACGAGGTCCTCGGGGGCGTACCCCGAGACATGGACGAGCTCCGAGAGGTAGGCGAAGAGGTGGGGCAGATCGGGGTGGGCGGCCAGCCAGTCGACGACCCGCTCCCGGTGACTGGCACCCGGCTCCGTATCCATGCGTCAGTGCTGCCTTCCAGCCCCCTGGGGTCCCCGCGCGCCCCTCGCGCCCCTGTTCCCCAAAGTGGTCCGGTCCGGGGAACGCGTCCTCCAGGTTACCCGGTCGAACACACGAGCCGATCAGCCGCCAACGCGTTCGGAAAACACGCAAGAAGACACACCGTCAGGTGTTTCCCGCTCGACAAACGTCGAACAGATGTTCCACACTCTGTTCGCACAGCAGTTCGAACACGTGGTGCCCCCGCCCCTCACTCCGCGGCGCCGCCACACACGCACGGGCAAGCAACCGGAAGGCAGGCGTCCATGACCCAGCAGGCCGAGGCATCGCGACCGCAGATCCCTCTCCAGGACCGCCTCCGCCAGCTCCTCGACGGACCCGTCGCCCTCGACAAGAGAGCGCTGCTCGGCACGTTGTACGCCGAGGTCTCCCGCCGCGAGACCCTCGCGTACACCGCGGGCTGGAACGACGCCCTCGCGACGACGCGCCGCGGCCACCGCCGGGACGACGACGCCTAGCCGCGCCGGCTGCCCCCCGCACGAACGAGCCCCTGCCGGAACCGGCAGGGGCTTTTCGGCGCTTGGCCGTCACCGGCCGGAAGCGGAGCAATCATGGCAGAAGTAACGAACGAGGAACTCTCGATCCAGATCGCCGGCCTCAGGCATCACCTGCGGACCCCGGACGGCGGCTGGCTGCCCACCACCAACTGGCTGAAGGAGCAGCTCGGGCCCCTCACGGAGCTCAAGAAGAAGATCGACGACATGCACCAGGAGCTCACCAAGGCGAAGAAGACCGAGCTCCTGGAGGGGATGGGGCTCGACGGCTTCGCCGCGGCACTCGAGAAGTACTACGAGAAGAGCGAGTACTGGGGCTACTACCTCGGAGCAGCCGTCGCGAGCTTCCTGGTCCCCGTGGTCGGCCTCATGATGCTGACGAACTTCACCAACTTCCAGCGGACCCTCCAGGGCGCGTTCTTCAACCTGATCGACAAGATCCCGGGAGTGAACACCCGGGGCCGCATCCTGGCGGTCAACGACGGGAACACCTTCCCCCGCCTCCAGAACGCCCAGGCGGTCCGGGCGCGCGAGGAAGCCGCCGCCGGCGGTCTCGCCGCCATCCCGCGGGACGCGAACTACGGCCCGCTGCGCTACCAGCTCCAGCTGCTCATCCCGCAGCTGGAGAAGTTCAACCTGCACGCCCCCGACTTCGTCTCCAACTTCCGCAAGATGCCGAGCGCCGCCAAGCTCACCAAGACCGCGGAGGGCGTCGACAAGATCGGCAAGGCCGTCACCGACGCCCCCGACGCCCCGGTCATGGCCCAGGTCGCCAAGAGCCTCGGCAAGATCACCGGCGCCGTGAAGCACGCCAACCCCGGGCACATCACCAAGGTCGCCAAGGCGACCGCGAAGCTCAAGCTCGCCGTGGACGGCCTCGATCCGAGCCGGATCCCCAAGGCCGCCCCCCTCCAGGGCGCGGCCGACGCGGCCCGCAACCTCGCCACCAACACCGGGACCCTCGCCGGGAAGCTGCGGGAGCTCGCACGGACGGTCGGCTCCCTCAACGACGAGCTCGGCGGCGCGACCAGCTGACCCCCACCCCCCGAAAGGAGGTAACCCATGTCTCTCGTCAGAAACCTGAAGAACGCGTCCGACTCCCTGCGCAACCTCAAGACCCATGCGTCCGGCGCCGGAACCTCGGTCAAGAAGGTCGGCGACGCCGGAAAGTCGGCGTCCGGTCAGCTCAAGACCCTCAAGACCAACGCCCAGGGCTCCACCACCCAGCTCAAGAACCTCAAGACGGCCTCGGACCAGGCCGAGAAGTCCATGTCGAAGGCCGGCAGGACCGCCGAGTCCGCCGGCACCAAGATGGGCAAGTACGAGTCCGGCGCCGGCAAGGCCGCCAAGGGCCAGGACAAGCTCAACAAGTCGATGAAGGGCAACTTCCTCGCCCGCCTGATCGAACTCTTCATGCCGCTCATCGAGAAGATCGTCGACATGGCGATGCAGTCGAAGACGATGCAGAAGATCCTGAAGAAGGCATTCGACGCCGTCAAGACCGTGATCAGCGCGGTCATGAAGGCCATCGGCCCGATCATGAAGAAGGCCGGCGACCTGATCAAGACGGTCTGGAACGGCATCAAGCAGGCCATCTCCACCGTCGTCAAGGCCGTCGCCACCGTCATCAAGACCTACGTGAACATCTGGAAGACGGTCATCACGACCGTCATGAAGGCGATCAAGGCGGTCATCGGCACCGTCTGGAACGGCATCAAGGCCGTCATCACCCCCGTGGTGAACTGGATCAAGAGTGCGATCCCGAACGCCTTCACCGCCGTCAAGGACAAGATGTCCTCCATCTGGAACGGCCTCAGGGACATCGCGTCCCGGGCGTTCGAGGGGATCAAGAGCGGTGTGTCCGGACCGATCAACGCCGTCATCGGCCTGATCAACCGCATGATCAGGGCCGTCAACGGGGTCAAGGTCAGCGTCCCCGGCTGGGTGCCGATCGTCGGCGGCAAGACCTTCGGCGTCAACATCCCGACCATCCCCATGCTCGCCACCGGTGGTGTCGTCATGCCCCGCGCCGGCGGTGTCCCGGCGATCCTCGCCGAGGCCGGCGAGGCCGAGGCCGTCCTGCCGCTGTCCAAGCTGGACCGGCTGCTCGCCCTCACCGCCCGGCGCGCCCGCATGTCGGCGCAGTTGCAGACGGGCAACGGCGGCGGCGGGCTGCACATCGAGCACTATCACGCGGCCCGCAGCAGTGACCCGCAGTCCACGGCGGACGCCCTGATGTACCTGGCGAAGGCACGCGGATGAGTGCCGCCGCAGTAGCCATGCCGAGGTTCGGCGCGGCCACTCCGGTGATGGCCTCCCTGCGGCAGGGCGTCGGCCAGGCGGGCGACTCGTTCAAGCGGCTCAGACAGGACGTCCAGCGGGCGGCCGGCGGCGTCGCCTCCCTGGCCACCGAGTTGCGTACCGCCGGCACCTCGGTACGCACCCTCGGGACCACCGCCTCGGGCTCGGCGACCTCGGTCCAACGGTTCAAGCAGTCCAAGGCGGCCACGGGCATCAAGAAGCTCGGCACCGCCGCGGGCAAGGCGCGGACCGTCGCCGGGAAGCTCGGCCCCGTCGTCGGCGGCGTCCTCGCCATCCTCGCCCCGCTGCTGCCCATCACCGACGTCATCACCAAGCTGATGGACACCTACGGCACGGTCATGACCATCGCCTCGGTCGCCATGACCGGCATCAACCTCGCCATGCGGGCCAACCCGATCGGCTTCCTCGTCGGCATCCTCGTCCCCGTCGCCGCCTGGCTCATCGAGTACGCCATGCAGACCGAGACCGGCCAGAAGATCATGAAGCAGGTGTTCCAGGCGGCGCTGAAGGGCTTCCAGTCGGTCTGGACGTTCCTGCAGCCGGTCATCAAGCTCATCGGCCAGGCCGTCGGGACGTACTTCAAGGCGTACCTGACCCTGTTCACGACCGCCCTGAAGCTCGTCGGTTCCGCGATCAGCGGCCTCTCCCGGGTCCGCACCGCCGTCACCTCCGCCTCCCAGGCCCTGGGCGGCATCGCCTCGCGCACGCTCGGCGGGATCAAGAACGCCGTCACGCCGATCCTGTCCTTCATCACCGACAAGATCCCGGGCTTCTTCCGTCACGCGAAGGACGCCGTCGCCAAGGCCCTGCACGGCATGGGCGATCTGATCAAGGGCGCCCTGAGCGCCGTGCTCGGCGTCGTCAAGGGACCGATCCAAGGTCTCATCGCCTTCGCCAACTGGATCATCGACGGGCTCAACAAGCTGAGCTTCGACTTCCTCGGCAAGCACTTCGGCGTCGACATCGACAAGATCCCGATGCTCGCCGAGGGCGGCGTCGTCTTCCCCGGCGCCGACAGCGCGCCGCGCATCGACCCGCTCGCCGTGCTCGAACACCGGCACGTCCCGGCCCTCACCGAGGCTCCCCGGAAGCCCCACCGCATCGCGGAGTTCCACGAGGAGCCGGGCGCCGGCCCGCGGTCGACCGCCGAGGACCTGCTCTTCCTCGCCGCCGCCCACGCGTGACACCCGCCGACCTCCCACCAGAAGTGAGGTGACGGCCGCCATGGCCGAGACCACCACCGCATACGCCGGAAACACCTACACCGCCGACCTCGCGCCCGGCTCGCTCATCACCCAGGACGGGCAGATGCAGTGGGCCGGGCTCCTCATCGGGCCCGACACGCCGTTCGCCGTCGACCGGACCGGCCTCTCGGGCTGGGAGGACCTGCCGGAGTACGACTCCTCGGACGCCGACCGGCCGACCTCGCACGGCGCCTGGCCCGGCTCCCGGTTCGCCAAGCCCCGCAAGATCGGCGGCACGATCGTGCTGACGCCGGAGTGGAACGCGGCCGGCGAGGCGATCCGCGCGCTGCGCCAGTCGCTCGCCCTCCTCGACGAGGAGCGCTGGCTCACCGTCCGGCTGCACGGCGAGATGCTCGCCGTGCGCGCCCGGATCGCCCAGCGGGTGGTCCCCGCCGACCAGGGCTTCGCCACCCAGGGCAGCTCCCGCATGTCCGTCCAGTGGCTGGCGGCCGACCCCCGCCGGTACGTCGTCAACGAGCAGACCGCCACCACCACCGCCCCGCAGCCCGAGTCCGGGCTGACCTGGCCCCTGACGTGGCCGCTCGACTGGGGCCGGGCCACGTCCACCGGCGACACCGTCGCCGAGAACACCGGCTCGGCCGCCACCCACCCGGTGATCACCTTCCGCGGCCCGTGCTCCATGCCGACCGTCACCGAGCGGGTCAGCATGCGCCGGCTGCGGTACGCGATCGACCTCGCCGCCGGCGACGAGCTCACCGTCGACACCGCCAACGGCACGGTGATGCTCAACAACACCGCGTCCCGCCGCCACACCGCGATGGCCGACTCCAGCCCCGAGGAGCTGTTCCTCCTCGAACCGGGCCGCACCGAACTCTCCTTCCGCCCCGACGGGGCGAGCAAGGACGCGCTCATGACCGTGCGCTGGCGCAGCGCCGAATGGTGACGAACCCCCGCCCTTCCTCGGAGAGAGGTCGACCATGACCGTACGAGCCGCGTGGCTCCTGCCCACCGGCCAGACCCGCGAGGACACCCGCCTCGCCCTGGCCGCCCTGCTCACCCCCAGCGGCCAGAGTCCCGAAGAGACCCCGCTGCGCTCCCGGCCCGGCATCCTGCCCGGCGGCTTCGTCCTGACCGGGGCCGCCGCCATGCAGTGCACGATCGGCACCGGCCGCGCCATCGTCCAGGGCAAGGACACCCGCCAGGGCGCCTACCTGGTCAGCGCGGTGACGCCGCAGACCGTCACCGTCACCGACGGCGACCCCCAGTACGACCGGATCGACCTGATCGAGCTGGCCGTCATCGACGACGACTACGACAAGACCGGCACCACCGACGCCGTCATCCGCCTCGTCAAGGGCGTGCCGGCGACCGTGCCGGTCGCCCCGGCGAGCGGCCCCGGCAGCACGATGCCGCTCTACACCGTCAAGGTCCCCAAGGGCACCTCCGCCGGCACCGGCGGCATCACCTGGACCGGCTCCGGCGTCACCACCCAGCACTGGCCGGTGGTGGCACTCGGCGGCATCCTCCCCACCAGCGGCTTCAAGGGCGCGTACGTCGGCCAGTACCGCGACGCGAGCGGCATGCTCCAGCGCTGGGACGGCACGACCTGGGTCTCGTACCCCAAGGCGCTCGGCGGCATCGCCCCCGGCAGCCAGCTGTCCGTCGGCAGCTACGCCGGGCAGTACCGGGACAACGCCGGGATCCTCGAACGCTGGGACGGCTCCGTCTGGCAGTACGTCGAGGGCCGGACGAAGATCCTCTTCGCCGCCACGCAGTGGACCTCGACCCAGACGCAGAGCGTCGACCCCAACACGTGGACCGTGCTCAACCTGCCGACCGTCGAGGTCGACGACGCCGGCGGCTGGGCCGGGAACAACACCTACGTCGTGCCGCGCACCGGCTGGTGGCGGGTCACCGGACAGGCCACCTGGGCCAACGACGGCCAGACCGGCATGCGCGGCGCCCGCGTCGTGGCCGGCGGCGTCGGGCAGTCCCGGATGACCTGGCTGACCCCCGCGGGCAACGGCGCCATCAGCGTCGGCGGCCAGGGCCTGATCCGGCTCGACGCGGGCACCACGCTCCAGCTGGCCGGCCTCCAGAGCCACTCCGCGGCGGTGAAGACCCTCGGCGGCTCGGGCTACGCCTGCACGCTCACCGCCGAGTGGCTCAAGTCCTGACCCTCGTCCCTCCTCCCGCACTCCCTCATTGGAGAACCCATGAACCTGCGCAGCAGCTGGGCCGCCGAGATCGGCCAGACCCGCGAGGACACCCGTCTGACGCAGACCGGCGTGACCACTCCGCTCAACACCGTCCAGGTCCGCTCCGGCGTCCTGCCGGGCTCCTACGACGGCCAGTACCGGCTCTCCGGCCTGTGGATGGAGGGCGCCTCGGCGATGACGGCGACCGTCCACGAGGGCCGTGCCGTCATCCAGGGCTCGATCTCCCAGGGCGCCTACCCGGTGACGCTCGTCGCCTCCCAGGTCGTCACCTTCGCGCCCGGCGACGCCCAGTTCAACCGCATCGACCTGGTCGTCGCCCGGGTCTACGACAACCTGTACGACTCGTCGAACCGCAACGAGGCGAAGATCGAGGTCATCCAGGGCGTCCCCGGCCAGACCCCGCAGGCCCCGGCCGTGCCGCCGCTCACCCTGCCTCTGTGGCAGGTGACGGTCCCGGCGGGCGCCGGCGCCGGCAACGGCGGCATCCCGTGGAACACGGCCCTCAAGGACCTGCGCACCCCGGTCGTCTCCCTCGGCGGCATCCTGCCGATCGAGGGCGCGGCGCAGCGGGGCACGTACCCGGGCCAGTACCAGGACACCCCGGGCGGCGAGTTCCAGCGCTGGGACGGCGGCAAGTGGGTGTCGTACCCGGCGGGGGTCGGCGGTGTCGTCCCCGGTTCGGTCTCCCTGGCGCAGGGCGGCTACACCGGCCAGTACCGCGACTCCACCGGCGGTTCCCTCCAGCGGTGGAACGGCTCGGCCTGGGCGCCGGCGTTCCCGGGGCCGTACTTCAACGACTCGCTGGACGCGGGCTACACGACCTCGACCACGTACGTCCCGACGCTGATCGAGCGCACCACGAACCCGCTGACGCTGACGTTCACGGCGCCGCCGTCCAAGACCGTGCAGGTCACCTTCGGCTCGCGGATGGAGACCATCCTCGACACCGGCCAGACGACGAACATCGCCGGCACGGCCTTCATGTGCCTGCGCATCACCCAGGGCACCACCCTCGTCCGCGAGGTGGAGGACGAGCTCTCCGCGAAGGTCGGCAAGCCCGCGCTGCCGTCGGACGGCGTGTCCGCGTCGACCATCCAGCGTCTCAACAACCTGACGCCGGGCGCCTCGTACACCCTCACCGCCTACTACCGCACCTCCCACGTGACCCTGCGGGCCTGGTTCGACAACTCCTTCATCCAGGTCGTCCCGCAGTACTGAGCCACCAGGACCGCCGTCCGACCGCCCTCGCTACCAGGAGATCCCCATGCCCGTACGCTCCGGCTGGCTGCTGCCCACCGGTCAGACCCGCCAGAACACCCGCATCACCAATGTCGGCGCCACCACCCCCGTCAACCCCTTGGCCTCCCGGTCCGGCGTCCTGCCCGGCACGTACGACGGCAAGTACCGGGTCGGCGGCCTGTGGATGAGCGGCAGCGGCCCGATGGCGGCCACCGTCTACCACGGCCGGGCCGTCGTCCAGGGCGGTACGACGGACGGCGCCTACCCGGTCGCCCTCGACGAGGACATCACCATCACCTTCGGCGACGGCGACCCGCTCAACCCGCGGATCGACCTTGTCGTCCTGCGCGTGTACGACAACGACATCGACGCCCTCGGGAAGTACGAGGCGGCCGTCGAGATCGTCCGGGGCCAGCCGGCGGCCAACCCGGTGGCCCCCACCCCGCCGCCGCTCTCGCTCACGCTGTTCTCGGTCAAGGTGAAGGCCGGCGCCTCCGCGGGAACCGGCGGCGTCGGCTGGGCCGACGGCATCACGACCGACCTGCGCACCACCCTCGTCTCGGCCGGCGGCATCCTGCCCGTCTACAACAACGCGGCGGTCCCGGGCTCCTACCCGGGCCAGTACCAGGACAACGACAACTCGCACTTCCTCCAGCGCTGGGACGGCAACGGCTGGGTCGCCTACCCCCGGGAGATCGGCGGCATCGCCCCCAACAACATGCTGTCCACGGGCAGTTACATCGGGCAGTTCCGCGAGACGAACGGCGTCCTCCAGCGCTGGAACGGCACCGTCTGGGCGAACTACCACCCGCCGTACGACATCGAGGTCGTCACCACCGGCGCGGTCGCGCAGACCGGCTGGTCCCTGACGCAGTTCTCCGCCCGCCGCACCCGCGGCGGACTCGCCATGATCCGCGTCAGCGTCCAGCGCACCGGCGCCGCCATCACCGCCACCAACATCGGCGGCATCGCCGACCAGCCCCTGTGCCTGCTGCCGACGAACTGGGCACCGGCCGTGACCATCGATGCCATGGCCTCCGACGCCTTCGCCTCCGGCGCCGCCACGATCTACGGCACCACCAGCATGCCGATCGTCCTGCGCGACTGGAGCCCCAACGCCGTCATCGCCACCGGCGGCACCGTGAACATCTCCGCGACCTACGTCCTCTGAGGAGGCCCGCCATGGCACTCGACACGCCCTACCGGGCCATCTTCTGCGACCTGACCAGCGACCAGACCATCGACATCCTGCCGCTGCGGGACGTCCAGTTCGACGACTACATCGGCAAGGCCGGCTCCCTCTCCGGCACCATCCCCATCCCCGACAAGGCCATCGCCGACCGGGTCAAGCAGGTCCGCGAGGGCCGCACCACGGTCTACCTGGAGCGCGGCGGCGACCTGTGGTGGGGCGGCATCATCTGGACGTCCACCCTGCAGTCCAGCGGCCGCGGGGTGCTGACGCTCTCCATCCAGGCCGCCACGTTCGACTCGTACGCGGCCCGCCGCCGCATCCGTACGAAGATCGAGTACACCGAGCCCACCGACCAGCTGGAGATCGCCCGCGGCCTGTGGAAGGAGCTCACCAAGGAGGACGCCTTCTCGGTCGACTTCGGCCAGGAGACCTCCACCACCAAGCGGACCGCGTCCTGGCGCAACGGCGACGAGACCGTCTATCTGGAGGCGCTCGACCAGCTCGCCGCCCTGCAGGACGGCTTCGAGCACCAGATCATGGTCTACCGGGACCCGGTCAGCGGCCGGCGCATCCGGCAGCTCAGGCTCGGCGCGCCCCAGATCCGCACCGGCGCCACCGACCTGGTCTTCGACCGGCCGGGCACGATCCTGTCGTACTCCTTCCCCTGGGACGCCACCCGCGGCGGCACCACCGCCGTGGCCCGGGGCGCGTCCACCAACAGCAACGCCGCCGCCGAGTCCCGGCCGCTCGTCTCCAGCCCGCAGATCGCCAGCGACCTGATCGCCGACGGCTGGCCGCTGATCGACCTGTCCTCGGACCACAACGAGATCAGCGACCAGCTCACCCTCGACTCGCTCGCCGCCGCGGAGCTCGACCAGGCCCGCGGCGCGGTCGTGATCCCCGCGATCAGCGTCCACCTCGGCGGCATCGTCCCGCCCGCGCTGCTGGGCCGCGTCGCCCGCATCCGCATCACGGACGAGTGGCACTCCAGCGGCCTCGACGCCCGCTACCGCATCGTCGGCGTCAAGGTCACCCCGCCCGAGCGCGGCCGCCCCGACACCGCCGAGCTCTACCTTGAGGAAGCCTGATGCCCCAGCTGCCCGAGGACATCATCGACCGGCTCAACCAGATGGAACGCCGGATCACCGCCCTCTCCACCGCCGTCAACACCCGCCCGCCGATGAACGAGGTCGCCAACGGCCAGCTCACCGTCCGGCGGACCAACGCCGACGGCTCGACGGCCCCCGTCCTCCAGATGGGCGCCAGCTCGCCGAACACCGTCCGGCCGGTCATCCGCATCTTCGACGGCTACTCCCACGAGATCTTCGCGGACGACATCATGACCGGCGGCCTCGCCCGGCCCTGGCTCCAGCTGCTGCCGCCGGTGGACCAGAACCAGGCCCGGTGGCCGTCGACCACCAGCGCCTCGTTCGCCATGATCGCCCAGTCGTTCAACCCCATCTGGCAGCCCAAGATGCGGCTGACCGTCTACACGAAGGTCTCCAGCGGCGCGACCGGCCAGGTGAAGGTCCTCGTCGACGGCCAGCCGTTCGGCCCCACCGTCACCGCCGGCCAGACCTACGACCACACCGGCCTGCTGCCCGGTGACATCCAGACCAAGTTCGGCAAGGTCATGACCGTCGAGATCCACGCCATGGCCAGCGGCGGCACGGTCTACGCCCAGCCCGTCCTGATGTACGGCACCCAGACCTGATGCGCCCTCCGAGGCCGGCAAGGAGCACACCATGATCATCGACCCCACTCAGCCCTGGGGCGTCGCCATCGACTACGCGGGCCGCGCCGCCGTCACCGAGAACGGCCACACCCTCGACGTCCGCGTCTACGACAACAGCTTCGGCGGCCCCCTGGAACAGGACCCGATGACCGGCGAGTACCCGTCGGTCTACGTCTCCGCCCAGGTCACCGAGGCCGGCGCCGCCGACGCGAACCTGCGCGGCACCGGCCTGGTCGTCGTCAACGGGGAGGACGGCAAGCCCGTCGTCCCCGACCCGGCCGCGGTCCAGCGCGCCGTCGCCGCCGCGCTCGCCGACTTCGCGAACCGCCGCGACGCCTACGCCGCCCTCTGCACGACCTGGACGCCCCCGGCCCCCGCGCCCGGCCCCGAGCCGACGCCGGAACCCACCCCGGAGCCGAACCCCAACCCCGTACCGGAGATCCCGGAGGAGGCCAAGGGGCTCGTCCCGGAACAGCCGGAACAGACGGAACCGGCCCCCGACCCCGCCGCCTAGTCCCGCCCGCACCCCGCCCGTCCGCCCGCCCGAGTGCGGGCTTTTCTCATGCCCGGAGGACACCAGATGGCCACTCCCCTCCCCGCGGACCGGCTCCTCGCCGCGCTCCGCGCCGAAGGCGTCACCGTCGTCGAACACCCCGGCTGGCGCACCCACAACCGCAACCACGTCGGCACCTGGGGCCCGGTCACCGGCGTGATGATCCACCACACCGTCTCCAGCGGCACCGACTCCTCCGTCGAGCTCTGCTTCAACGGGTACGAGGGCCTCCCCGGGCCCCTCTGCCACGGAGTCATCGCCAAGGACGGCACCGTCCACCTCGTCGCCAACGGCCGCGCCAACCACGCCGGCGGCGGCGACCCGTCCGTCCTCCAGGCCGTGATCAGCGAGACGTACGAGGACCGGCCGCCGGCCCCCCGCGTCCACCAGGGCAGCCCCGGCGCCGTCGACGGCAACTCCCGCTTCTACGGCTTCGAGTGCGTCAACCTCGGCACCGGCACCGACCCCTGGCCGGCCGCCCAGCTCGACGCCGTCGAACGGGTCTCCGCCGCCCTGTGCCGGGCCCACGGCTGGGGCGCCCGTTCCGTCATCGGCCACCTGGAGTGGTCCGACTGGAAGAACGACCCCAAGGGCTTCGGCATGCCGACGATGCGCGACCGGGTCCAGGCCCGGCTGAACAAGGCGCCCGCCAAGAACACCCCCGCCGCGGGCAAGCCAGCCGCCCCCCGCCTCCAGCCGTTCCCGGGCTCCTCGTTCTTCCGCAAGGAGACGAGCTCCCCGGTCATCACGGCCATGGGCCGCCGCCTCGTCGCCGAGGGCTGCTCCGCGTACACCGTCGGCCCCGGCCCCCGCTGGGGCGAGGCCGACCGGCTCAGCTACGCGAAGTGGCAGCACAAGCTCGGCTTCCGCGGCTCCGACGCGGACGGCATCCCCGGCGCCGCGTCCTGGAGCGCCCTGAAAGTCCCGTACACGAAGTAGGCGCCGAGCCGCCCCACAGCAAGGAGTCCCCCGATGTCCGATGCCGCCAAGCGCACGGCCCGCACCGTCCTCCAGTCCGCCGTCGGCATCGCCGTCGTGCTCCCCGCGATCGTCGACGCCTCCGGTGTCCCCGCGACCCTCCCCTGGGTCGCCGGGGCACTGGCCGTCGCCGGCGGGCTGGCCCGTGTGATGGCCCTCGACCTGGTGCAGAACCTGCTGCCGTCCTGGCTGCGCAGCACCCCGGGCGGTGGCGATGACCGAGCCTGACCCGAACGACCCCGTCGCCGTCGCCCTCGAACTGGAACGGCTGCGCGGCACCCTGGAGGCCGGCTTCGCCCGCGTCGACGGCTCGCTCGCGCTGCTCGTCCAGCGCAGCGATCAGACCGACAAACAGCTCGCCGACCACGAGGCCCGCCTCGACGACCTGGAACGCTCCCGCTGGCCGCTGACCAGCATCGCCGCGCTGACCGCGAGCGCCGGCTTCCTCGTCGCGGTCTGGGAGCTGGGCACGCGCTGATCCCTCTTGCGCGACACACGCCGAAGGGCGGCCACCCCGTCGCCGGGGTGACCGCCCTTCGCACTACTGCTTACTGGTTGTACGGACCGTAGTCGTAGTCCTCCAGCGGAACGGCCTGGCCGGAGCCCGAGCCGAACGGCGAGTAGTCGATGTCGTCGTAGCCGACGGCCGAGTACATCGCGGCCTTGGCCTCCTCGGTCGGCTCGACCCGGATGTTGCGGTAGCGGGCGAGGCCCGTACCGGCCGGGATGAGCTTACCGATGATGACGTTCTCCTTGAGGCCGATGAGGCTGTCGGACTTGGCGTTGATCGCCGCATCCGTCAGAACTCGGGTCGTCTCCTGGAAGGACGCCGCCGACAGCCACGACTCGGTGGCGAGCGATGCCTTGGTGATACCCATCAGCTGCGGACGGCCGGAGGCGGGGTGACCGCCCTCGGTGACCACACGACGGTTCTCGGTCTCGAACTTCGACCGCTCGACCAGCTCGCCCGGCAGGAGCTCCGCGTCGCCGGACTCGATGATCGTCACGCGGCGCAGCATCTGCCGGATGATGATCTCGATGTGCTTGTCGTGGATCGACACGCCCTGCGAGTTGTAGACCTTCTGGACTTCGGCGACCAGGTGGACCTGGACCGCGCGCTGACCGAGGATCCGGAGCACGTCGTGCGGGTTGGTGGCACCCACGGTGAGCTTCTGGCCCACCTCGACGTGGTCGCCCTCGCCCACGAGCAGACGGGCACGCTTCGAGATCGGGAACGCCGTCTCGTCGGAGCCGTCGTCCGGGGTGACGACGATCTTCTTGGTCTTCTCGGTCTCCTCGATACGGATGCGGCCGGCCGCCTCCGAGATCGGGGCGACACCCTTGGGCTGTCGGGCCTCGAAGAGCTCGACGACACGGGGCAGACCCTGGGTGATGTCGTCACCGGCCACACCACCGGTGTGGAAGGTACGCATCGTCAGCTGGGTACCGGGCTCACCGATGGACTGGGCGGCGATGATGCCGACCGCCTCACCGATGTCGACCAGCTTGCCGGTGGCGAGCGAACGGCCGTAGCAGAACGCACAGGTACCGACGGCGGACTCACAGGTCAGGACCGAACGGGTCTTGACCTCCTCGACGCCCGCGTTGACCAGGGCGTCGATGAGCACGTCACCCAGGTCGACGTTGGCCGGCGCGATGACCTTGCCGTCGACGACGACGTCCTCGGCGAGCATCCGCGCGTACACGGAGGTCTCGACGTCGTCCGTCTTGCGCAGGACACCGGTCTCGTCCTTCGCCGCGATCCGCAGCTTCAGACCGCGCTCGGTGCCACAGTCCTCCTCGCGGATGATGACGTCCTGCGAGACGTCCACCAGACGACGGGTCAGGTAACCCGAGTCGGCGGTACGCAGGGCGGTGTCGGCGAGACCCTTACGGGCACCGTGCGTGGAGATGAAGTACTCGAGGACGGTGAGGCCCTCACGGAACGACGCCTTGATGGGACGCGGGATCGTCTCGTTCTTGGCGTTGGACACCAGACCACGCATACCGGCGATCTGACGCATCTGCATCATGTTTCCTCGGGCACCCGAGTCAACCATCATGTAGATGGGGTTCGTCTTGGGGAAGTTCGCGTTCATCGCCTCGGAGACCTCGTTGGTCGCCTTGGTCCAGATCGCGATGAGCTCCTGCGTGCGCTCTTCCTTGGTGATCAGGCCGCGCTCGTACTGCTTCTGGACCTTCTCGTCCTGCGCCTCGTAGCCCTTGACGATCTCCTTCTTCGCCTCGGGAACGACGATGTCGGAGATGGCCACGGTGACGCCGGAACGGGTACCCCAGTAGAAGCCCGCGGACTTCAGGTTGTCGAGCGTCGCCGCCACGATGACCTTGGGGTAGCGCTCGGCCAGGTCGTTGACGATCTCGCCGAGCTGCTTCTTGCCCACCGAGTAGTCGACGAACGGGTAGTCCTCGGGCAGCAGCTCGTTGAAGAGCGCGCGGCCCAGGGTCGTCCGCAGACGGAACGAGTCACCCTGCTGCCACTCCGGCTCGCCCTCCTCGGCGACCGGGGGAACCCAGCCACGCGGAGCGACGGTGCCGACGGGGAAGCGGATCTCGATCTCCGACTGGAGCGCGAGCTCGCCGGCGTCGAACGCCATGATCGCCTCGGCCGTCGAGCCGAACGCACGGCCCTCGCCCTTGGTGTCACGGAGCTCACCGTCGGTGGTCAGGAAGAACAGACCGAGGACCATGTCCTGGGTCGGCATCGTGACCGGACGGCCGTCGGCGGGCTTCAGGATGTTGTTCGAGGACAGCATCAGGATGCGGGCCTCGGCCTGCGCCTCCGCGGAGAGCGGCAGGTGCACGGCCATCTGGTCACCGTCGAAGTCCGCGTTGAACGCGGTGCAGACGAGCGGGTGGATCTGGATGGCCTTGCCCTCGACCAGCTGGGGCTCGAACGCCTGGATGCCGAGGCGGTGCAGCGTGGGCGCACGGTTCAGCAGAACCGGGTGCTCGGCGATGACCTCTTCGAGGACGTCGTACACGACCGTGCGGCCGCGCTCGACCATCCGCTTGGCGCTCTTGATGTTCTGCGCGTGGTTCAGGTCGACCAGGCGCTTCATCACGAACGGCTTGAAGAGCTCCAGCGCCATGGCCTTCGGCAGACCGCACTGGTGCAGCTTCAGCTGCGGACCGACGACGATGACGGAACGGGCCGAGTAGTCGACTCGCTTGCCGAGCAGGTTCTGACGGAAACGACCCTGCTTGCCCTTCAGCATGTCGCTGAGGGACTTCAGCGGACGGTTGCCGGGGCCCGTGACCGGGCGACCACGACGGCCGTTGTCGAAGAGGGCGTCGACCGCCTCCTGGAGCATCCGCTTCTCGTTGTTCACGATGATCTCGGGGGCACCGAGGTCGAGCAGACGCTTCAGACGGTTGTTGCGGTTGATCACGCGGCGGTACAGGTCGTTCAGGTCGGAGGTCGCGAAGCGGCCACCGTCCAGCTGCACCATCGGACGCAGGTCCGGCGGGATCACCGGCACGCAGTCGAGAACCATGCCCTTGGGGCTGTTCGCGGTCTGCAGGAACGCGGAGACGACCTTGAGGCGCTTGAGCGCACGGGTCTTCTTCTGGCCCTTGCCGGTACGGATGATCTCGCGGAGGCGCTCGGCCTCCTCCTCCAGATCGAAGGACTCCAGGCGCTTCTGCAGCGCCGCGGCACCCATCGAACCGTCGAAGTACGTGCCGAAGCGGTCACGCAGCTCGCGGTAGAGGAGCTCGTCGCCCTCCAGGTCCTGGACCTTGAGGTTCTTGAAGCGCGACCAGACCTCGTCCAGACGGTCGATCTCGCGCTGCGCACGGTCGCGCAGCTGCTTCATCTCGCGCTCGGCACCCTCGCGCACCTTGCGGCGCACGTCGGCCTTGGCGCCCTCGGCCTCGAGCTCGCCGAGGTCGTTCTCGAGCTTCTTGGCGCGGGCCTCCAGGTCGGAGTCGCGACGGTTCTCGATCTGCTGACGCTCGACGGAGACGTGCGCCTCCAGCGAGGGCAGGTCACGCGTACGACGCTCGTCGTCGACGAACGTGATCATGTACGCCGCGAAGTAGATGACCTTCTCGAGGTCCTTCGGGGCGAGGTCGAGCAGGTAGCCAAGACGCGACGGGACGCCCTTGAAGTACCAGATGTGGGTGACGGGGGCGGCGAGCTCGATGTGGCCCATCCGCTCACGGCGCACCTTCGCGCGGGTGACCTCGACGCCACACCGCTCACAGATGATGCCCTTGAAGCGGACACGCTTGTACTTGCCGCAGTAGCACTCCCAGTCCCGGGTCGGGCCGAAGATCTTCTCGCAGAAGAGTCCGTCCTTCTCGGGCTTGAGCGTGCGGTAGTTGATGGTCTCCGGCTTCTTGACCTCGCCGTGGCTCCACTGACGGATGTCGTCAGCGGTAGCCAGACCGATCCGGAGCTCGTCGAAGAAGTTGACGTCGAGCACTATGCGTCAATCCCTCTCAGGGTTGTAAGTCTTGGGGTCTGGAACGGGGGTCCTGGGGCCGGCGGGGGGACCATCACTGGTCCCCCTGCCGGACTCCCGTCAGACCTCTTCGACGCTGCTCGGCTCGCGCCGGGACAGGTCGATACCGAGCTCCTCCGCTGCGCGGAAGACGTCCTCGTCGGTGTCGCGCATCTCGATGGACATGCCGTCCGAGGACAGCACCTCCACGTTGAGGCACAGGGACTGCATCTCCTTGATGAGCACCTTGAAGGACTCGGGGATGCCGGGCTCAGGGATGTTCTCGCCCTTGACGATGGCCTCGTAGACCTTCACACGGCCGGTCACGTCGTCGGACTTGATCGTCAGCAGCTCCTGGAGGGCGTAAGCGGCGCCGTACGCCTCCAGCGCCCACACCTCCATCTCACCGAAGCGCTGGCCACCGAACTGGGCCTTACCACCCAGCGGCTGCTGGGTGATCATCGAGTACGGACCGGTCGACCGGGCGTGCAGCTTGTCGTCGACCAGGTGGTGGAGCTTGAGGATGTACATGTACCCGACCGAGACCGGGTCCGGGAACGGCTCGCCGGAGCGGCCGTCGAACAGCCTCGCCTTACCGGTCGGGAGCACCATGCGCTCGCCGTCACGGTTCGGGATGGTGTGCTGGAGCAGGCCCGCGAGCTCGTCCTCACGCGCACCGTCGAAGACCGGGGTCGCGACGTTGGTGCCGGGGGCGACCTGGTCGGCGCCGATCGCCTGGAGGCGCTGCGCCCACTCGTCCGCGAGGCCGGAGACGTCCCAGCCGCGGCTGGCGAGCCAGCCGAGGTGGATCTCCAGGACCTGTCCCGGGTTCATTCGGGACGGGACACCCAGCGGGTTGAGGATGATGTCGACCGGGGTGCCGTCCTCGAGGAACGGCATGTCCTCGATCGGGAGGATCTTCGAGATGACGCCCTTGTTGCCGTGACGGCCGGCGAGCTTGTCACCATCGGTGATCTTGCGCTTCTGGGCGACGTAGACGCGGACCAGCTGGTTCACGCCCGGGGGAAGCTCGTCGCCCTCCTCGCGGTCGAAGACGCGGACGCCGATGATCTTGCCGATCTCGCCGTGCGGCACCTTCAGCGAGGTGTCACGGACCTCACGGGCCTTCTCACCGAAGATCGCGCGGAGCAGGCGCTCCTCCGGGGTCAGCTCGGTCTCGCCCTTGGGCGTGACCTTGCCGACGAGGATGTCGCCGGCGACGACCTCGGCACCGATACGGATGATGCCGCGCTCGTCGAGGTCGGCGAGGACCTCCTCGGAGACGTTCGGGATGTCCCGGGTGATCTCCTCCGGGCCGAGCTTGGTGTCACGGGCGTCGACCTCGTGCTCCTCGATGTGGATCGAGGAGAGGACGTCGTCCTGCACGAGGCGCTGCGACAGGATGATCGCGTCCTCGTAGTTGTGGCCCTCCCACGGCATGAACGCCACGAGCAGGTTCTTGCCGAGCGCCATCTCGCCGTCTTCGGTGGCGGGACCGTCGGCGAGGACCTGGCCCTCGATGACGCGGTCGCCCTCGTCCACGACGACCTTCTGGTTCACAGAGGTGCCCTGGTTGGAGCGGGAGAACTTGTGCAGGCGGTACGTGATGTACGTGCCGTCGTCGTTGGCGACCGTGACGTAGTCGGCCGACAGCTCCTGGACGACACCGTCCTTCTCGGCCTTGAGCACGTCGCCGGCGTCGGTGGCGCAGCGGTACTCCATGCCGGTGCCGACGAGCGGGGCCTCCGACTTGATCAGCGGCACCGCCTGACGCATCATGTTCGCGCCCATGAGGGCACGGTTGGCGTCGTCGTGCTCGAGGAACGGGATCATGGCGGTCGCGACCGACACCATCTGGCGCGGCGAGACGTCCATGTAGTCCACGTCCGACGGCTCGACGTAGTCGACCTCGCCGCCACGCTTACGCACCAGGACGCGGGGCTCGGTGAACTGCATGTCGTCGTTGAGCGCGGCGTTGGCCTGCGCGATGACGAAGCGGTCCTCCTCGTCGGCGGTGACGTAGTCGACCTCGTCGGTGACCTGGCCGTCGACGACCTTGCGGTACGGCGTCTCGATGAAGCCGAACGCGTTGACGCGGCCGTACGAGGCGAGCGAACCGATCAGACCGATGTTCGGGCCTTCGGGGGTCTCGATCGGGCACATGCGTCCGTAGTGGGACGGGTGCACGTCTCGGACCTCGAAGCCGGCCCGCTCACGGGACAGACCACCAGGGCCCAGCGCCGAGAGACGACGCTTGTGCGTCAGACCCGACAGCGGGTTGTTCTGGTCCATGAACTGCGACAGCTGGCTGGTGCCGAAGAACTCCTTGATGGAGGCGACGACCGGCCGGATGTTGATCAGGGTCTGCGGCGTGATCGCCTCGACGTCCTGGGTGGTCATGCGCTCGCGCACGACGCGCTCCATACGAGCCAGACCCGTGCGGACCTGGTTCTGGATGAGCTCGCCGACGTTGCGCAGACGACGGTTGCCGAAGTGGTCGATGTCGTCGGTCTCGACGACGATCTCGTTGCCGTTCTCGCCGATCGTCTCGGTCTCGCCCGCGTGGAGCTTGACCAGGTACTTGATCGTGGCGATGACGTCGTCGGTGGTGAGCACGCCGGCGTTCAGCGGCTCGTCCGCGCCGAGCTTCTTGTTCACCTTGTAGCGGCCGACCTTCGCGAGGTCGTAGCGCTTCGGGTTGAAGTAGAGGTTCTCGAGCAGCGTCTGAGCGGCCTCACGGGTCGGCGGCTCGCCCGGACGCAGCTTGCGGTAGATGTCGAGCAGCGCGTCGTCCTGGCCCTGGGTGTGGTCCTTCTCCAGGGTGGCGCGCATGGACTCGTACTCGCCGAACTCCTGCAGGATCTGCTCGGTGGTCCAGCCGAGAGCCTTCAGCAGCACGGTGACGGACTGCTTGCGCTTGCGGTCGATGCGGACACCGACGAGGTCGCGCTTGTCGATCTCCATCTCCAGCCAGGCACCCCGGGAAGGGATGATCTTGGCGGAGAAGATGTCCTTGTCGGACGTCTTGTCGATCGAGGAGTCGAAGTAGACGCCCGGCGAGCGGACGAGCTGCGACACGACGACACGCTCGGTGCCGTTGATGACGAAGGTGCCCTTGTTGGTCATGAGCGGGAAGTCGCCCATGAAGACCGTCTGGGACTTGATCTCGCCGGTCTCGTTGTTCGTGAACTCGGCGGTGACGAAGAGCGGGGCGCCGTACGTGAAGTCACGGTCCTTGCACTCGTCGATCGAGTTCTTCGGCGGCTCGAAGCGGTGGTCGCGGAAGGTCAGCGACATCGACCCGGAGAAGTCCTCGATCGGAGAGATCTCCTCGAAGATCTCCTCCAGGCCGGACTTCGTGGGGACGTCCTGTCCCGACTCAAGGGCAGCCTCGACGCGAGCCTTCCAGGCGGCGTTGCCGAGCAGCCAGTCAAAGCTCTCGGTCTGCAGCGCGAGGAGGTTCGGAACCTCGAGGGGCTCCTTGATCTTTGCAAAGGAGATGCGCAGCGGGGCGGTGCTTGCGCCGTTGTTCGTATTGGTCGAGGCGTTGCGCGAGGCGGCCAAGAGGGGGTCCTTCCGAGGGCTCGGACTCACTACGCGCGTACCGGTCCCCTGCAACGCTTCACGGCAGACGTTTCCTGAGATGACCGAAAGGCCAGTTCAGACGGGGTCGGTCCACGAAGCGGATGCGAAGGTATGCCCCTGGTGACGGGCAGGGGGCAGCTAACAGGCAGCGCAAAGGGTCAGTGTAGCCACTTGGCTCACTGATGTCCAGGGCGAATAATTCGCGACCCTCGTTGCTCTCAACTCCGCGGTACCTCGCGCCGTGCGGCGCACCTCGATACTGCCCGTTCAGTCGTCGATCCATGCCTCGGAAACGGATCGTTGTGACGACGCGTCCTGAGAATTGCGCGCTGCGTGCGGTTCGTCAAGGCCCCCCGGTCTGCGGGGCGCACGGCGAAGATCACCATACTCCGCCGCCGGCGACCCTCAGGCCCCCCGCCACGCCCGTCCCGGGAACGCCGAAAGGCGACCACCCAGAAGGGTGATCGCCTTTCGATGCCCTCGCGTTACACGGGGGCAGGAGTCAGCTTCAGCGACTCGAAACGGTCTTACTTGACCGTGACGGAGGCGCCGGCGGCCTTGAGGGACTCGGCAGCCTTCTCGGCGGCCTCCTTCGCGACCTTCTCGAGGACCGGCTTCGGGGTGCCGTCGACGAGGTCCTTGGCCTCCTTGAGGCCCAGGGAGGTGAGCTCGCGCACGACCTTGATGACCTGGATCTTCTTGTCGCCGGCACCCTCGAGGATGACGTCGAACTCGTCCTGCTCCTCGACGGTCTCGGCGGCGGCGGGGGCACCCGGGCCGGCAACGGCGACGGCCGCGGCGGCGGTGACGTCGAACTTGTCCTCGAACGCCTTAACGAACTCGGAGAGCTCGATGAGGGTCATCTCCTCGAACTGGGCGAGGAGGTCGTCCTGAGAGAGCTTCGCCATGATGGGCGATCCTTCCACTAATTCGGCAGGTGCCGGATGTATGAAGAGGCGGGCGTAACGGCCCGCTGCGACCCACGCACTAGGCGGCGTGGATCAATGCGCGAGCCGAATTACTCGGCACCGCCCTGCTCGGCGAGCTTGACGCGAAGCGCCTCCGCGGTGCGGACGAACTTCGACGGCAGCGCCTGGAAGAGCGAGGCAGCCTGAGACTGCTTGCCCTTGAACGCGCCGGCCAGCTTGCTGAGCAGAACCTCGCGGGACTCGAGGTCCGCGAGCTTCTTGATCTCATCGGCGGAGAGCGCCTTACCATCAAGGACACCGCCCTTGATGATGAGGTTCGGGTTGTCCTTGGCGAAGTCACGCAGGCTCTTCGCCGACTCCACCGGGTCACCGGTGATGAAGGCGACCGCGGTCGGACCAGCGAAGTGCTCGTCCAGCGCGGTGATCCCGGCCTGGTTGGCCGCAATCTTGGTCAGCGTGTTCTTCACCACGGCGTACTGGGCGTTCTCACCGAGCGAACGACGCAGCGTCTTGAGCTGCGCGACGGTGAGACCCCGGTACTCGGTCAGCACGGCGGCGTTCGAGCTGCGGAACTGGTCCTCAAGCTCGGCTACCGCGGCAGCCTTGTCGGGCCTTGCCATAGAGCGTCGGCCTCCTTCCGGGTGATGAGGACCGCTCAGAAGGGGCTGACAAAACAAAACGCCCCAAGCGCAGGCGCTCGGGGCTCAGCTCAACCGCATCACGAAGATCCGGGAACTCTTCCACGATCACCTGCGCGGGTCGTTCGCGTCTCAGCGAATCCTTCGGCCACCGCACCTTGACGGCACAGTGACGACCAGCGGTCTTTGGCTTCTGTGGAAGAGTACGCGACCGTGTCGCCCCGGGGCAAATCAGCCCTGACCGAGGCCCTTCAGCATCTCGAAGAGGTCCACGGTGTCCTTGGCCTGCGGGACCTGGACGGCGGCCTTGGTGCCGTAGTCGCTGTAGTCGGCCCGGACCCGCATCGCGCCCTGGGCCATGGTCATGCCGACGTCCATGCGGGCCGGGTAGCCGTCCGCGGTGACCCAGAGCTCGGTGTCGTAGCCCTTGAGGCCCGCCTTCTTCACGTTGGCGATGAGCTTGTCGTGGTCCTCCTTGGAGAGGAGCTTCGACGACTCGTTGGCCTTGAGCATCTGCTCGAAGGTGAGCGTGCCCTTGTAGTGCTGGGTCTCCATGCCGTTGATCTTCTCGGCGCCGACGTGCTTGAGGTCCGGGGAGTCCAGGAGCAGGGCGAGCTGCTGGGCGGGGTCCTGGTTCATGTTGTCCAGGCCGCCGGTCATCTGCTTCTGCAGCGCCTTGTCGCCGGAGGCGGCCGCGGCGGCCTTCATGTCCAGCTTCATCCAGCGCTTGCCGTCCATCTCGGCGGCCTGCTCGGCACCCATGTCGATGTACATGACCTGGTCGAGCATGATCATGCGCATCTTCTCGGGCGCGTCCGGGTCACCGGCGGACAGCATGGAGCCCTTCATGGTGATGTCCATCACCGCCGGGTTCCAGCCCTGGACGCCGGTCATCTCGACCGTGCCCGACTCCGGGCCGACGCCCTCCATGCTCATGGTCATCCTGACCTTCGCCGCCTTGGCGGCCGCGGTCTTCTCGTACGCGGCCTGGATGACCTTCGTGACGTCGCCGAGGCTCTGCGTCTGCGGCTCGGCGCTCGCCTTCGCGCCGCCGGTCGCCGGAGCGCCGGCCTTGGCGTCGCCGTCCTGACAGCCCGCGACACCCGTCACGACGGCCAGGGCCGTCAGGGCGACGCCCGCGTTCTTCCATGCGGACTTGTTCATGAGTGTTCCCCACCCCTTGATCCACGTCTTTACGGTTTCTTGAACCGTAACAAAGAGCCGGCCCCCGCCTCTCCGGAGAGAGGCGGGGGCCGGCTGACCACTCAGTGAACCGATGGGGTTCAGACCGCGGCCGGGTCCTCCTCGACGAGGAGGTTGCGGGTGCGGTTGGAGTCCAGCGGGATGCCGGGGCCCATCGTCGTCGCCAGGGTCGCCTTCTTGATGTAGCGGCCCTTGGCGGCGGACGGCTTCAGACGGAGGATCTCGTCCAGAGCCGCGGCGTAGTTCTCCACGAGCTTGGTGTCGTCGAAGGAGACCTTGCCGATGATGAAGTGGAGGTTCGAGTGCTTGTCGACGCGGAACTCGATCTTGCCGCCCTTGATGTCGTTGACAGCCTTCGCGACATCGGGGGTGACGGTGCCGACCTTGGGGTTCGGCATGAGACCACGCGGGCCGAGGACGCGGCCGAGGCGGCCGACCTTGCCCATGAGGTCCGGGGTGGCCACCACGGCGTCGAACTCGTTCAGGCGGTTGCCCTTGGAGATCTCGTCGATGAGCTCGTCGGAGCCGACGATGTCGGCGCCCGCGGCAATCGCGGCCTCGGCACGGTCACCGGTCGCGAAGACCAGGACCCGGGCGGTCTTGCCGGTGCCGTGCGGAAGGTTCACGGTGCCACGGACCATCTGGTCGGCCTTGCGCGGGTCGACACCCAGGCGGAAGGCGACCTCGACGGTGCCGTCGAACTTCGTGGAGGCGGTCTCCTTGGCGAGGCGGACGGCCTCGAGGGGAGCGTAGTTCCGCTCGCGGTCGATCTTGGCGTCCGCGGTGCGGAGAGCCTTGCTGCGCTTCACTGCTTCTCCTGTTGGTTCAGGTATGGAGTCGTGGTGCGGGCCGCGCCGGCCCTACCACAAGGTCACGAGGGGGGTGATCAGCCCTCGACCGTGATGCCCATGGAACGGGCGGTGCCAGCGATGATCTTGGACGCGGCGTCCAGGTCGTTGGCGTTCAGGTCGGGGAGCTTGACCGTGGCGATCTCGCGGACCTGGGCGGCCGTGAGCTTGGCGACCTTGGTCTTGTGCGGCTCGCCGGAGCCCTTGTCCACACCAGCGGCCTTGAGGATCAGCTTGGCGGCCGGCGGAGTCTTGGTGATGAAGGTGAAGGTGCGGTCCTCGTAGACCGTGATCTCCACCGGCACGACCATGCCACGCTGCGACTCGGTCGCGGCGTTGTAGGCCTTGCAGAACTCCATGATGTTGACGCCGTGCTGACCCAGCGCGGGGCCGACCGGCGGGGCCGGGTTGGCCGCGCCAGCGTTGATCTGGAGCTTGATAAGCCCCGTGACCTTCTTCTTCTTGGGAGGCATTGCTCTCTCCGGGTCCTAGTGAGAGTGTTCAGCCCGCCTTCCGGTCATCCGGATGCAGGCATACCGCACAACGATAACGGGTATAGACGCGCGGCCAAAAACCGAGCAGGTCAGAGCGGCTTTGGCAGCCACTCTGACCTGGTCGGAAACCTGTGGGATCAGTTCTTCTGGATCTGGTCGAAGCTGAGCTCGACCGGGGTCTCGCGACCGAAGATCTCGACGAGGCCCTTGACCTTCTTCGAGTCCGGGTTGATCTCGTTGATCGTGGCCTGGAGGGTCGCGAAGGGACCGTCCGTGACCGTCACCGAGTCGCCGACCTCGAAGTCCAGGACCTGGACCTCCAGCTTGCGGGCCGGAGCCGGCTTGCCCTCGGCCTCGGCGGCCTCGCGGGCGGCCTTCTCCTCGGCCTCCGGGGCGAGCATCTTGACGATCTCGTCCAGGGTCAGCGGGTACGGGTCGTAGGCGTTGCCCACGAAGCCGGTGACGCCGGGGGTGTTGCGGACGACGCCCCAGGACTCGTTCGTCAGGTCCATGCGGACGAGAACGTAGCCGGGGAGCTTGTTCTGCTTGACGTTCTTCCGCTCGCCGCCCTTGATCTGGACGATCTCTTCCTCGGGGACTTCGGCCTGGTAGATGAAGTCCTCGACGTTGAGCGAGACGGCACGCTGCTCGAGGTTGGCCTTCACGCGCTTCTCGTAGCCCGCGTAGGTGTGGATGACGTACCACTCGCCGGGGAGGGTGCGCAGCTCCTCGCGGAGCGCGGCGACCGGGTCGACCGGGGCGGCCGGCTCGGCCTCCTCTTCGGTCTCTTCCTCGGCGTCCTCGTCCTCGGCCTCGGCCTCGGCGGTGTCGTCCTCGTCCTCGTCGTCGACCTCGTCGGTCACGACGGTCTCGGCGTCCTCGTCGGACTCGGCGTCCTCGTCGGACTCCGCCTCGTCCTCGTCCTCGAGGGAGAGCTCCTCGACGGCCTCGTCGGCAGCGTCGTCAGCAGCGTCTGCCTGGTCCTCGTCGGCGGCCTCCACGATGTCCAGCTCGTCCTCGACGGACTCGGACTCGAAGGCGTCGTTCAGGTTCGCGTCAGACACGGTGGCTGCTTCTTCCTGCGATACAGATGGGGTGGAACAAAAAGTCAGCCGAAGACGTACTTGACTGCTTCCTGGAAGCCATAGTCAATCACGGTGACGAGGCCGATCATGATGACGACGAAGACAATCACCACGGTGGTGTACGTCGTCAGCTGGCTGCGCGTGGGCCAGACGACCTTGCGGAGCTCCGCGATGATCTGGCGGTAGAAGAGCGCGAGACGGCCGAGAGGGCCCTTCTTGCCGCGCTTGCCGCCCTTGCGGGACTTCTTCTTCGACTCTGCGGCCTCGTCGTCGGCATCAGGCATGTCGATGGAGCCTACGGCGTCCGTCACGATCTCTCACCTGATTCCGGGTCGGCCGTGCCGCGCCCGGGTGGAGCCGCACGGCGGTGCAATGAAGTACGTACATGCGCACAACACCTGGCGGTGTGTGTAGCAGGGCCGGAGGGACTTGAACCCCCAACCGCCGGTTTTGGAGACCGGTGCTCTACCAATTGAGCTACGACCCTTTGCTGGTGTCCCTCAACGTACCGCATCGTGAGATGTGGTCGGTGCGGGCCAACGAGGAGTGAGCATACGTGGTCAGAGGGCTCCGCGTCGAACAGAAACCGGCCCGACCTGCCGTCGGAAGCGCGTACGACCGGTAATGACCGGTCCTGTCCGGTCCGTGAAACCTGTGTGCCGGGCCCTGACGCGGTCTGGGACCATGGGCCGTATGAGCGCTGCTACCCCTCCCACCGAGCGTCGGGTCTCCGCCCGGATCGGTGCGATCTCCGAGTCCGCCACCCTCGCCGTCGACGCCAAGGCCAAGGCCCTCAAGGCCGCCGGACGCCCGGTGATCGGGTTCGGTGCGGGCGAGCCCGACTTCCCCACTCCGGACTACATCGTCGAGGCGGCCGTCGAAGCCTGCAAGAACCCGAAGTACCACCGGTACACGCCGGCCGGCGGTCTGCCCGAGCTGAAGGCCGCCATCGCCGCCAAGACGCTGCGCGACTCCGGCTACGAGGTCGACGCCTCCCAGGTCCTGGTGACCAACGGCGGCAAGCAGGCGATCTACGAGGCGTTCGCCGCGATCCTCGACCCGGGTGACGAGGTCATCGTCCCGGCGCCGTACTGGACGACGTACCCCGAGTCGATCCGCCTCGCGGGCGGTGTCCCGGTGGAGGTCGTGGCCGACGAGACCACCGGCTACCGGGTCTCGGTGGAGCAGCTGGAGGCCGCGCGCACCGAGCGCACCAAGGTCGTCCTGTTCGTGTCGCCGTCCAACCCGACCGGCGCGGTGTACAGCGAGTCCGACGCCGAGGCGATCGGCCGCTGGGCCGTCGAGCACGGCCTGTGGGTCCTCACCGACGAGATCTACGAGCACCTGGTCTACGGCGACGCGAAGTTCACCTCGCTGCCGGCGATCGTGCCCGAGCTGCGCGACAAGTGCATCGTGGTCAACGGTGTGGCGAAGACGTACGCGATGACGGGCTGGCGCGTCGGGTGGATCGTGGGCCCGAAGGACGTCGTGAAGGCCGCGACGAACCTGCAGTCGCACGCCACGTCCAACGTGAGCAACGTGGCGCAGGTCGCCGCCCTCGCCGCCGTCTCGGGCAACCTGGACGCCGTCGCGGAGATGCGGGCCGCGTTCGACCGCCGCCGCCAGACGATCGTGCGGATGCTGAACGAGATCGAGGGCGTGTACTGCCCGACGCCGGAGGGCGCGTTCTACGCGTACCCGTCGGTGAAGGGGCTGCTCGGCAAGGAGATCCGCGGCAGGCGTCCGGAGTCCTCGGTGGAGCTGGCCGCCCTGATCCTGGACGAGGCCGAGGTCGCGGTCGTCCCCGGTGAGGCGTTCGGCACCCCGGGCTACCTGCGTCTGTCGTACGCGCTGGGCGACGAGGACCTGGTGGAGGGCGTGTCCCGGATCCAGAAGCTGCTCGCCGAGGCGACCGACTGATCACCGGTCCCCTCACCGGTCCCCGGATGCGGGGACTGCCACGGGCCCCTGGTTCTCCGGAACCAGGGGTCCGTTTTTGCGTTCTAGCAAGGTCCCGATCGGGGAAACGGGCTGTCCTCGTCCATTCGGGTACGGCAGGATCGGCCAATGGAGCACGTTTACCGCGATCTCAGCACACTGCCCAAGGCCCATCTGCACCTGCACTTCACCGGTTCGATGCGGCCCACGACACTGATCGAGCTGGCCGACAAGTACGGCGTGCATCTGCCCGAGGCGCTGAGCAGCGGTACGCCTCCGAAGCTGCGGGCGACCGACGAGCGCGGCTGGTTCCGCTTCCAGCGCCTGTACGACATCGCCCGCTCCTGCCTGCGCTCGCCGGAGGACATCCAGCGGCTCGTCCGGGAGACCGCCCAGGAGGACGTGCGGGACGGCTCCGGGTGGCTGGAGATCCAGGTCGACCCGACCTCGTACGCCCCGCACCTCGGCGGGCTCATCCCCGCCCTGGAGATCATCCTGGACGCGGTCGACGCGGCCTCCCGGGAGACGGGGCTCGGGATGCGGGTGCTCGTCGCGGCGAACCGGATGAAGCACCCTCTGGAGGCGCGTACGCTCGCGCGGCTCGCGGTCCGGTTCGCGGACCGGGGCGTGGTGGGCTTCGGACTGTCGAACGACGAACGGCGCGGCATGGCCCGGGACTTCGACCGGGCCTTCGCGATCGCCCGGGAGGGCGGTCTCCTCGCGGCCCCGCACGGCGGGGAGCTGACGGGGCCGGCGTCGGTACGGGACTGCCTGGACGATCTGCGGGCGGCCCGGGTCGGCCACGGGGTGCGGTCGGCGGAGGACCCGCGGCTGCTGCGCAAGCTCGCCGAGCGGGGGGTGACCTGCGAGGTCTGTCCGGCGTCGAACGTGGCCCTCGGGGTGTACGAGAAGCACGAGGACGTGCCCCTGCGGACCCTCTTCGAGGCGGGGGTGCCGATGGCGCTCGGCGCGGACGACCCGCTGCTCTTCGGCTCGCGGCTCGCGGCGCAGTACGAGATCGCCCGCCGGCACCACGGGTTCACGGACGCGGAGCTGGCGGAGCTGGCCCGTCAGTCGGTGCGGGGTTCGGCCGCCCCGGCGGACGTCCGGGCGAAGCTGCTGGCGGGCGTGGACGACTGGATCAGCGGCTGAGGCCCTGGATCAGGGTGCGGGCGATCGCGCGGGCGAAGTCGTCGAGGGAGTCCGGGGGCCGGCGATCCTGGCTCGTCTCCCAGACGAAGGAGCGCTGGACGCACGCCCCGAGGAGCAGGGAGGCGGCCGCCACCGGATCGGCGTCGGGGTGGACGCGGCCGTGCCGCTGCTCGGCGCGGAGGTAGTCGGCGAGCCCTTCGACGGGCTTGTGGGGGCCGCTGCCGTAGGTGCGCATGGCCTCCTCGTGACGCCGCTTGAGCCGGGGCTCGGCGTACAGGGAGGCGACGACCGGGAAGGTCTCCTCGTAGAAGAGGGCGGCCTGCCGGGCGATCTCGGTGAGGTTCTCCTCGACGGTGCGGACGCCGGGGTCGGCGGCGAGGGCGCCGAGGAGTCCGCCGAGCCGGGGCAGGCGCTCGTCGAGCACGGTCAGGAAGAGTTCCTCCTTGCTCGCGAAGTACTTGTAGAGCGCGGCCTCCGAGCAGCCGGCGGCCTTGGCGATCTCCTTGGTCGTGGTGCGGGCGAGGCCCGCCGTCCGCATGAGGTCGCGGGCGGCGTCGATGATCCGGACCCGGGTCGGCTTCTGTTCCATGCATCCTCCATCGACGCTTGACGCGTGAGTGAGTATCCACCCACCCTGAGGGTGAGTGAACACTTACCCACTCTGGGGGGATGCGGAATGAAGCTCACAGTCCTCGGTGCGACCGGCGGCATCGGCCAGGAGATCGTCCGCCAGGCACTGGCCTCGGGCCACGAGGTGACGGCCGTCGTGCGCGACCCCGCCCGGCTGACGGTGACCGGCGAGCGGCTCGTGGTCCGGCGCACCGACCTGACGGACCCCGACGCGCTGTGCGAGGCCGTCACCGGCCGGGACGCGGTCCTCTCGGGCCTGGGGGCCCGCAGCCGGGCGGACGCGGGCGTGGCCGCCCGGCTGACCCGCTCGGTGCTCACCGCGATGGAGGTGGAGAGCGTGCGCCGCCTCCTGGTGGTCAGCGCGGCCCCGCTCGGCCCGGTCCCGGACGGCCAGGCCCTCCTGGACAAGGCCGTCCTCGCGGTCGTCAACTCCGTCCTGAAGGACGTCTACGCCGATCTGCGGGTCATGGAGGCGGACCTCGCCGCGAGCACCGCCGACTGGACCTCGGTACGCCCTCCGAAGCTGACGAACAAGCCGGTCACCGGCGCGTACCGCACGATCGTCGGCGGCACCCCGCCCCGGGGCCGCTCCCTCGCCCGCGCGGACGTGGCCCACGCGATGCTGGCGATGATCGACGACCCCGCGACGGTGCGGCAGGGCGTCGGCGTCGCGTACTAGCGACCCGTACCGGCGCCGTGCGCCCGTACGGTCCGGCGGAACAGGCGCTAGATGTATTGATCACGAGCGTTGTTGACAGTGGTCTGGTCTTGATCATGGCGAAGACCTCCGGTGTGGTGGGAGCTGTCTAGGAACTCACCTCACGGAGGTCTTCGTGGCCCACCGTAACGCCCGGCTGACCGTCTTCGGTAGGAGACTGCTGGTCGAACGCGTCTGCTCAGGCCGTCCGGTCGCTCATGTGGCCGCCGAGATGGGCATCTCCCGGGCCACGGCCCATAAATGGATCCGCCGGTGGCGGGCCGAGGGCGATGCGGGTCTGCATGACCGGCCGAGCCGGCCTCGCACCACGCCGCACCGGACTCCGGCCGCGGTGGAAGCCCGTGTCTGCGAGCTGAGACGGACCCGCAAGCTCGGTCCCGCCCGGATCGGCCCAATCGTGGGCCTGCCCTCATCCACCGTCCACCGGATCCTGACCCGTTACCGGCTGCACCGGCTGGCCTGGCTCGACCGCCCGACCGGCATCGTGATCCGCCGCTACGAACGCGAACGGCCCGGCGAACTCATCCACGTCGACGTGAAGAAACTCGGCCGGATCCCCGACGGCGGCGGCCACAAGGCCCTGGGCCGCCAGGCCGGCCGGGCCACCCGCAGCGGCATGGGCTTCGACTACGTCCACTCCGCCGTCGACGACCACTCCCGACTGGCCTACAGCGAGATCCACGGCGACGAGAAGGTCGCTACCTGCGCGGCCTTCCTGGCCCGCGCGGCCGCGTTCTTCCACAGTCAGGGCATCGACCGGATCGAGCGTGTGCTGACCGACAACGCCTGGGCCTACCGCAAGGGCCTGGCCTGGAAGAACGTCCTGGCCGAGCTCGGCGCGACCGGCAAGCTCACCCGGGCCTACCGGCCTCAGACCAACGGCAAGGTCGAACGCTTCAACCGCACCCTGCTCGACGAATGGGCCTACCTACGGCCCTACACCTCGAACACCGAACGGACCGAAGCCCTGACAGACTTCCTCCACACCTACAACCACCACCGCTGCCACACCGCACTCGACGGACACCCGCCCATCAGCCGAGTCAACAACCCTGCGGGTCAATACAGCTAGAGCGCGACGCCCACGGTCACCGGTTCGTTGACGAGGGTGATCCCGAAGGCGCCGTGGACGCCGGCGACGACCTCGCGGGCGAGGGCGAGCAGGTCCTCGGTGGTGGCCTCGCCGCGGTTGGTGAGGGCGAGCGTGTGCTTGGTGGAGATCCGCGCGGGCCCGGAGCCGTACCCCTTGGTGAAGCCGGCCCGGTCGATCAGCCAGGCGGCGGAGGTCTTGACCGCGCCGTCCTCGCCGGCGGGGAAGGCCGGCGGGGTGACGTCCGGACCGAGGCGGTCGGCCACGCGCGCGAGGAAGGTGTCGTACTCCCCCGCCGTGAGGATCGGGTTGGTGAAGAAGGAGCCCGCGGACCAGGTGTCGTGGTCCTCCGGGTCCAGGACCATGCCCTTGCCCGCGCGCAGCCTCAGCACGGTCTCGCGGGCCGCCGCGAGCGGCACCCGGTCCCCCGCCTCCACGCCGAGGGCGCGGGCGGTCTCGGCGTACTTGACCGGCGCCGACATCCCGCCGGCGTCCTCCAGCTCGAAGCGGACGCGCAGGACCACGTACCGCTCGGGGTGCTCCTTGAAGAGGCTGTGCCGGTAGGAGAAGGCGCAGTCGGCGTTACCGAGGGTGACGATCTCCTCGGCGCGCCGGTCGTACGCGACGACCTCGGTCACGGTGGCGGAGACGTCCTGCCCGTACGCGCCGACGTTCTGGATGGGGGTGGCGCCGGCCGAGCCGGGGATGCCGGCCAGGCACTCGATGCCGGCGAGCCCGGCCTCCACGGTCCGCGCGACGGCGTCCGTCCAGACCTCGCCGGCGGCGAGCTCCAGACGGGTCCCGTCGAGGGCGAAGCCGGTGGTGGCGATCCGCAGCGCGGTGCCCTCGAAGCCCTTGTCCCCGATGACCAGGTTGGAGCCGCCGCCGATGATCAGCAGCGGGGTGCCCGCCGCGTCGGCCTCGCGGACCGCGGCGACCACCTCGTCGTCGGTGGTGGCGGTGACGAGCCGAGTGGCGGGGCCGCCGAGCCGGAAGGTGGTCAGGGGCGCGAGGGGGGCGTCGTGGAGTGGCTGCACGGGCTCAAGGGTACGGGCCCGCCGCTTCCGCGACGGGCCCGTGACGTTCGGCGCGGTCAGGCGAGGCGGACCACGGCCCGGGACATGCCCAGGACCTTCTGTCCGGCGCACATGGCGGTGAGGTCGACCCGCACCTGCCCGTCGTCCAGCTTCGCGGCGACCTTGGCGCTGACCTCGACGAGGGCGCCCTCGCCGTCGTCGGGGACGACGACCGGCTTGGTGAAGCGGACGCCGTACTCGACGACGGCGGCGGGGTCGCCGGCCCAGTCGGTCACGACGCGGATCGCCTCGGCCATGGTGAACATGCCGTGGGCGATGACGTCCGGGAGGCCGACCTCGACCGCGAACTTCTCGTTCCAGTGGATGGGGTTGAAGTCCCCGGAGGCGCCGGCGTACCGGACGAGCGTGGCGCGGGTCACGGGGAAGGTCTGCGCGGGCAGCTCGGTGCCGACCTCGACCTCGTCGTAGGCGATCTTCGCGGTCATGGTCAGGCCCCCTCGGGTGCGCGGGAGACGAGCTTGGTCCAGGCGGTCACGACGTGCTCGCCGGAGGCGTCGTGGACCTCCCCGCGGATGTCCAGGATGTCGTTGCCGGCGAGGGACTTGATCGCCTCGATGGTGGAGGTGACCGAGAGCCGGTCCCCGGCGCGTACGGGCCGGGTGTAGGCGAACTTCTGGTCGCCGTGGACGACCCGGCTGTAGTCGAGACCGAGCTGCGGGTCCTCGATGACCGCGCTGGCCGCCTTGAACGTGATGGCGAACACGAACGTCGGCGGGGCGATCACATCGGGGTGACCGAGTTCCTTGGCCGCCTCCTGGTCGGTGTACGCGGGATTCGCGTCACCGATCGCCTCGGCGAACTCGCGGATCTTCTCGCGGCCGACCTCGTAGGGCGGGGTGGGCGGATAGGTCCGGCCCACGAAGGACTGGTCGAGCGCCATGGACTCGATACCTCCTGGATTGTTGCCGACAAACGACACGAGGCCGCCCCCGAGTGGGGACGGCCTCGTGTACGAGCCTGATTAGCGCGTCTCGCGGTGCGCAGTGTGCGAGTTGCAGCGGGGGCAGTGCTTCTTCATCTCAAGACGGTCCGGGTTGTTACGCCGGTTCTTCTTGGTGATGTAGTTCCGCTCCTTGCACTCCACGCAGGCCAGCGTGATCTTCGGGCGGACGTCGGTGGCAGCCACGTGAGTGCTCCTTGGACGGATGGGACGGATGAACGCATAAAAGAGTAGCCGATCGAAGGACCGACCCTACAATCGGCTACCGTGTGTAGCGGTGACCGGACTTGAACCGGTGACACAGCGATTATGAGCCGCTTGCTCTACCGACTGAGCTACACCGCTTTGATGATCCGGATCCCACCCGAAGGCAGGATCCCTCTCACCAGAGCCCCAATACGGAATCGAACCGTAGACCTTCTCCTTACCATGGAGACGCTCTACCGACTGAGCTATTGGGGCGAGCGAGGAAGACATTACACGGTCTCCGGCCCATCACCCAAATCCGTTTCCCGGTGCCCCCGCAACGGCTCTCACCAGGCGTCCCGTAGGCCACTCGTGGACTCGTCGGTACGACTTTTGCGCACCTCCTCGAAGGCGGGTCCGAGCACACCTAGGCTCGGCCCCACGCTGCGTGATCTTGATCTTGAGGAGCGTTGAGGAGCCCCATGTCAGCCGACAGCAAGCAGCCCCAGCCGCCCGACGACGGGGCCGCCACCACCGCCGACTCGACCTCGCTCCTGCTGTCCCACGCCCGGCTCACCGACGGCCGGACCGTGGACGTACGCCTCGCCGGCGGCCGCATCGAGGCCGTCGGCACGGCCGGCAGCCTCGCCGCCGTGGGCGCGCGGGTCGACCTCGGCGGGTACCTGCTGCTGCCCGCCGCCGCCGAACCCCACGCGCACGCCGACACCGCGCTCTCCGCCGACACCCCCGGCCCCGTCTCGTACGCGCCGGAGGAGGTGCAGCGCCGGGCCACCGAGGCCGCGCTGCTCCAGCTCGGGCACGGCGCGACCGCGCTCCGCGCGCACGTGCGGATCGGCGACGTCCACGGGCTCGGCCCGCTGGAGGCCGTGCTCCAGGCCCGGCGCTCGCTGCGCGGCCTCGCCGACCTCACCGCCGTCGCCGTCCCCCGGCTCCTCACCGGGGTGGCGGGCGCGGACGGACTGGCGATGCTGCGGGACGCGGTGAAGATGGGCGCCGGCGTGGTCGGCGGCTGCCCGGACCTCGACCCGGACCCGGCGGGATACGTGGAGGCGGTCCTGGAGATCGCCGCCGAGCACGGTGTCCCGGTCGACCTGCACACCGACGGGGACGACCCGGCGCGCCTCGCCCGGCTCGCGGCGATGGTCGGCGGGCTGCGGCCCGGGGTGACCCTCGGGCCGTGCGCCGGGCTCGGCCGGCTCCCCGCCGACGCGGCGCGGCGGGCGGCGGACCGGCTGGCGGCGGCCGGCGCGACGGTGGTCTGCCTGCCCCAGGGCGGCTGCGCGGGTACGGAGACCCGGGGCGCGGCGCCCGTCCGGCTGCTGCGGGCGGCCGGGGTGCGGGTCGCGGCGGGCAGCGGGGCACTGCGGGACGTGGCCAACCCGGTGGGGCGCGGGGACCCGCTGGAGGCGGCCTACCTGCTCGCCTCGCTCGGCGGGCTGCCGCCGCAGGAGGCGTACGCGGCGGTGAGCGCGGAGGCCCGGGCGGTGATGGGCCTGCCGGAGGTGCGGGTGGAGGCCGGCTTCCCCGCGGAGCTGCTGGCGGTGCGCGGGGAGCGCCTGTCGGGCGTGCTGTCCCTCGCGTACAGCCGGATCGTGATCCACCGGGGGCGGGTGGTGGCGCGGACGAGCGCGGTGCGGGAGTACTGCGACTCGGCGGCGGCGCTGGACCTGCCGCGGCAGGCTCGTCCGGAGCGTCCGCCCGAGCCGGGAAGCCCTCCCGCCGGTCCCGTCGTACGGTCGTGAGTATGCGCATCGTCATCGCTGGAGGACACGGTCAGATCGCCCTGCGCCTGGAGAGGCTGCTCTCGGCGGGCGGGCACGAGGTCGCGGGGATCATCCGGAAACCGGAACAGGGCGCCGCCCTGCGGGAGGCGGGCGCCGAGCCCGTGGTGCTGGACCTGGAGTCGGCGTCGGTCGAGATGGTCGCCGCCGTGCTCCAGGGCGCCGACGCGGCCGTCTTCGCGGCCGGCGCGGGACCGGGCAGCGACGCCGCCCGCAAGGACACGGTGGACCGCGGGGCCGCGGTGCTCTTCGCCGACGCGGCGCAACGCGCGGGCGTGCGGCGCTACGTCGTCGTCTCCTCGATGGGCGCGGACGCGACCCATCCGGGCGACGAGGTCTTCGACGCCTATCTCCGCGCCAAGGGCGCCGCCGACGACGAGGTCCGCGCCCGTACGTCCCTGGACTGGACGATCCTGCGTCCCGGCGCCCTCACCAACGACGCCGGCACGGGCCTGGTCCGCCTGGAGGCCCGCACGGGCCGCGGCCCCGTCCCCCGTGACGACGTCGCCGCCGTCCTCGCCGAGCTCCTGGACACCCCGGCGACCGCCGGACTCACCCTGGAACTCATCGCGGGCTCCACGCCGCTCTCCGTCGCCGTGAAGGACGTCGCCGGCAACTGACCCACGGCCGGCCACCGACCGGCCCCGGAAACGAGTGAAGGCCCCCGGTGCAAGCACCGGGGACCTTCTTCACGTGGCGACGCCAGGATTCGAACCTGGGTAGGCTAAGCCGACGGATTTACAGTCCGCTCCCATTGGCCACTCGGGCACATCGCCATGAGATCGCTGCCGTGGAGCCGCTGTTCTGCGGTGTTCCGTGGCAACGACGTAAACAATACCTGATCCCGGAGGGTGGTTCGCCACCGGATTGATCAGCGGTGGGGTCCGTGGCGAACCCCCTAGGCTTTGGGCTGTACCCCACAGCATCCGAACAAGGAGCCACGAGTCATGGCCGACTCCAGTTTCGACATCGTGTCCAAGGTCGAGCGGCAGGAGGTCGACAACGCCCTCAACCAGGCCGTGAAGGAGATCTCGCAGCGCTACGACTTCAAGGGCACCAACGCCTCGATCGCGTGGTCGGGCGAGAAGATCCTGATGCAGGCGAGCGGCGAGGAGCGCGTCCTGGCGATCCTCGACATCTTCCAGTCCAAGCTGATCAAGCGGGGCATCTCGCTGAAGTCGCTGGACGTCGAGGGTGAGCCGCAGCTCTCCGGCAAGGAGTACAAGCTCTTCGCCTCCGTGCAGGAGGGCATCTCCCAGGAGAACGCCAAGAAGGTCGCGAAGGCCATCCGGGACGAGGGCCCGAAGGGCGTCAAGGCCCAGGTGCAGGGCGACGAGCTGCGGGTCAGCTCGAAGAGCCGGGACGACCTGCAGGCCGTGCAGGCGCTGCTCAAGGGCAAGGACTTCGACTTCGCGATCCAGTTCGTGAACTACCGCTGACCCGTCGAGGCTCATGTCCGAATACCGCCGGTCCCCGGGCCGGCGGGCCCCGCACACTGGATCGTGAGAGACCCGTGCGGGGAGAGGAACCAGTCATGACCGTGTACGCGTACGTCGACGGCCCCCTGGGCGAGATGCTGCTGGTCGGGCGGCTCGCCGAAGGGGGCCGTGCCGTGCTGCGCTCGCTGTCCCTGCCGGGGCAGAAGGGCGCCGTCGAGGTCGAGGACGGCTGGACGCTCGCGCCCGGGGCGTTCGAGGAGGCCGCCGCGCAGCTGGGCGAGTACTTCGCCGGACGGCGGGACCGTTTCGACCTGCCGCTCGCCACCGACGCCGGGACCGAGTTCCAGCGGCGGGTGTGGCGGGCCCTGGAGGAGATCCCGTACGGGACGACCGTCTCGTACGGGGAGATCGCCCGCCGGATCGGCTCCCCGGGGGCCGGGGTGCGGGCCGTGGGCACCGCGATCGGGCGGAACCCGCTGCTGGTGGTGCGGCCCTGCCACCGGGTGATCGGGGCCGACGGGAGTCTGCGCGGGTACGCCGCGGGGCTGGAGCGCAAGGAGCGGCTGCTCGGCCTCGAAGGGGCCGGGGTGTGACCGAGGGGCTCTTCCCCCGCGAGCGGACCGTGGTCGCGCCCGGCGCGGTGCACGTGCCGGGGTGGCTGCCGTTCGCGCGGCAGCGGGAGCTGGTGGACGCCTGCCGGGCGTGGGGGCGGGGGCCCGTGCCGTACCGGCGGACGGTGCTGCCGGGCGGCGGTGTCATGTCGGTGCGGTCGCTGTGCCTGGGCCGGCAGTGGGTGCCGTACCGCTATCTGGACGCGGTCGGGGTCGAGCTGCCCGACCGGCTGGTCGCGTTGGGCCGGGAGGCGCTGGTCGAGGCGTACGGCGACCACGGCGGTTTCACGCCCGACACGGCGCTCGTGAACTTCTACGGCCCCGGCGCCCGGATGGGCATGCACCAGGACCGGGAGGAGCGGTCCGGTGCGCCGGTGGTGTCGCTGAGCCTCGGGGACCGGTGCGTGTTCCGGTTCGGGAACGAGGAGAACCGCGGCCGGCCCTACCGGGACGTGGAGTTGTCCTCCGGTGATCTCTTCGTCTTCGGCGGGGATTCGCGGTGGGTCCACCACGGGGTGCCCGCGGTGCGCCCCGGGACGGCGGAGCCGGCGCTCGGCCTGGTGGGGCGGCTGAACATCACCCTGAGGGAGACCGGGCTCACCCCTTAGTGTGCGGTCCATGACAGAGGAACTGCGCCGGTCGCTCGGCGTCTTCGACGCGGTCGTGATCGGGCTCGGCTCGATGATCGGCGCCGGGATCTTCGTCGCGCTCGGGCCGGCGGCCGAGGCGGCCGGTTCCGGGGCCGGGCTGCTCTGGGCGCTCGGGGCCGCCGCCGTCGTCGCGTACGCCAACGCCATGGCGTCGGCCCGGCTGGCCGCCCGCTACCCGACGTCCGGCGGCACTTATGTTTACGGTCGCGAACGGCTTGGCTCGTTCTGGGGATACCTGGCCGGCTGGGCGTTCGTGGTCGGCAAGACGGCCTCCTGCGCGGCGATGGCGCTGACGGTCGGGGCGTACCTGTGGCCGGACCGGGCGCACGCGGTCGCGGTCGCCGCGGTGGTGGCCCTGACGGCCGTCAACTACGGCGGAGTTCAGAAGTCCGCGCGGGTCACCCGGGTGGTCGTGGCGGCGGTCCTCGCGGTGCTCGCCGCCGTCGTCACGGTCTCCCTCGGGGCCGACGGGGCGGGACCGGCGCCGCTCGGCGGGGAGCTCACGGCGGGCGGGGTGCTCCAGGCCGCGGGTTTGCTCTTCTTCGCGTTCGCGGGGTACGCGCGGATCGCCACGCTCGGCGAGGAGGTCCGCGACCCGGCCCGCACGATCCCCCGGGCGGTGCCGGTGGCGCTCGGGATCACGCTCGCCGTCTACGGGCTCGTCGCGGTGAGCGTGCTCACCGTCCTCGGCCCGGCGGCACTGGCCGACTCCCCCGCGCCGCTGGCCGACGCGGCCCGCGCGGCGGACGCCCGGTGGCTCGTGCCGGTCGTCACGGCGGGCGCGGTGGTCGCCGCCCTCGGCTCGCTGCTCTCGCTGATCCTCGGGGTGTCCCGGACGGCCCTGGCGATGGCCAGGGACGGCTATCTGCCGGCGGCGCTGACCGCCGTGCACCCCCGGTTCGGGGTACCGCACCGGGCGGAGGTCGCGGTGGGCGCGGTGGTGGCCGTGGTGGCGGCGACGGCGGACGTACGGGGCGCGATCGGCTTCTCGTCGTTCGGCGTGCTCGTCTACTACGGGATCGCGAACGCCTCCGCGTGGACCCTGGGGTCCCGGAGCCGGCCGCTGGCCGCGCTCGGGCTCGCCGGCTGCGGGGCGCTCGCGTTCGCGCTGCCGCTCGGGTCCGTCCTCGCGGGCTCGGCGGTCGTGGCGGCGGGGGTGGTGGCGTGGGCCGTCAGCCGAGGACGAGCCGTACCCCCGCGGCCGTGAGGCCGTCGACGAACTCCGCGAAGGTGGCCGGGCGCCGGTCGGCGTAGGGCAGGAGGCCGAGACAGGCGCGGGCCACGTCGGCGTGGTGCCAGACGAGGGTGGTGCCGGCCAGCAGCTCGCCGAGTGCCCGGGGCGCCCCCACGCCGAAGCTGCGGCCGGGGCCGAGCACGGCCTCCCCCAGGGCGCACAGGAAGGAGTCCTCGTCGACGACGTCGGTGCCGTCGAGGTGGTACGTGGCGCCCGGGGTGACCTCCGGTTCGCCGTGCGCGCGGCGGGCGGCCTGGGTCAGCCACTCGCCGCGCGCCGCGCCGGTGAAGCGCCGCCAGGTGCCGGGCTCGGCGGGCCGGTCCCGGTGCCACAGGTCCCAGACCTCCCGGGACTGGTGGGGTATCAGGCCGTGCCGGGGGAAGGCCACGGTGAGGTCCACCAGGCCGTGGTGGCGGGCGGAGGCGTCCCAGCCGGTGACCCGGCCCGCCTCGGCCTCGTGGTGCGTGTTCCCCACCCAGGTGAGGACCTGGTAGCGGACGGCCTCGAAGGCCGTCTCGCCCGCGGCCAGGGCGTCCCGGAGCCCGCCGCGCGGGGAGCAGCCGAGGAAGGTGACCCGGGTGTGGGTCCGTTCGGGTGGTTCCGGGGGCGAGACGAGGACCAGGTTGCCGCAGGGGACGGCGTCCCGCGCGTCGTACGCCCGGCGGGGGCCGTCCGCGGACTCGACGGTCACGACGTCGCCGCGCGTGCCGAGGACGCGGACGCCCTCGAAGCGCCAGGCGTGGTCGTCGGGCGTCCGGACGAGGAGCGTGCCGAGCGGGGCGGTGCCCTCCACGACGGCCTGGGTGACGGCCCTGGCCAGCCCGCCGCGCGGTTCGCAGCCGCGGAGTTCGTGGACGACGCGGGGCGGCGGCACGGGGTCCCCGTACAGGCCGTCGACGTCCTTGCAGAGGGCGACGGCGTACGCGCCGGAGACGAGTGCGTATCTCGGGTTCCGCACCGGGGCCTCAGCGGGCCTGGTAGCCGTAAGCCTGGTCGGTGGGGACGATCTCCTTGCCGAGCGGCAGCAGCGAGACCGGGATCATCTTGAAGTTCGCGATGCCGAGCGGGATGCCGATGATCGTGATGCAGAGGGCGATGCCGGTGGTGATGTGGCCGAGGGCGAGCCACCAGCCCGCGAGGATCAGCCACAGGACGTTGCCGACGCAGGAGGGCGCGCCCGCGTCGCGGCGGTCGACGACGGTCTGGCCGAAGGGCCAGAGGGCGTAGATGCCGATACGGAAGGCGGCGAGCCCGAAGGGGATGCCGATGATCGTGATGCAGAGCAGGACGCCCGCGAGCATGTAGCCGAGGAACATCCAGAATCCGCACAGGATCAGCCATATGACGTTGAGGATTGTCTTCACGGGCGGCGACCTGCCATCTGTTCGAGCCGGGCGATGCGCTCGGCCATCGGCGGATGGGTGGAGAACATCTTGGACATTCCCTTTCCGGGGCGGAAAGGGTTCGCGATCATCATGTGGCTCGCGGTCTCGATCCGCGGCTCGGGGGGCAGCGGAAGCTGCTTGGTGCCGGCGTCCAGCTTCCGCAGGGCGCTGGCGAGGGCGAGCGGGTCGCCGGTGAGCTGCGCGCCCGAGGCGTCGGCCTCGTACTCGCGGGAGCGGGAGATGGCGAGCCGGATGACCGAGGCGGCGATCGGGCCGAGGATGAGGACCAGGAGGTAGCCGAGGATGCCGGGGCCGTCGTCGTCGTTGGAGCGGCCCACGGGGATCAGCCAGGCGAAGTTGACCAGGAACATGATCACGGAGGCGAGCGCTCCGGCGACCGAGGAGATCAGGATGTCCCGGTTGTAGACGTGGCTCAGCTCGTGGCCGATGACCCCGCGCAGTTCGCGCTCGTCGAGGATCGCGAGGATGCCCTCGGTGCAGCAGACGGCGGCGTTGCGCGGGTTGCGGCCGGTGGCGAACGCGTTGGGCGCCTGGGTCGGCGAGATGTAGAGCCGGGGCATGGGCTGCCGGGCCTGGGTCGAGAGCTCGCGCACCATCCGGTAGAGCGCGGGCGCCTCGAACTCGCTGACCGGGCGGGCGCGCATGGCCCGCAGGGCCAGCTTGTCGCTGTTCCAGTACGCGTACGCGTTGGTGCCGAGCGCCACGAACAGCGCGACGATCAGCCCCGTACGTCCGAAGAAGCTGCCGATGACGATGATGAGGGCCGAGAGCCCTCCGAGGAGTACGGCGGTCCTCAGCCCGTTGTGCCGGCGGTGCACGGTACGCCCTCCAAGTGGTGCGGCAGGGGAACCCTTTGCTTCGTGGTCGTCCTCCCCCGGACGTCGTCCGGGGGGAGGCCCACCTCCAGTGGACCCTTCCGTACTGGTCAACGCCAGGCGAGAGGTTCGGGTTCCCCCGGCCGCACCGGGGGCGATGTCGGCCGTTCGGGTGATCAGCGGGCCGCCGGGACGGCGAGCTTCTCCAGGCTGGTGGCGACGGGCTCGACCTCGCTGGTGCAGTGGGCGCAGCGGGAGGCGATGGCCGGGATCTCGGTGAAGCAGCGGGGGCAGTCGCGCTTCTCCGACTTGGGGTCGGCTGCCTCGGCCTTGGCGAACTTGTCCTGGATCTTGGTCATGGGGACGACGATCAGGAAGTACAGGACGGCGGCCGTGATGACGAACGCGATGATCGCGGCGATGGCCAGGCCGTACGGGAAGACGGTGCCCTGGATCTTGAAGCTGGCCTCGCTGAAGTCGCCGACGGAGCCGGTGGCCAGACCGATGAGCGGGGTGATGAACGCCTTGCTGAAGCCGGTGACCACGGCCGTGAACGCCGATCCGACGGCCAGACCGATGGCCATCGAGATGACGTTCCCGCGAAGTATGAAGTCCTTGAATCCGTTCAGCACGGGGTGTTGCTCCTCGGTGTTTCTCTGTGGGGGGTCAGAACAGGGCCGTCGCCGCGAAGCGGAGGGCGAACTGCGGGTAGCCGGACAGTACGACCGCGGTGGCGGCGGTCAGCCCGATCGCCAGGGTGACCGGCGCGGAGGCCCGGTGGCGGACGGGGGCGCCTTCCGGGGTGCGGAAGAGCAGGGCCGTCCAGCGCAGGTAGTAGTACAGCCCGATCACGACGTTGAGGCCCATGATCACGGCGAGCCAGCCCAGGCCCGCGTCGACGGCCGCCGAGAAGACGGTCACCTTGGCGAAGAGGCCGATGATACCCGGGGGCAGTCCGGCCAGGTTCAGGAGGAAGAAGCCCAGCGCGAGGGCGGCGGCGGGGCTGGCGGCGTACAGCCCCCGGTAGTCCGCGAGCCGGTTGCGGGGGTGGGTCCGGGCGACGAGCGCGACGACCGCGAAGGCGCCGAGGTTCACCACGGCGTACATCAGGGCGTACGCGACGGTGGCGCCGATCTGGTCGTCGCTGGAGTACGCGGCGGCGGCGATCGGCACCAGGAGGTAGCCGGCCTGGGCGACGGAGGACCAGGCGAGCAGCCGGACCGCGCTCCACGCGCGCGTGGAGACCTGGCGGAGGGCGGCGACGTTGCCGGCGGTCATGGTGACCGCGGCGAGGACGGCGAGCGCCGGGCCCCACACGTCCGCGTACGAGGGGAAGGCGACGACCGTCACCAGGATGAGCCCGGTGAAGCCGACGGCCTTGCCGACCACCGAGAGGTAGGCGGCGACGGGCAGCGGGGCGCCCACGTAGGTGTCGGGCACCCAGAAGTGGAAGGGGACGGCGGCCGTCTTGAAGGCGAAGCCGACCAGGGTGAGAGCGACGCCCGCCTCGGCGAGCGTCTGGAGCTGCCCGGGAACGTCGTCGAGACGCTGGGCGATCTCCGTGAGGTGGAGGGTGCCGGTCGCCGCGTACACGAAGCTGACGCCGAGCAGGGTCACGGCGGTCGCGGTGACGGAGGAGAGGAAGAACTTCAGCGCGGCCTCGCCGGACATCCGGTCGCCCCGCTTGAGGCCGACGAGCGCGAAGGCCGGCAGCGAGGCCACCTCCAGGGCGACCACGAGGGTCGCCAGGTCCCGGGAGGCCGGCAGCAGGGCGGCGCCGGCCGCCGAGGACAGCAGCAGGAACCAGTACTCGCCGGCCGGGAGCTTCTCGCGGGTCTCGGAGACCGACAGCAGCGCCGTCAGGAGCGCGCCGCCGAGGACGAGCAGCTGGATGACGACGGTGAACCGGTCGGCGGTGTAGCTGCACGCCGCGACCTGGGTGTCGGCGGTGAGGCAGAACGTCTCGCGGTCCCCGGCCCGCAGCGGGACGAGCAGGGCGAGGGCGGCGGTGAGGCCGCCGATCGCGGTCCAGCCCAGGAGCCGCTTGCGCTCCGGGGGGACGAAGAGGTCGGCGACGAGGACGACGAGCGCGACCACGGCGGTGAGGGTCGGGGGCGCGATCGTGAGCCAGTCGACGGACTGGACGAGCGACGACGTCACTGGGTGCCTCCGGCGAGGAGCTGCTGGACGGCCGGGTCGGTGAGGCCGAGGAGGACGGCGGGCCAGAGTCCGGCGAGGACGGTGAGGGCGACGAGCGGGGTCCAGGCGGCGAACTCGTACCCCTGGACGTCGGCGATCGCCGTCTCCCCGACGGGCCGCGGGCCGCCCATGCAGACGCGGCGCACGACGAGGAGGAGGTAGGCGGCGGTGAGCAGGGTGCCGAAGGCGCCGATCGCCATGAAGGTGAGGAAGGCGGGGCGGCTGAGGCCCGCGGCGGGTTCGAAGGCGCCGAACAGGGCCAGCATCTCGCCCCAGAAGCCCGCCAGGCCGGGCAGGCCCAGGGAGGCGACGGCGGCGAAGGCGAGGAGGGCGCCGAGGCGCGGGGCGCGGCCGTAGAGCGCGGCGCCGGTGGCGCCGGCGAGGGTGTCGAGGTCGGCCGTGCCGTACCGGTCCTTCACCGCGCCGACCAGGAAGAACAGCAGGCCGGTGACGAGACCGTGGGCGATGTTGGCGAAGAGCGCGCCGTTGACGCCGGTGGGGGTCATGGTGGCGATGCCGAGGAGTACGAAGCCCATGTGGCCGACGGAGGAGTACGCGATCAGGCGCTTCAGGTCGCCCTTGCTGCCGGGCCGGACGAGCGCGAGGCAGGCCAGCGATCCGTAGATGATCCCGGCGACGGCGAAGGCGGCCAGGTAGGGCGCGAAGGTCCGCATGCCGTCGGGGGCGATCGGCAGCACGATCCGGACGAAGCCGTACGTGCCCATCTTGAGCAGCACGCCGGCGAGGAGGACGGAGCCGACCGTGGGGGCGGCGGTGTGGGCGTCCGGGAGCCAGCTGTGCAGCGGCCACATCGGGGTCTTCACGGCGAGCCCGAGACCGATCGCGAGAACGGCGATGACCTGCACGGACGTGGTCAGGCCGCGGCCGTTGTCAGCGGCGAGCGCCAGCATGTCGAAGGTGCCGGCCTTCACTCCGACGAGGAGCAGGCCCAGCAGCATGACGACGGAGCCGAGCAGCGTGTAGAGGATGAACTTCCAGGCGGCGGCCTGCCGGCCCACGCCGCCCCAGCGGGCGATGAGGAAGTACATCGGGACGAGGACCATCTCGAACGCCAGGAAGAACAGGACGAGGTCGAGGACGGCGAAGGTGGCGAGGGTGCCGGACTCCAGGACGAGCAGGAGCGCGACGAAGCCCTTCGGGGACGGGCCCGCGGGCATCTTGAAGTAGCTGTAGAGCGCGCAGAGGAAGGTCAGCAGCGCGGTCAGCACCAGGAGGGGGAGGGAAATGCCGTCGACACCCAGGTGGATGCGCACGTCGAGCGCCTTGATCCAGCTGATGTCCGTCGTGGCCTGCATCGTCGACGGGTGGTCGTGGTCGAAGCCGAGCGCGAGGACGATCGCGGCCAGCAGGATCACGCCGGTGACGGTGACGCCGTGGCGGAGCACGGCCTGGTCGGGCGACTTCCCCTTCAGCCCCGGCGGAGCCGGGAGGAGGGCCGCGGCCGCGCCGACGAGCGGGCCGGCGACGATCAACACGAGAAGGAACTGCATCACGGATTCGCTGATATCGATCACGGCTCACGCTCCGGCGACGGCGTTGGCGAGGGCGACGGCGGCGATCGCCAGGACGACGGAGCCGGCGAGCAGGGCGCTCAGGTAGGTCTGCACGTTGCCGGTCTGGGCACGGCGGACGAGCCAGCCGAGACCCTTGGCGGTGCCGGCGGCGCCGCGGACGTAGGTGTCGACGACCTCGCGGTCCAGGAAGCGGACCAGGGAGGCGGCGGCGAGGACGGGGCGGACGAACGCGGCCCGGTAGACGGCGTCCAGGTGGAAGCCGTCGGCGGCCGGGCGGTGCAGCGGCCCGAGGAGGGCGCGGCCGGGGTCGGCCGGGTCCAGCGCGGGATGCGGCAGGCGCAGCGCCTCGGCCTCGACCAGGCCCGCCTCGGCCTCGGGGTGGGCGACGTGCGGGACGGGCGCCGCCACGGGCGTCCGGGCGGCGAGGGTGCGCCAGACCGCGTACGTGATCACCGCCCCGGCGACGGCCAGGCCCGTGCCCAGCACGGCCGTGGTGAGGGTCGGGGTGAGGGCGTTCCCGTCGAACCAGTCGTCGAGGTACGACGCCGACAGGCCGAAGCCCAGCGACGGGATCGCGAGCACCCACAGGACGGCCGTCATCGCGATCGGCTGGCGCCCGTGGTCCGGTGCCTCGGCGCCGCGGCCGCGGAAGGTGCGCAGCCACAGGCGGAGCGCGTAGGCGGCGGTGAGCAGGGCGGTCAGCAGGCCCGCGACGAGGACGGTCCAGCCGGCCCCGGCGGGGGCGACGTCCCGCTCGCCGAGCGCGGTGTGCTCGGCGGCCACGAGGACGGCCTCCTTGGAGAAGAAGCCGGCGAAGGGCGGGATCGCGGCGAGCGCGAGGAGGGCGACGGTCATCGTCCAGTAGGCGTCGGGGACGCGCTTCGCCAGGCCGCTCATGCGGGACATGGCGGTGAGCGAGTTCGTGCCGGCGGCGTGGATGACCGTGCCCGCGGCGAGGAACAGCAGCGCCTTGAAGGCGGCGTGCGACAGGAGGTGGAAGACGGCGGCGCCGCGGTCGCCGACGGCGAGGGCGCCGGCCATGTAGCCGAGCTGGCCGATCGTCGAGTAGGCGAGGACCCGCTTGATGTCGTCCTGCGCGAGCGCGGCGAGCGCCGAGCCGACCATCGTGACCGCGGCCATCACGGCGAGCACGGTCATCGCGGCGGCCGAGGCGGCGAAGACGGGCAGCAGCCGGGCGGTGAAGTAGATGCCGGCGGCGACCATCGTCGCGGCGTGGATGAGCGCGGAGACGGGGGTCGGGCCGGCCATCGCGTCCGGGAGCCAGGTGTGCAGCGGGAACTGCGCGGACTTGCCCGCCACACCGGCGAGCAGCAGCAGCGCCACCAGTGTGGGGTGGTCGATGCCGCCGCTCGCGACGGCATCGAGGACGCCGGTGATCCGGAAGGTGCCGGCGTCGGTGGCGAGGGCGAAGAGACCGATGAGGAAGGGGACGTCGCCGAGCTTGGTGACGAGGAACGCCTTCAGGGACGCGGCGCGCGCCTCGGGGGTCTCCCAGTAGTGGCCGACGAGGAAGTACGAGCAGATGCCCATGATCTCCCAGCCGACCAGCAGCACCATCAGGTCGCCCGAGTAGACGACGAGCAGCATCGCGGAGGTGAAGAGGGAGACGAGCGCGGCGTACGAGGGGTAGCGCGGGTCCTCGCGGAGGTAGCCGGTCGAGTAGATCTGCACGCAGGTGGCGACGACCCCGACCAGCACGGCGACGAGGGCCGCGAAGCCGTCGATGTAGAGGCTCAGGTCGATGGGGACGGAGCCGGTCGGGGTGAGCTGGGTGGCGGCCTCGATGGTCTTCCCGCCGCCCTGGCGGACGGCGACGAGGACGGCCAGCACGGCCGCGGCGAGCGTCGGCAGCACGGCGAGCGGGCGGACGAAGCCGGGCGCGGTGCGGCCCAGGAGGAGTCCGGCGACGGAGCCGAGGAACGGCAGGAGGGGGACGAGGACGGCCAGGGTCGTGGTGGTCACGCGGTGGCCTCGGCCTTCTCGCCGGTGGGCGTCTCGTCTGCGGGCACGCCGTCCGGGGACTCGTCGTGCTCCGCCGTGTCGCGGAGCCGGTCGATGTCGGAGGTGCCCTTGTTGCGGTGGACCATCAGGATGATCGCGAGGCCGATGCCGATCTCCGCGGCGGCGATGGCGATGGTGAAGAGGGTGAGGGCCTGGCCGGCGTGCAGGGTGTCGCGGAGCCAGACGTCGAAGGCGACCAGGTTGAGGTTGACGGCGTTGAGCATCAGCTCGACGGACATCAGGACCAGGATCGCGTTGCGGCGGGCGAGGACGCCGTACAGGCCGACGCAGAAGAGCAGGGCGGCGAGGACGGCGGGGTAGGCGAGGTGCATCAGCGCTCCTGCTCCTTCTTCCGGGAGAGGACGATCGCGCCGACCAGCGCCGCGAGGAGGAGCACCGAGAGGGCCTCGAAGGGCAGCACCCAGTGCCGGAAGAGGACGGCGCCGGTGGCCTCGGTCGAGCCCTGGACGGCGCCGTCGAGGTCGATCCACGTCGTGCGGAAGGCGTCGACGACCACCCAGACCAGGGCGACGGCCGCGGGCACGGCGACCGCGAGGGCCACCGGCCGGTTGCCGGAGTCGGCGTCCGGGGAGCGGCCCATGGGCGCCTTGGTGAGCATCAGCCCGAAGAGGAGGAGGACGACGACGGAGCCGACGTAGATCAGCACCTGGACCCAGGCGATGAACTCCGCGGTCAGGAGCAAATACTCGACGGCCAGGCCGCCGAGCGCCACGACCAGCCAGAGCGCGGCGTGCACGAGCCGGCGGGTGGTGACGGTGACGAGGGCCGCGCCGAGGGTCACGAGACCGACGAGGACGAAGGCGATCTCGACGCCGGAGGGCGAGAGGAAGCCCTGCGTCTGCTGCGCTGCGTCGGCGGGGGTCACTGCTGGTCCTCCTGGGCCTCGGCCGCGGCGGCCGCGGCGGCGGCTTTCTCCGCTGCCTTGCGGGCCGCGGCGATCTCCTTCGGTTCCTCCGCGCGCGGGTCGAGCGCGGGCGGCTCCGGCACGGTCCACATCCACTCGCGGAGCTTGTCGCGCTCGTGGGTGAGCTCGTGGATGTCGGTCTCCGCGTACTCGAACTCGGGCGACCAGAACAGCGCGTCGAACGGGCACACCTCGATGCAGATACCGCAGTACATGCAGAGCGAGAAGTCGATGGCGAAGCGGTCGAGGACGTTCCGGCTGCGCTCGCGGCCGCCGGGGGCGGCGGCCAGCACCGTCTCCTTGTGGGAGTCGATGTAGATGCACCAGTCGGGGCACTCACGGGCGCACAGCATGCAGACCGTGCAGTTCTCCTCGAACAGGCCGATGACCCCGCGGGTGCGGGGCGGCAGCTCGGGCTGGACCTCCGGGTACTGCGCGGTGACGGTCTTGCGCGTCATCGTGCGGAGGGTGACGGCGAGGCCCTTGGCGAGGCCGGATCCGGGGATGCGGGGCCGGGAGGGCGGGAGACCGGGGGCCATTACTGGATCGCCACCTTCACGATGCCGGTGAGCGCGATCTGCGCGAGCGCGAGCGGGACGAGGGTCGTCCAGGCGAGCTTCTGGAGCTGGTCCTCGCGCAGGCGCGGATAGCTCACCCGCAGCCAGATCACGACGAACGCGAGGACGGCGGTCTTGAGGAGGGTCCACACCCAGCCGAGGCCGTCGGCGCCGAACGGGCCGTGCCAGCCGCCGAGGAACAGGACGGTGGTGAGGCCGCTCAGGACGACGATGCCGGCGTACTCGGCGAGCAGGAAGAGCGCGAACCGGAGGCCGGTGTACTCGGTGTACGCGCCGAAGATGATCTCCGAGTCGGCGACGGGCATGTCGAACGGGGGCCGCTGGAGCTCCGCGAGACCCGCCACGAAGAAGACGACCGCGCCGACGATCTGCCACGGCACCCACCACCACTCGAAGGCGTTCAGGACGCCGGGGAGGGAGACGGTGCCGGCGGCCATCGCGACGGACGCCGCGGCCAGCAGCATCGGGAGCTCGTACGCCAGCAGCTGGGCGGCCGTCCGCAGACCGCCGAGCAGCGAGAACTTGTTCGCCGACGCCCAGCCGGCCATCAGGCTGCCGAGCACGCCGACGCCCATCACGGCCAGCACGAAGAAGATGCCCGCGTCGACCACCTGGCCGACCGCGCCCTCGCCCGGCCCGATCGGGATCGCGACGAGCACGAGGAGGTACGGGAGGAGCGCGACGGCCGGCGCGAGCTGGAAGACCCGCCGGTCGGCCTCGGCCGGCACGACGTCCTCCTTCTGCGCGAACTTCACCCCGTCCGCGACGAGCTGCGCCCAGCCGTGGAACCCGCCCGCGTACATGGGGCCCAGCCGTCCCTGCATGTGCGCCATCACCTTGTGCTCCGTCTGCCCCACGACGAGCGGCAGCACCAGGAACACCACGAGCAGGATCAGCAGCCGTACGGCGACGTCGAGTGCGTCGTTCACGCGGGATCGCCTCCGGCGGATTCGGTCGGGTCGTTCCCGCCCCTCGGGGCGGACGGATCATCGGACTCGGCGTCCACGGGCGGCGCGGCCGCGGGGGCCGGCGGCTCGGGCGCGGTGCCCGGGGCCTCGGGCTCGGGGGCCTCGGGCTCGGCCTCGGGGGCCTCACGCTCGGCCTCGGGCGCCGGGGCCTCAGGCTCGGCCTCGGCCGCCGGGGCCTCGTCGAACGCCGGGCGGGCGTGGTGCCACGGGGCGTCGGAGCTGCGGGTACGCGGGGCGGCCGGGGCGGCCCCCTCCATACGGGGGGACTGGCTCGCCGAGCCGTCGGCCGCCGAGCGGGAGCGGCGCGGCGGACGGGCCGCCGGGGCGTCGGCCGCGGCGTCCGGCTCCGGTGCCGGGACGTCGGGGGTCGCGGCGGACTCCGGGGCCTGGGCCTCCGGGGCCGGGGCGGCGGCCGGGGCAGCGGCCGCGGCCTGGCTGGCCGAGCCCTCCGTCACCGAGCGGGCGCGGCGCGGCGGGCGGGCCGCCGGGGCGTCGGGGGTCGCGGCGGACTCCGGGGCCTGGGCCTCCGGGGCCGGGGCAGCGGCCTGGCTGGCCGAGCCCTCCGATACCGAGCGGGCGCGGCGGACGGGGCGGTCGCCGGCGGCGGCGCGGACGGGGCGGTCGCCGGCGGCGGTGCGGGCGGGGCGGGCGGGGGCCGGGGGGAGCTGGCCCTTGAGGGGGCCCCACTCGTTGGGGTCGGGCACGCCGGGCGGGAGCATCTGGCGGCGCTTGGGGCCGCCGTCGTGGGACTCTCCCGGCTCCTTGGCGCCGGGCCACGCCTTGGCGACGCGGGCGGCGAGGACGAAGTCCTTGCGGAGGGGGTGGCCCTCGAAGTTCTCGGGGAGGAGGAGGGGGACGAGGTGGGGGTGGCCGGTGAAGTCGACGCCGAACATCTCGTGGGTCTCGCGCTCGTGCCAGCCCGCGCCCGCGTACACGCCGATGGCCGTGGGCAGGACGGGGGCGGAGTGCGGGACGGTCGTGCGGACCAGGAGGCGGCGCGGGCGGCCGCCCGCGAGCGAGACCACGTGCGCGCAGACGCGGAAGCCGGTGCCCGGCTCGTCGACGGCGCTCAGCCAGTCGAAGTAGGTGCAGCCCAGCTCGTCGCGGGCGGTGGTGAGGGCGGCGATCCAGGAGGCCGGCGGGACGTCGACGGTCAGCAGGTCGTACGCCAGCTCCGCCGTCGCCTCCTCGCCGAACACCTCCGTCACGGAGCCGGGGAGGGAGTCGTACGCGTTCATGCCGTGCCTCCCGGCGGCGGGACCAGGGGGCTCGTCAGCTGGGAGACGGAGGCGGCGGTCGCGTACCGCTCGGCCAGGTTCTCCCGGGCGATCTTCTCCTGGAGCTTGAGGATGCCCTGGAGCAGCGCTTCGGGGCGGGGCGGGCAGCCCGGTACGTACACGTCGACGGGGATGATCTGGTCGACGCCCTTGGTGACGGAGTACGAGTCCCAGTAGGGGCCGCCGCAGTTGGAGCAGGCGCCGAAGGAGATGACGTACTTCGGCTCGGGCATCTGCTCGTACAGGCGCTTCACGGCCGGGGCCATCTTGTCCGTCACCGTGCCGGAGACGATCATCAGGTCGGCCTGGCGCGGGCCGGGCGCGAAGGGGATCACGCCGAGCCGGATGAAGTCGTGCCGGGCCATCGACGCGGCGATGAACTCGATCGCGCAGCAGGCGAGGCCGAAGTTGAAGACCCACAGGCTGTAGCGGCGGCCCCAGTTCAGGACCACCTTCATGGGCTCGGGGGCGAGGCGGGCGAGCGGCCCCAGCTTCGGAGCGGGCAGGGGTGTGGGCAGGGGTGTTACGTCCATGACAGGACGCCCTTCCTGTACGCGTAGAGCAGGCCCACGGCGAGGAAGCCGAGGAAGACGAACATCTCGACCAGGGTCGTGGCGCCGTAGCCGGGCGCCGCGAAGACCGTCGCCCAGGGGAAGAGGAAGATCGAGTCGACGGCGAAGACGACGTACAGGAAGGCGTAGACGTAGTAGCGGACCTGGGTGTGCGCCCAGCCCTCCCCCACGGGGTCGACACCGCACTCGTAGGTGAGGAGCTTCTCGGGCGTCGGCACGACGGGCCTGAGCAGCCGGTTGGCCGTGAAGGCCACGGCGACGAAGAGCACGCCGACGACGGCGAGCAGGCCGACGACGGAGTACGTCTGGAAGTAGTCCGCCGCGTCGGCCGCGACAACGGTCGGTTCCCGCACGTCCGCCCCTCGGTCTCGGTGTCTCATGAGTCACTTCTGTACGCACGCGAGTGTAGGCCCTGCTAAAGAGACCGTAAGCAGTCGCGGGTGGGGTTATCCCCCCTCCACCTCACCCACCTCCCCCATGGCGTCGCGCCGCCGTCGACCGGCAGTCTGGGGACCATGAGCGCCGATCTTGATCCCGTCGAGTCCCCCGACTCCACCGATGCCCCCCGTCCGCCGCTGCGGCTCGCCTACGGCAAGGAGACCTGGAAGGAGATCGCCTTCCTCCTCTCCAATCTCTTCACGGTGCTGGCCGGATTCGTCTACGCGGTCGTGAGCGTCCTGCTCGGCGTCGCCCTCTCGGTCACCGTCATCGGGCTTCCGCTGCTCGCCCTCGGACTCGGCGGCGCGCGCTGGATCGGCCGCTCGGAGCGGGCACGGGCCCGCGCCCTGCTCGGGGTCCGGGTCGCGGAGCCGTCCCCGCTGCCGCGGCGCGGCGGCTTCTTCCCCTGGCTGTGGACCTCGCTGAAGGACCCGGTGGCCTGGCGGACCCAGCTGTACGGGCTGATCCGGCTGCCCTGGGGGATCGTGACGTTCACCATCGGGCTGGTCTCCCTCCTCGTGCTGTGGCCGGTGCTGCCCTTCCTCGCCCGGGGCCTGTCGAACGCCGACCGCGGCATGGTGCGGGGGCTGCTGTCGCCCTCCGACGAGCTGGAGCGGCGGATCGCCGAGCTGGAGTCGGACCGGGGCGTGGTCGTCGACACCGCCGCGGCCGATCTGCGGCGCATCGAGCGGGACCTGCACGACGGCGCGCAGGCCCGGCTGGTCGCCCTCGCGATGGGGCTCGGTCTGGCGAAGGAGAAGCTGCTCGCCGACCCGGAGGCGGCCGCGGTGATGGTCGACGAGGCGCACGGCGAGGTGAAGCTCGCCCTCCAGGAGCTGCGGGACCTCGCCCGCGGCATCCACCCCGCCGTCCTCACCGACCGGGGTCTCGGCGCCGCGCTCTCGTCCGTCTCGGCGCGCTGCACGGTGCCGGTGAAGGTGAACGTGGACCTGGTGGAGCGGCCCGCGGAGGCCATCGAGGGCATCGCGTACTTCACGGTCTCCGAGCTGCTGCAGAACGTGTCCAAGCACGCGCGGGCCCGCTCGGCCTCCGTGGACGTGTGGCGGGCGGACGACCGGCTGCTGCTCCAGGTCCGGGACGACGGGGCCGGCGGGGCGCGGCTCGACGGCGGTACGGGGCTCGCGGGGCTCGCCGAGCGGCTCGGCGCCGTCGACGGCCTGCTGGTCCTCGACTCCCCCGACGGCGGCCCCACGACGGTCACGGCGGAGCTGCCGTGGCGCTCCCGCCCGGCCGCGTGACCCCTCTCGGGGCCGGGCCCCCGGGCCCGGGGTAGGGAAAACCCCCGCCCGGAGACGCCCACCCGCCTCATGGTCCGGGGCAAGGCGAAACGGGAGGCTGGAGCACGTACCGCCGGACCCCTCGGTCCCGGAGCCGCGGCCCCGGGAACCCGGGGCCCGCAGCCCACCGGCCCGCCCCGTCGGCCGCCCGAGCCCACAGCCCCACCGAGCCCTGAGCCCCCGAAGAGAGAAGGACGACCGCGATGGCCTCCCACCGCCTCCCCGCCGCGATCCGCGCGCCGTTCGAGGCCCGCACCTGGCGCGCCTTCGGATACGTGCTGATCGGGCTGCCGCTCAGCGTCTGCTGGTTCGCGCTCTCCGTCGCCTTCGTGTCGGCCGGCGCGGGACTGCTGATCACCTTCCTCGGTGTACCGATCCTCGCCGGGGCGCTGGCGATGTGCCGGGGCTTCGGGGTGGTGGAGCGGGCCCGGGCGCGCGGTCTGCTGGGGCTCGACGTGGCCGCCCCGGAGCGGGTGAAGGGTCGGACCGGCGGGGCGTTCTCGTGGATGGGGGCGATGCTGAAGAGCGGCGCCTCGTGGCGGCACCTGCTGTACGCGGTCCTCCACATGCCGTGGGCGGTGTTCTCGTTCTCCGTGGCGTTGGCGCTCTGGACCTGGGGCTGGGGCCTGTTCACGTACCCGCTGTGGCAGTGGGTCTTCCCCGTGTACGCGGGGCAGGACGGGCTCCAGCTGTACGGCGACGGGACGCACGACTTCTACCTCGACTCGCCCTTCGAGATCGCGGTGACCAGCGCGGTCGGGCTGCTGTTCGTGCTGGTGGGCCCGTGGGTGCTGCGGGGGCTGGTCGGCGTCGACCGGCTTCTCGTCTCCGGGCTCCTCGGCCCGTCGCGGCTGGCGTCGCGTGTCACGGAGCTGGAGTCGGACCGGGGCGTGGTCGTCGACACCGCCGCGGCGGACCTGCGGCGCATCGAGCGCGACCTGCACGACGGCGCGCAGGCCCGGCTGGCGGCGCTCGCCATGGACCTGGGGCTGGCGAAGGAGAAGCTGGCGCGGGACCCGGAGGCCGCCGCGGTGCTCGTCGACGAGGCGCACGGCGAGGTGAAGCTCGCACTGAAGGAGCTGCGGGACCTCGCCCGGGAGATCCACCCGGCCGTGCTCACCGACCGGGGTCTCGACGCGGCGCTCTCCGCGGTCGCCTCCCGCTGCTCGGTCCCCGTCTCGGTCGACGTGGACCTGCCGGCGAGGCCGGTCCCGGCGATCGAGGGCATCGCGTACTTCACGGTCTCCGAGCTGCTCCGCAACGTCACCGGGCACGCGCGGGCGCGGCGGGCGTGGGTGGACGTGTGGCGCTCCGGCGACCGGCTCATGATCCAGGTGCGCGACGACGGGACGGGCGGGGCGGTGGTGGGCGCCGGGGCGGGGCTCGCGAAGCTCTCCGGGCGGGTGGGTGCGGTGGACGGGGTCCTCGCGGTGGACTCGCCGGCCGGCGGCCCCACGACGGTGACGGTCGAGCTGCCCTGGCGGGCGTAGGCGACCGGGCGGCCCGTTCGCCCCACGGGGCGGCGGGCTGGTGCCATGCTGAGGGCCTCATCGGAAGATCGGACATGGGGGCTTCACGGCGTGGGTGTGCAAGACGTGGCGGGGCGGGTTCGGGTGGTCATCGCCGAGGATTCCGTCCTGCTCAGGGAAGGGCTGACCAGGCTCCTGACCGACCTGGGGCACGAGGTCGTCGCGGGGGTCGGGGACGGCGAGGCGCTCGTCGAGACCGTCGCGGAGCTCGCGGGCGAGGGGGCGCTGCCGGACGTGGTGGTGGCGGACGTGCGGATGCCGCCGACGCACACGGACGAGGGCGTCCGGGCGGCGGTGCGGCTCCGGAAGGAGTACCCGGGACTCGGGGTGCTCGTGCTGTCGCAGTACGTGGAGGAGCAGTACGCCACCGAACTCCTGGCCGGTTCCAGCCGGGGTGTGGGCTATCTGCTGAAGGACCGGGTCGCGGAGGTCCGCGAGTTCGTGGACGCGGTGGTGCGGGTCGCCGGGGGCGGTACGGCCCTGGACCCGGAGGTGGTGCAGCAGCTGCTGGGCAGGAGCCGTCAGCAGGACGTGCTGGCGAACCTGACCCCGCGGGAGCGCGAGGTCCTCGGCCTGATGGCGGAGGGCCGGACGAACTCGGCGATCGCGAAGGCGCTGGTGGTGAGCGACGGCGCGGTGGAGAAGCACATCAGCAATATTTTCCTGAAGCTGGGCCTTTCTCCGAGTGACGGTGATCATCGCCGGGTACTTGCGGTGTTGACGTATCTGAAGTCCTGATCATCTGACACCCTGTCAGATAGCCTGACTCTCGACCGGGGATAAGGCGGAATCCGACTTTCCGGAACACTCCGGGTGGCGGCAGAACGTGACAATTCATAGCAAGAGGGCGTCTCAAAAAGAGGTCCGTCATGTGAGAAGTCCCGGGAGGGCCCTCCCTGCCGTCGTAGGGTGGGCCTCGGGACGGACGGTGATCAGCCGACCGCATCCCGAGCCTTCTCCCGCCTCCGGCGGAGAGTCCCCTTGCCGCGAGGGAGGTCCAGTTCAGTGACCAGCCAGGTCAGTAGCGAGGCCGGTGAGGCCCTGGTCGGGGAGCAGCGCAGCGCCCCGGCGGCGCCCCACCACGGCACCGAGAAGGAAGTGCGCCGTCTCGACCGGGTGATCATCCGGTTCGCGGGCGACTCCGGTGACGGTATGCAGCTCACGGGTGACCGGTTCACCTCGGAGACGGCGTCCTTCGGGAACGACCTCTCCACGCTGCCGAACTTCCCGGCCGAGATCCGGGCACCCGCCGGGACCCTGCCGGGCGTCTCGTCCTTCCAGCTGCACTTCGCCGACCACGACATCCTCACGCCGGGCGACGCCCCGAACGTGCTGGTCGCGATGAACCCCGCCGCGCTGAAGGCCAACATCGGGGACGTGCCGCGCGGCGGCGAGATCATCGTCAACACCGACGAGTTCGCCAAGCGGGCCATGGCCAAGGTCGGCTACGCGGCCTCGCCCCTGGAAGACGGCTCCCTGGACGCGTACCACGTGCATCCGGTGCCGCTGACGACGCTGACGGTCGAGGCGCTGAAGGAGTTCGGTCTGTCCCGGAAGGAGGCCGAGCGGAGCAAGAACATGTTCGCGCTCGGGCTGCTCTCGTGGATGTACCACCGGCCCACCGAGGGCACCGAGACCTTCCTTCGCCAGAAGTTCGCGAAGAAGCCGCAGATCGCCGAGGCCAACGTGGCCGCCTTCCGGGCCGGCTGGAACTTCGGCGAGACCACCGAGGACTTCGCCGTCTCCTACGAGGTCGCCCCCGCGACCCGGGCGTTCCCCACCGGCACGTACCGCAACATCTCCGGGAACCTGGCCCTCTCCTACGGGCTGATCGCCGCAGGCCGGCAGGCCGACCTGCCGCTCTACCTCGGCTCGTACCCGATCACCCCGGCCTCGGACATCCTCCACGAGCTGTCCAAGCACAAGAACTTCGGCGTGCGCACCTTCCAGGCCGAGGACGAGATCGCCGGCATCGGCGCCGCGCTCGGCGCGGCCTTCGGCGGCTCCCTCGCGGTGACGACGACGTCCGGCCCCGGCGTGGCGCTCAAGTCCGAGACCATCGGCCTGGCCGTCTCCCTGGAACTGCCGCTGCTGATCGTCGACATCCAGCGCGGCGGTCCCTCCACCGGCCTGCCGACCAAGACCGAGCAGGCCGACCTCCTCCAGGCCATGTACGGCCGCAACGGCGAGGCCCCGGTGCCGGTGGTGGCCCCCAGGACCCCCGCCGACTGCTTCGACGCGGCCCTGGAGGCGGCCCGGATCGCGCTCGCCTACCGCACCCCGGTCTTCCTCCTCTCCGACGGCTACCTCGCCAACGGCTCCGAGCCGTGGCGCGTCCCGGACGTCGGGGAGCTCCCCGACCTGCGGACGCTGTTCGCCACCGGCCCGAACCACACGCTCGACGACGACACCGAGGTCTTCTGGCCGTACAAGCGCGACCCGGAGACCCTCGCCCGCCCCTGGGCCGTGCCCGGCACCCCCGGCCTCGAACACCGCATCGGCGGCATCGAGAAGCAGGACGGCACCGGCAACATCTCGTACGACCCCGCCAACCACGAGTTCATGGTCCGCACCCGGCAGGCCAAGATCGACGGCATCGACGTCCCCGACCTGGAGGTCGACGACCCGGACGGCGCCGCCACCCTGGTCCTCGGCTGGGGCTCCACCTACGGGCCGATCACGGCGGCCGTCCGCCGCCTCCGGGTCGCGGGCAAGCCCATCGCCCAGGCCCACCTGCGCCACCTCAACCCCTTCCCGAAGAACCTCGGCGAGGTCCTGAAGCGGTACGAGAAGGTCGTCGTCCCGGAGATGAACCTGGGCCAGCTGGCCATCCTGGTCCGGGCGAAGTACCTCGTCGACGCCCGCAGCCACACCCAGGTCAACGGCATGCCGTTCAAGGCCGAGCAGCTCGCCGCCGTCCTCAAGGAGGCCATCGATGCCTGAGCCCACGGAGACGCTGCTGAGCCTGGTGCCCAAGGCCGAGGCCCAGCAGTCCATGAAGGACTTCAAGTCCGACCAGGAGGTGCGGTGGTGCCCCGGCTGCGGTGATTACGCGGTCCTCGCCGCCGTCCAGGGCTTCATGCCGGAACTGGGGCTGGCGAAGGAGAACATCGTCTTCGTCTCCGGCATCGGCTGCTCCTCCCGCTTCCCGTACTACATGAACACCTACGGGATGCACTCCATCCACGGCCGCGCCCCGGCCATCGCCACCGGTCTCGCCACCTCCCGCCGCGACCTCTCCGTCTGGGTCGTCACCGGCGACGGCGACGCGCTCTCCATCGGCGGCAACCACCTGATCCACGCGCTCCGCCGCAACGTCAACCTCAAGATCCTGCTCTTCAACAACCGGATCTACGGCCTCACCAAGGGCCAGTACTCGCCCACCTCCGAGGTCGGCAAGATCACCAAGTCGACCCCGATGGGCTCCCTCGACGCGCCCTTCAACCCGGTCTCCCTCGCCCTGGGCGCGGAGGCGTCCTTCGTCGCCCGCACCGTCGACTCCGACCGCAAGCACCTCACCGAGGTGCTGCGCCAGGCCGCAGAACACAACGGCACCGCGCTCGTCGAGATCTACCAGAACTGCAACATCTTCAACGACGGCGCCTTCGAGGTCCTCAAGGACAAGGACCAGGCCAAGGAGGCGGTCATCCGCCTCGAACACGGGCAGCCGATCCGCTTCGGCGCCGAGGACGAGAAGGGCGTCGTCCGCGACCCGGCCACCGGCGACCTCCAGGTCGTCACCGTCACCCCGGACAACGCGTCGCGGATCCTCGTCCACGACGCCCACGCCACCACCCCGACGACGGCCTTCGCCCTCTCCCGCCTCGCCGACCCCGACACCCTCCACCAGACCCCCATCGGGGTGTTCCGGTCCGTCGAACGCCCGGTCTACGACACGCTCATGGCCGAGCAGCTCGACACCGCCGTGGAGCGGCACGGCAAGGGCGACCTGGGCCAGCTGCTCGCGGGGAACGACACCTGGACGGTGGTCGGGTAGCACGCGCGCGTACGCGAAGGGGCCCGGTCCGTACGTACGGACCGGGCCCCTTCGCGTATCCGTCACGTCCCCTTGGCCGCCGCTTCGGCGAACTCCCCGAGGAACCGGGGCACCCCGCCCTCCACCTGCCAGAGGAAGAGACCCGCCATGGCGGTGGGGCTGTCCTGGGTCGTCCGGGCCACGTACGTCTTCGCGAGCCCTTCGTACGGCGTCTGCAGGAGGCTGTTCCGGACACCCGAGGCCACGGACCCGGCGTTGTTCGCGGCGGCCTCGCGCAGCGCCTGGAGCGCCCAGTTGGCGAGGTCGTACGCCTCCACCGCGAACCGGTCGAAGGGGGTCCCGCCGGGGAGGCCCCAGCGCTTCCGGTACGCGGCGGTGAACTCCTTCGCCACCGGGAGCCCGTCGGGGTCGACGTAGCTGGTACCGAAGAACCAGCCCTCGGCAGCCGGACCGGCGACGGTGAGGAACTCCGGCTGGAGCACGTACTCGACGCTGCCGCAGGGCCCCCGGTACCCCTGGTCACGCAGGGCCCTCGCACACAGCGCGGCCCGGCGCGGCGACATCCCCGCGAACATCACGCCCTGCGGGTCGGTCGCAAGGGCGGCCCGTACGGCGGGACCGAAGTCCTCGCTGTCTGCCTCGACGGGGTGCGAGGTCACCACCCCGCCCTTGCCCCCCGACGGTGGGTACTCGTTCAGGCTCTTGACGGCGTACCAGCTGTACCGGCCGGCGGCCCGGTCCTCCACGATGGCGGTCCGGACGGCCCCGTGCTCGGAGAGATAGCGACCGAAGGGCACGGTCATCAGGTCCTGGACGGATCGCGGCTGGAAGTAGGTGATCTTCCCGCCCTGACCCCTGAGTCTGGTGGCCGGCACGTCGGCGATCACGCTCGCCAACGGAACCGGGCGGGTGGCGAGTTCGCTGCCGGCGGCCACGGCGGTCGACGCGGCCGTCGGCCCCAGGACCCCGACCAGCTGGGGGTCTTTGAGCAGACTGAGAGCGGCTGCCTTGGCGCGCTCCGGCCTCCCGCCGTCGTCCTCGACCCGCAGGCGTACGTCGAAGGGCCGGTCCCGGCGGGCGTTGAACTCCTCCACGGCCAGCCGGATGCCGCGCTCCTGCCCCCGGCCGTCCGCCTTGGTGGGGCCGCTCAGGTCAGTGAGGATCCCGATCGTGTACGTGGCGAGCGGGGCGGCGGGGCCCCCCGCTCCCGCGCCCGCCCCGCCCGGAGCGCGGGTCAGCAGCCAGGCGGTCAGGCCGCCCGCGCCCGCCACGGCGGCGGAACCGGCCATCAGGACCCGTCGCCGCGAGACCCCCGTGGGCTGCTCCGTGTGCGTGAGCACGGTCGGCTCGGCGACGGGCAGGTCCAGGACCCGGGTGGATCGCTGGGCGATCAGCGCGGGCAGGCCGGGCGGCAGCCAGTCCCCCGCCGGGCCGTCGGCGTCCCCCAGCGCCGCCCGCACCTCGGCCGCCGTGGGCCGGTCCGCCGGGTCCTTGGCGAGGCAGGCGGTGACCAGCGGGAGGAGGGTGTCCGGTACGCCGTCGAGGTCGGGTTCCTCATGGACGGTGCGGTAGACGACGGCCGCCACCGCGCCCGCACCGAAGGGCCGTTCGCCGGTGAGCGCGTAGGCGAGGACGCAGCCGAGCGAGAAGACGTCACTGGCCGGGCCGACCTCGCCCGCTCCGGCGACGCGGGCCTGCTCCGGGGCGAGGAAGCCGGGGGTGCCGATCATCGCGTCGGTGGCGGTCAGGGCGGTCGCGCCGGCGGACCGGGCGATGCCGAAGTCGATGAGACGAGGCCCGTCGAGGGCGAGGAGGACGTTGCCGGGCTTGACGTCCCGGTGGACGAGCCCGGCCTCGTGCATGTCGGCGAGCGCGTCCGCGAGCCGGGCGCCCAGGGCCCGGACGGTCGGCTCGGGCAGGGCACCGTGCAGGCCGACGGCCTCGGCGAGCGAGGGCCCGGGCACGTACTCGGTGGCCAGCCACGGCTCATGGGCCTCCGGGTCGGCACCGAGGACGCGGACGACCCAGCGGCCGGTGATGCGCTCGGCGGCGCGGGCCTCGCGGCGGAACCGCTCCCGGAAACCGGGGTCGGCGGCGTGCTCGGCGCGGATGAGCTTGAGCGCGGCGAGCGTCCCGCCGGCGGAACGGGCGAGGAAGACCACGCCCATGCCGCCGGCGCCGAGCCGCCCGAGGAGCCGGTAGCCGGCGAGGGTCGACGGGTCGGCCTTGCGGAGCGGCTGCACGGGTCAGACCTTCTTGTCGTTCTTCGTGGGCTTGTTCGGCAGCAGCGGCGCGGAGCCGATCGGCTTGTACGCGCCGTTCTGCACCGCGAAGACGAAGGTGCCGCCCATCCCCAGGTCGCCGAACTCGTTGAAGTAGTAACCGCCCATCGCGCCGGTGTACTTCTGCTTGCGCAACGCGGCCCACAGGCCCTTGCGGGCGGGCTTGCCGCCCGCCTTCGACTGGGCCGTGAGCTGCTGGATCGTCATGGTGACGACGTCGTACGACTCTCCCGCGTAGTACGCGGGGGCCGTCCCGAACCGCTTGCGGTGGGCGGCTACGAAGGCGGCGGCCGTCTTCTGCGTGGTGGGGTCGGCGACGGGCGCGCACACGAACCAGCCCTCGGCGGAGGCTCCGGCCTGCTTGAGGAAGTCCTGGCCGAAGACGGCCTGGCCGGTGAACCTCGGCCCGGTGAAGCCGAGTGCGACCAGGGCGCGGGCGGCGTGGACGGCGGTCTCCGTGACTCCGCAGTGGACGTACGCGTCCATGCCGGCGTCGATCATCTCGCCGAGCACGCGGCGGTACGCGGCGGCGTCGGCGTGGGCGGGGACGACCCGGAAGTGCGGTGCGATGCCGGCCTGCCCGAAGCCGAAGCGCACGCCGCCGGTGACCTGCCAGCTGTAGTGGTCCTCGGTCCGGTCCTCGAGGACCCCGGGGCGGCGGATCTGGGGCAGCAGGGTGGCGGCGAAGGAGAGGTGGGTGCCCGCGCTGATGTGGTTCGGGATGGCACGCAGGAAGGTCTCGTTCCGCGCGGAGTCCGGTCTCAGGGTGAGCAGGTTGTGTCCGACCGAGACCGTGATCAGCGGGATCCCGGCCCCCTCGAAGGCGGGCAGGACGGCCTGGCCGACGGCGTCGCTGGTGGGGCCGAGGACGGCGAGGACCCCGGGGTCGGTGGTGAGGGCCTCGGCAGCTGCCGGGGCCCGGGACGCGTCGCCCCGGTCGTCGACGACCTTGAGGTCGAGCGTGAAGGGCTTGTCCTTGCGGGCGTTGAACTGCTCGACGGCCAGGCGCGCGCCGCGCTCCTGGGCCCGGCCGATCTCCTTGGCGGGGCCGGAGAGGTCGGCGAGGACGCCGATCGCCCAACGGGTGCGGGGCGGCGCGGGCTTCTTGCCATCGGTCTCGTCGTCGTCCCCCAGCCCCGCCCAGACGGCCGCCGCGCCGCCGCCGACGGCCAGCACTGCGGCGCCCGAGGCGAGCAGCAGGAAGCCCCGTCTGCTCTTCACGGGCTGGTCCGGGGCGGTGGTGCCGCCGGCCTCGGTGACGTCGATCTCGGGGAGGGCGAGCATCCGGGCGGAGCGTTCGGCGATGGTCCGGACGACGGGGGCGGGCAGCCATTCGGCGCCGTCGCCGGGGTTGTCCTCGACGAGCCGGACGCCGATCTCGGCCGCGGTGGGCCGCCCTCCGGGGTCCTTGGCGAGGCAGGCGCGGACGAGGTCGAGCAGTCCTTCGGGGACGCCGGTGAGGTCGGGTTCGTCGTGGACGGTCCGGTACATCAGGGCGTCCACGGCGCCGGTGCCGAACGGGGGCCGGCCGGTCGCCGCGTACGCGAGGAGGCAGCCGAGGGCGAAGACGTCGGCGGGCGGGCCGATGGCGTCCGTGCGGGCCTCGGCCTGCTCGGGGGCGAGGAAGCCGGGGGTGCCGACGACCATGTCGGTGGCGGTGAGCGCGGTCTCGCCGGTGACGCGGGCGATGCCGAAGTCGATGAGGCGCGGGCCGTCGACGGCGAGGAGGACGTTGCCGGGCTTGACGTCCCGGTGGACGAGTCCGGCCGCGTGCACGGCGGCGAGGGCGCGGGCGACGGACCAGCCGAGGAGGCGGACGCTCCGCTCGGGCAGCGGGCCGTGCGCGGTGACGGCCTCGCCGAGGGAGGGGCCTGCGACGAAGGCAGTGGCCATCCACGGTTCCGGGGCGTCCGGGTCGGCGCCGGTGACGGGGACGGCCCAGGGGCTGGAGACCCGGCGGGCGGCCTCGACCTCGCGGCGGAAGCGGGCCCGGAAGTCGGGCTGGTCGGCCTGGTCGGCGTGGGTGACCTTGACGGCGGCGAGTTCGCCGGCGGCAGTGCGGCCGAGGTAGACGACGCCCATGCCGCCGGCGCCGAGGCGGCCGAGGAGCCGGTACCCGGCGATCGCCGACGGGTCGGAGGGCAGCAGCGGCTGAAGGGCGCCGGGCTCGGGCCTGGGCTGCGGGGCGGTGGGGTTCACGGCTGGACCTCCAGCTGATCCTTGGCGCGCTCGACCATGGTGACGATGGCCTGGATCTGCGCTTGGCTCGTGCCGGTGGCCATGCCGTCGTCCATCTCCGTGTAGCCGGGGGCGCCCTTGACGACGGTGGCGACGGTGACCTGGCCGATCCGGGACTGGTACCAGCTGTAGGGCTGCTTCCCCTTCACCGCGTCGTTGAGGTAGAAGCCGCCTTCACGGAGGGCGTCGTCGGCGGACACGTTGCCGCCGACGCCGAAGGGGTTGCCGAGCGACATGAGCCCGGTGATGCGCTCGCCGTCGCGGAGTTTCTGGTCGGGGCAGCGGAGTGCCTCCTCCAGGGTTTCGGCCATCTCCCAGTCCGCGTCCGACTCGGTGCGGTGGATGGTGACGGTGGCGGCGACCCGCAGGACGCCCTTGCCGCCGGCCGCCGGGATCTCGCTGTAGGCGGTGACGCTGGCGAGGACGTCCGCGGGCCGGGTGCCGGTCTCCCAGGAGCAGTTGGCGCCGAGGACGGGCCAGTAGTCCGGGTCGCTGAGGTACGGGGTGCGCTTGACGTAGCCCGGGGCCCAGGCGTCGGGCCCGGCGACGACGGCGAGGGCGAGGCGTCTGGCCTCGGCCTCGGTCTTCGGCGCGCGCTGGGGGTCCGGGGTGAAGTCGAGGGCGGTCGGGGTGGGGGCCGGGGCGGTGGTCGGCGCCTTGGTCGGTCCCTGTGCCGCGCTCGTACTCCCCTTGCCGTCGGGTCTCTTCCCGTCGTCGGCGCCGCCGGCGCACCCGGTCGCCACCAGCCCGCCCACGAGTACGGCGCAGCAGGCGTGCAGCAGTCTTCGGTCCCCGTACGTCACAGTTCCCCCTACGGTCCCTCACGGCTTCCCCCGAACGTGAGCAGATCGTACGGCGAGGCGCCGACAACTCGCCCCGACTACAACGTCATTGAGACGAACCGGTAGCGGTCTCGCGACGGGCGTGGTCGTAGCGCTCGCGGGCGGCGCGGACCTCGGGGACGCGCCGGTCGGTCCAGCGGGCGAGTTCCCAGACCTGGCGGGCGGCCTCCTCGCCGAGGGGGGTGAGGGAGTAGTCGACGCGGGGCGGGATGACGGGCTTGGCGTCGCGGTGGACGAAGCCGTCGCGCTCCAGGGTCTGGAGGGTCTGGGCGAGCATCTTCTCGCTGACGCGGCCGACGTGGCGGCGGAGCTCGCTGAAGCGGTAGGAGCGCTCGCGGAGGGCGATGAGGATGAGCACGCCCCAGCGGCTGGTGACGTGCTCCAGGACGAGGCGGGCGGGGCACATGGCGCCGTCGACGTCGGACAGCAGGTTCGCGGGTTCCTCACTTACTTCCACACCAGTACCTTACTTCCAAGTGGGTACTTACGAAAGGTTAGCGCCAGACGTACGGTGAGTGCATCGCCCACCGCACCCCACGGGAAAAGGAAGCATCATGAGCATCGTCGTCACCGGAGCCACCGGCCAGCTCGGCCGCCTCGTCATCGACGCCCTTCTCGCCACCGTCCCCGCCGAGAACGTCGCCGCCGTCGTCCGGAACAAGGAGAAGGCGGCCGACCTCGCCGAGCGCGGCGTCGAGCTGCGGATCGCCGACTACAGCCGGCCGGAGACGCTGGCCGACGCCTTCGAGACCGGTGACCGGGTGCTGCTGATCTCGGGCAGCGAGGTCGGACAGCGCGTGGCGCAGCACGCCGCCGTGGTCGGCGCGGCCAAGGCGGCGGGCGTGGCCCAGCTCGCCTACACCGGGGTCCTCGGCGGGGACGGGGCCGACTTCGACCTGGCGGCCGAGCACAAGGAGACCGAGCGGCTGATCCTCGCCTCGGGCCTGCCGTACACCTTCCTCCGCAACGGCTGGTACACGGAGAACTACACCGCCAACCTCGCCCCGGTGCTGGCCCACGGCGCCGTCGTCGCCAGTGCCGGCGAGGGCCGCATCGCCTCCGCCGCCCGGGCCGACTACGCCGCCGCCGCGGCCGCCGTCCTGGCCGGACCGGCCGAGGAGCACCTGAACAGGACGTACGAGCTGAGCGGCGACACCGCGTGGTCGCTCGCCGAGTACGCGGCCGAGGTCGCGGCGCAGTCCGGCCGGGAGATCGCGTACCGCTCCGTCCCCGCCGGGGACCACCTCGCGGTCCTCACCGGCGCCGGCGTCCCGCAGGTCTTCGCCGAGATCCTGGTCGACGTCGACCGGGCCGTCCAGCACGGCGCGCTCGCCCTGCGGACCGGCGACCTGGCCCGCCTGATCGGCCGCCCGACCACCCCGATCGCCGTGACGATCAAGGAGGCGCTGGCCTCCGCGTAACGCGGTCATGACCGTATCGCGGTACGGGCATGACAACCCGCCCCGTGCGGCGCTACCTTCGACAGGACAGCACGGCGCGGGGCAGGAGGTCCGGTGAAGACGGATGACGAGGGACGAGCAGGTTTGCTCTACGGGATCGGTGCCTACGGGATGTGGGGCCTGGTCCCGCTCTTCTGGCCGCTCCTGAAGCCCGCCGGGGCGATCGAGATCCTCGCCCACCGGATGGTGTGGTCGCTGGTCTTCGTGGGCCTCGCCCTGCTCGCGCTCCGCCGCTGGGGCTGGATACGGGAGCTCGTGCGCAGCCCCCGCAAGCTCGGCATGATCACGGTCGCCGCCACCGTCATCACGGTGAACTGGGGCCTGTACATCTGGTCGGTCAACACGGGCCACGTCGTCGAGGCGTCCCTCGGCTACTTCATCAACCCGCTCGTCACCATCGCCCTCGGGGTCCTCGTCCTGAAGGAACGACTGCGCCCCGCGCAGTGGGCGGCGGTCGGGGTCGGCTTCGCCGCCGTGCTCGTCCTCGCGATCGGGTACGGGCGGCCGCCGTGGATCTCGCTCACCCTCGCCTTCTCCTTCGCCGTCTACGGCCTGGTGAAGAAGAAGGTCAACATCGGCGGCCTGGAGTCGCTCGCCGCGGAGACCGCCGTCCAGTTCCTGCCCGCCCTGGGCTACCTGGTCTGGCTCGGCACCCAGGACACCCTCGTCTTCGGCACCGCGGGCGCCGGCCACACCGCCCTCCTCGCCGCCACCGGCATCGTCACGGCGGTCCCGCTGGTCTGCTTCGGGGCGGCCGCCATCCGTGTGCCGCTGTCGACGCTCGGCCTCCTCCAGTACCTGGCGCCGACCTTCCAGTTCCTGCTCGGGGTCGTCTACTTCCACGAGGCGATGCCGGCGGAGCGCTGGGCGGGCTTCGCTCTCGTCTGGCTGGCCCTGACGCTCCTCACCTGGGACGCGCTGCGCACGGCCCGGCAGAGCAGGGCCGAGGTCGAGGCGGCGAAGGCGGCGGTGGTGGCCGGCGCGGGTGCGAACGCGGCCGACGCTCCGGTCCCGGCGACGCCCCCGGCCCGGGCCGGCGGCTGATCCCGGCGGGCCCCGTCTGATCCCGGCGGGCCCGGCGGCGGGCCCGCCGTTCACGCGGCCAGGAGGTCGTGCTCCCGGATCAGCCAGCAGACCGCCGTCAGGCGCAGGGTCGCGAAGTCGTGCCCGGCGGGCTCGGTCCACCGCGCCTCGGCGAGCCAGTCGGTGAACCCCAGGACGTAGTCGGCGAGCTCCTCCCGCCGGAGGGTCCCGTTCCGCCGGCGGCGCTGGGCCGGGACGAGCGCGTCGCGCACCGCCGCGGCGTGCTGGTCGACGGCGGCCACGAGTCCCGGCTCGGAGGTGAACTCCGTGAGCCGGGGCATGTACGTGGCGGCGACGCCGATCAGCGGACAGCCGGGCGAATCGTTCATCCCTCCACATTAGGCGCGTACGGGGATGTTCCGGCCGTGACGTTGGTCGCAGCCGGCGAGGCAGCCCTCGGCGCGGCCGGCGCGGCGCCCTCGGCGCGGCCGAGGGCCCGGAAAACCGGTGGCCGTGCCCGGCGGCCGCCGAGCACTCTGGCCCCCATGGAAGAACCGAAGTACCGGATCCGGGCGCTCCACACCCCGGACACCGTCACCGTCTACCAGGCGTACCGGCCCGAGATCGGGCTGGCCGCGGCCCGGGACGGGCGCTTTCCGGCCGTCTGGAAGCGGGACCGGATGACGTGGATCAAGCCGTCGTTCCTGTGGATGATGTACCGCTCCGGCTGGGGGGAGAAGGAGGGCCAGGAGACCGTCCTCGCCGTGGAGATCACCCGCGAGGGCTTCGAGTGGGCTCTGCGGAACGCCTGCCTCTCGCACTACGCCCGCGGGTTCCACCCCGACCGGGCGACCTGGCAGCGGCAGCTGAGGGAGGCGCCGGCCCGGGTCCAGTGGGACCCGGAGCGCGACCCGCACCTCCGGCCGCTGCCGTACCGGTCGCTCCAGCTCGGCCTGTCGGGCGAGGCGTCGCGCGCGTACGCGGACGCGTGGACGGTCGGCATCACCGACGTGACCGGGCTCGCCCACGAGGTGCACGGCCTCGTCCGGGCGGGCGACCTGGAGGCCGCGGGCCGGCTGCTGCCGCGGGAGGAGCCGTATCCGACGCCCGACGGCCTCCTCGGCCATCTGCTGGTTCAGGAACCGGCGACGGAGACCGCGAAGTTGAAGTCGCCGGTGCCGAGCACCCCGTAGAGGCGCAGCCACAGCTGCATGAGCTGCTCGGTGGCGCGGGCGCTGGACAGGTCGCCGAGGTCGACGATCCGGTCGGCCGGCCAGCCGAAGGAGCCGAGCAGGCCGGCGACCACGGTCTTCGCGGCCTCGTCGTCGCCGCTGAGGAACACGTTGTGGGCGCCGGGGACGCGGCCGGGCTCGACCATGACGGTGTTGGTCATGGTGTTGAGCGTCTTGACGACGCGCGTGTCGGGGAACGCCTTCTGGAGCTGCTCGGCGAGGCTGCCGCCGTCGGGCGTGACGACCTTGGGCGGGAAGCCCTCCGAGAAGTCGAGCGCGTTGGACACGTCGACGAGGACCTTGCCGCGCAGGTTGTCCGCGCCCGCGGCCTGCAGGACGGCGAGGGAGACGAGCCCGCCGGTCGCGTTGACCACCAGCTCGGCGGGGGCCGCGGCGTCGGCGAAGGTGCCGTGTCCGCCGTCGTGTTCCTCCGCCCACTTCACCGCCTCGGCGTTGTCCGCGGTGCGGGAGCCCATCGTGACCTCGTGCCCGAGCGAGACCAGCTTGGTGGCGAGGCGACGACCGACCTCACCCGTTCCCAGTACGGCGATGTGCATGGACGTGCGCTCCTTCGGGGCGGGGGGACCGGAGGTCCGGGAGCCCGACCCTACGGCCTGCCGGGCGGGTGCGCCGTCCCGTTCCGTCCCGGGACGGCGCCTGCCACCCGTACGCGCGCGCCGGGCGTCAGCCCTCCCCCTCCGACGGGGTGCGGGCGCGGTGCGCCCGGACCTTGTGCCGGTTGCCGCACCGGTCCATCGAGCACCAGCGGCGGCGCCCGGGGCGGGAGGTGTCGGCGAAGAGCAGGGCGCAGTAGTCGGCTCCGCAGACCCTGATCCGGTCGGCGTAGGGCCCGGTGAGCAGTTCGACGGCGTCGCGGGCGACGGTCGCCAGGAGTCCGGTGCCGGTGGCGCCGGGGGCCCAGGCGCGGGTGCCGTCGGCGGTGACGAGGGCGGCCAGCGGCGTCCCGGCGGCGGCGGCGTTGAGGACGGCCAGGTCGCCGGGTGCGGGGGCGCTCCCCCGGGCCCGGGCGAGGGCCAGTTCCCACAGCGCGTCCCGGGTGGCCCGTACGGCCGCCAGCTCGGTGTCCGTGACGGTCAGGTCGAGGCCGGGGGGCAGTCGGCAGTCCCGCACCCAGTCGAGCAGGCCGTCGACCCGGTCGAGGACCTCGTACCGGGCGGCGGCGGGGCCGGTGCCGCCGGTGAGCAGCAGCTCCAGGCAGAGCGCGCCGGCGTCGAACCGGAAGTCCCGGCCGTCGCGGTGTCGAAGGGTCATTCCGGCGGACGGAGTGGTTCCGGTGGCGGACTGGGTCACGTAACCACTATAACGAGTTACATGATCGCGATCCATTGGAAGCTTGTGCTCGACGCCGCCGACCCGCACGCCCAGGCCGCCTTCTGGGCGGCCGCGCTCGGCTACCTGGAGGAGGACCACGACCCCCACATCCGCCGCCTCCTCGACCTCGGGGCCGCCCCCGCCGAGGCCACCCTCACCCTCCACGAGGGCACGGACCGCTCCCGGCTCGGCTGGCGCGATCTCGCCGCCGTCCGCCACCCGGACGACCCGCACGACCCGGTGACCGGCGGGGGCCTGGGGCGCCGCCTGCTCATCCAGCGCGTCCCCGAGCCCAAGACCACCAAGAACCGGCTCCATCTCGACCTCCACCCCGAACCCGGCACCCGCGACGCGGAGGTCGACCGCCTGGGCGCGCTCGGCGCCACGGTCCTGCGCCGGGTGGACGAGCCCTCCGGCTCCTGGGTCGTCATGGCCGACCCCGAGGGCAACGAGTTCTGCGTGCACTGACCCCGTCAGGCCCGCCGCACCGCCTGCGCCTCCGCCCGCTCGACCGACGCCCGGCCGTGCACGTGGACCAGGGCCAGGTGGAAGAGCGCCGGGGCCAGCGGGGCCCAGCGGTGGCGGCGTTCCGGGGACAGCAGGTAGCGCGTGACGTCGGCCGTGCGGAAGGGGACGTACTCGATCGTGTCGTGCTCCCACCGGTCCGCGACGCCCCTGCTCATGCGGGCCTGGAGGCCGTCGCCCGTCAGGCCGTTCAGGCGCGCGTAGAAGTGGGCGCTCCAGTGGCGCTTGCCGACGTCGAGGACGAAGGCGAGCAGCGTGAGCGTGTACTCGTGCGGTTCGATCGACAGTTCCTCGCGCATGCCCCGGCGGGCGACGGCGTGCAGGTCGGGGGCGTTGCGTCCGGCGGAGTCGATGTGGCGCGAGAGGCCCTCGTTGACGGAGGAGTTCCAGAGTCCCGGCGCCATGCGGACGCGCTCGCTGCGCCGGCTGACGACCAGCAGGTGGTCGGCCGTGACGACGGCGACGTTGACGGCGAAGCTGCACTGGAGGAACGCGGGCGCGGCGAGCGGCGCGTCCGGGTCGAGGTAGCGGCCGCGCGGGGTGGTGCCGTCCGGGAGGCGCCGGTCGAGCTGCTGGGCGGCGAGGAAGGTGTAGTAGTCGGTGGGCTTCAGCCGCAGGTGGACCTCGGACTGCTCGTCGAGGGCGGTACGGGTGATCTCGACGGATTCGACGGCGTACCGGGGTCCGTTCCAGACGGGTCGGCGCTCACCGGCGTCGGCGGCCCGGGTCTCCTCGGCCTCGATCTCGGTGCGCCAGTCCGCCATCTCCTCCGGCAACTCGATCTCTCCGTCGAGCACTTGGACGTGGACGGATTCGGCGGCGATGGCCCGGTCGCCGTCGCCCTCGACGATGAGCGCGGGGGTGTGCAGCGGGCCCAGGGAGAACGTGCCCCAGGCGCGGCCCTGTTCCTGCCGGTAGGTGAGGCTGCGGACGACGCCCGCGGAGCGGCGGCGGGCCCTGAACCACAGGTCCTGCGTCCACTGCTGGAAGAGCGTCGCGAAGACGACTCCGAGGATGGCGCCGACGATTCCGTTTCCGAGGTCTATTCCGTCCACGGGCAGCAGCGTAGGTCATGACCATGACCTGTCCGGTGAGCGAACGGGGCTGACCGGTTTCCGCTCTTGACGCGGAGTCAAACTCTCGCTGAACATTCAGCACGCACAACAGAACACATGCGCAACAGAACAACTGAACACCGCACATGCACGCGCACAGCTCCAGCGCCTCGTGGCACCCACGCCCGAGGCGTCTCGCACGTTCCGTCCCATCCCCGTTCGGAATCCGGAGCCCCCACAGATGAACATCTCCGTGCCCAGACGTGTCACCACGGCCGCCGCCCTCGCGGCGCTCGCGCTCGGCGGACTCACCGGCACCGCCTCCGCCGGTTCACAGGCGGCCGCCGCCGCGCCCGACATCCCGCTGGCCAACGTCAAGCAGCACTTGGCGGACCTCCAGTCGATCGCCACCGCCAACGGCGGCAACCGCGCCCACGGCCGTACCGGCTACAAGGCGTCGATCGACTTCGTGAAGGCCAAGCTGGACGCCGCCGGCTACACCACCACCCTGCAGACCTTCACCTCCAGCGGCGCCACCGGCTACAACCTGATAGCCGACTGGCCGGGCGGAGACCCGAACCAGGTCATCATGTCCGGTTCGCACCTCGACTCGGTCACCTCGGGCCCCGGGATCAACGACAACGGCTCCGGCTCCGCCGCCGTCCTGGAGACGGCCCTCGCCGTGTCCCGCGCCGGCTACCAGCCCACCAAGCACCTGCGCTTCGGCTGGTGGGGCGCGGAGGAGCTCGGCCTCATAGGCTCGAAGTACTACGTCAACAACCTCCCGACGGCGGAGCGTTCGAAGATCAAGGGCTACCTGAACTTCGACATGATCGGCTCGCCGAACCCGGGTTACTTCGTCTACGACGACGACCCCACCATCGAGCAGACGTTCAAGGACTACTTCGCCGGTCTCGGCATCGCCACGGAGATCGAGACCGAGGGCGACGGCCGCTCCGACCACGCCCCGTTCAAGAACGTCGGCATCCCGGTCGGCGGCCTCTTCACCGGCGCCGACTACATCAAGACGGCGGCCCAGGCCCAGAAGTGGGGCGGCACCTCCGGTCAGGCGTTCGACCGCTGCTACCACTCGTCCTGCGACACGACGGCGAACATCAACGACACCGCCCTCGACCGCAACAGCGACGCGATCGCGCACGCGGTCTGGACGCTGTCCGGGACCACCACGCCGCCGACCGGCACGGTCTTCGAGAACTCGGCCGACGTCACCATCCCGGACTCCCCCGGCGCGGCGGTCACCTCGACGGTCAACGTCACCGGCATCACCGGCAACGCCCCGAGCAACCTCGCCGTCGGCGTGGACATCATCCACACCTACCGCGGTGACCTCGTCGTCGACCTCGTCGCCCCCGACGGCTCGGTCTACAGCCTGAGCAACCGCTCCGGCGGCAGCGCCGACAACATCCAGCAGACCTTCACCGTGAACGCCTCCACCGAGGTCGCCAACGGCGCCTGGAAGCTCCGCGCCCAGGACAAGGCCGGAGCCGACACCGGCTACATCAACAACTTCAAGCTCACCTTCCCGTAGGAAAGCAAAGCTCCCGGGTGGGTCGGTGAACATCGCCCCCGACCCGCCCGGGGTCCCAACCCGACCGCTCTACAGCGGTGTCACCCGGCGGCGTTCGCCGCGTCCACCAGCGCGTCCTTCGTCACCGCGCCGACGTAGACCTTGCCGTCGTCGGTGAGGAGGGCGTTCACGATCTTCGTCTTGAAGACGGTGCCCGAGCCGAACTTCCCGGTGACCTTGTCGCCGAAGGAGTCCAGGAAGCCCTGGATCTCCTTCGGCGCCTCGTCCGTCCCGGGCGCCGGCGCGCCCGTGTCGAAGGACGCGATGGTCGTCCAGCCCTCGCCGATCACGTTCGGGCCGCTGCCGCCCGCGAGGTCGCCGAGGCCGCCGAAGCCCTTCCCGAGGCCGCCGAGACCGTCCTCGAAGCCCTCCGGCAGGTCGTCGCCGGACTCCAGGCCCTTCTCCGCGGCGCCCTCCGTCACCTTCGCGCCCTTCGGCGCCTTGAAGGTGAAGTCCGAGGCGGCCGGCCGGGCGAAGTCGACCTTCGTGAAGCCCGCGTCGACGACCGGCTTGCCGCCCTCGACCGAGGAGAGGGTGAACTTCAGCGGGGTGCCGTTCGCCGCGTCCACGGCGATCTTCACCGACTCGACCGTCGAACCGGCCTGCTTCGGCTTGATCACCAGCTGGTACGCGTCCCGGCCGGCCACCTTCGCCGTGCCGCCGACGGTGATCGACGTGGTGTCGCCGGCCGCCTTCAGGACCTCGTCCGCGAGTTCCCTGGGCGTGCTCGGGAGCTGCTTGTCCGCCTCGGGGGCGCCGGCCGCGCCCTTCTCGTGGAAGACTTCGTTCGACTTGCTGTCGTAGGCCCAGACGTCGTCGCCGTTGTGGATCAGGCTGTACTCGTCGGAGCCGTCGAGCAGGGTGAGCCGCTGACGCTCGGGGCCGTCGGCCGCCACGCGCAGCGTGTGGGTGCCCGAGACGAGTTCGGTGAGCTTCTCCGAGGGGTCCGCCGAGGCGGAGCCCGAGCCGCCGCCGAGGCCGGACGCCAGGCCGCCGAGGGCCGGCAGGCCCAGGTCGGTGGAGATCCTGAACGTGCCGGACAGGGTCTGCGTGTCCGACGCGGCGATCTTCTCGATGAGCTGCTGGGCCGTGATCGCGGGCAGATCCGGGTCACCGGACGCCGCGAGGGCCGGGACGAGGCCGATGGTCGCCGCGGCCACTCCGGCCACCGCGACCGGGACGACGTACCGGCTCGCCTTGCGACGGGTCTCGCTACGGGCTTCGTTCGCTGCCATGGTCTCCGCTACCTCCGTGCGCCCTGTGTGGTCGATGGCTCCATCTGACCAAAGCGGGCGCCCGGAAGCGTCAGTCCCCGGGATCAACTCGCGTACTGCTCCGGGATGACCCGCCGCGGGGGCGGCCTCGCCCGCGCGGTGTACGGGAACCCTCAGCCCGCGCGGTGGACCACCGCGTCGCACAGCTCCACCAGGGCCGCCTTCGCGTACCCGTCGGGCAGCGGCGCGAGCATCGCGCGCGCCTCCTCCGCGTAGCGCACGGTGTCCCGGCGGGCCTGCTCCAGGGCGGGGTGGACGCGCAGCCGGCGCAGCACCTCGGCGTGCCGGGCGTCGTCGGTGAGGTCGCCGTCGACGAGGGCGACGAGCTCGACGTCCTCGGGGCGGCCGTGGGCGGCGGCCGCGGCCCGCAGGTGCAGGACCGGGAGGGTGGGGATGCCCTCGCGGAGGTCGGTGCCGGGGGTCTTGCCGGACTCGTGGGAGTCGGAGGCGATGTCGAGGACGTCGTCGGCGAGCTGGAAGGCGACGCCGAGCCGCTCGCCGTACTGGGTGAGGGTGTCGACGACGCTCTCGTCGGCGCCGGACATCATGGCGCCGAAGCGGCAGGAGACGGCGACGAGGGAGCCGGTCTTGCCGCCGAGGACGTCGAGGTAGTGGTCGACGGGGTCGCGGCCGTCGGTCGGTCCCGCGGTCTCCAGGATCTGGCCGGTCACCAGGCGTTCGAACGCCTCGGACTGGATCCGTACGGCCTCGGGACCGAGGTCCGCGAGCGTGTGCGAGGCGCGGGCGAAGAGGAAGTCACCCGTGAGGACGGCGATCGAGTTGCCCCAGCGGGTGTTGGCGCTGTCGACACCGCGCCGCACGTCGGCCTCGTCCATGACGTCGTCGTGGTAGAGCGTGGCCAGGTGGGTGAGCTCGACGACCACGGCGGAGGGCACGACGCCCGGCGCGTAGGGGTCGCCGAACTGGGCGGCGAGCATCACGAGCAGGGGGCGGAAACGCTTGCCACCGGCGAGGACGAGGTGCTGCGCGGCCTCGGTGATGAAGGGGACGTCACTCTTGGTGGCGTCCAGGAGGCCCGCCTCCACAGCCGCCAAACCGGTCTGGACATCGGCCTCAAGAGCCTGGTCCCGCACGCTAAGACCGAACGGCCCGACGACGGTCACGAGGGGGTCTCCTGTCTGCTGACGCCTGCTGACGATCACATGGATTGTCGATGTGTCGCTGGATGCACTCCAGCCAGCGTATCCGGTCACCTTTCGATCACCGTGGGCGCCTTCCCGTCACCCCCGGTATGTTCGTGATCAGCTGATACGACCAGGGGTAGGCGTTTTGTCCCGAACAACGATCGACACCGAACCGAACGGCGAGCAGCCTCCACCCGAGGACGACCACGCCTTCCTCGGCCACCCACGGGGTCTGCTGACCCTCTCGGGCCTGGAGGTCTGGGAACGGTTCTCGTTCCTCGGCATGCAGGCGATCCTCGTCCTCTACTTCGCCGCCACCGTGGCCGACGGCGGACTCGGCATGGACCCGGGCACCGCCGCCTCGGTCTCCGCCGCCTACGGCACCCTCGTGTACCTCGTCTCGGTGGCCGGCGGCTGGCTCGCCGACCGCATCCTCGGCTCGTACCGCGCGGTCCTCTGGGGCGGCATCCTGATCGCCTGCGGCCATTACGCCATGGCGGTGCCGACGGCCGCCATGACCTGGGTGGGCCTCGGCCTGATCAGCGCCGGCACCGGCCTGCTCAAGCCGAACGTGGCGACCATGGTCGGCAAGCTCTACCGCACGGACGACGACCGCCGCGACGCCGGCTTCGCGCTCTATTACATGGCGATCAACATCGGCGCCTTCGCCGGCCCGCTGATCACCGGCTGGCTCGCCGACCACAAGGGCTACCACTGGGGCTTCTCGGCCGCCGCGCTCGGCATGACCCTCGGCCTGATCCAGTACGTCGCCGGCCGCCGTCACCTGGCCGGGCGCAGGCACTCCGCCGAATTCGCCCTCGCCCCGGACGCCATGCGCCGGGCCGTCCGGCGGATCGCCGTCGGCGCGGTCTCGGTGGCCCTCGCCGCCACGGCGCTCGCGCTCGCGGGCTGGCTCACCATGGACCGGTTCGTGGACCTGCTCACCCTGATCTCGGTGATCGCCCCGGTCGTCTTCTTCTGGGTGATGTTCTCCAGCCCGCGGGTGACGGCCGAGGAACGCGGCCGCCTCAAGCCGTACATCGTGCTGTTCCTGGCCTCGGTGGTCTTCAACTTCATCCTCTTCCAGGCGTACTCGACGATGATCCTGCTCGCGTCCACCAACGCCCGCACGACCATCCTCGGCTTCGACTTCCCGGCAAGCTGGTACGCCTCCGCGCTGGGCGCCTTCGAAGTCCTCCTCGCGCCCGTCGTGGCCGCCGTCTGGGCGCGGATGGGACAGCGGCAGCCGCACGCGTCCAACAAGATCGCGTTCGGCGTGATCCTCGGCGGTCTGTCGTTCCTCCTGATGGTCCTGCCGACCTCCGGGCACTCCGACGACACGTATCAGATGGCCGCCTGGTGGATCGTCGGCTCGTACCTGCTGCTCGGCCTCGGCGACGTCCTCCTGGAGACCTCCGGGATGTCCGCCACCAGCAAGCTCGCCCCGAAGGCGTTCTCCAGCCAGACGATGTCGCTCTGGTTCCTCTCCCTCGCCCTCGCCAACGGCATCCAGGCGCAGGCCGTGAAGCTCTACGACGACGTCTCCAAGCCCGTCTACTTCGGCGTGAACGGCGCCGTGGCCGTCGCCGCCGGCCTCGTCGTGATCGCCCTGGCGCCCTGGCTGCGCCGCACCATGCACCCCGTCCACTGAGCCGGCCCGAGGTACACGAGGTATCCGCGATGAAGATCCGCACCGACTTCCCGTACGAGACCCGCCACGAGGACGTCCGCATCCCCCTGCCGGACGGCACCAGGCTGTACGCGCGCGTGTGGCGCCCGGACACCGACGAACCCGTACCGGCCCTCCTGGAGTACCTGCCGTACCGCCTCACCGACTGGACCGCGCCCCGCGACTGGCAGCGCCACCCCTGGTACGCCGGGCACGGCTACGCCTCCGTGCGGGTCGACGTCCGCGGCCACGGCAACAGCGAGGGCCTGCCCGGCGACGAGTACGACGCGGTCGAACTCGCCGACGGCGTGGCGGTGGTGAACTGGCTCGCCGAGCAGGAGTGGTGCACCGGAAAGGTCGGCATGTTCGGCATCTCCTGGGGCGGCTTCAACTCGCTCCAGATCGCCGCCCTCGCCCCCGAACCGCTCAAGGCGATCGTCACCGTCTGCTCCACCGACGACCGCTACGACAACGACGTGCACTACATGGGCGGCTCGGTCCTCGGCGTCGACATGCACGCCTGGGCGGCCACCATGCTCGCCTTCGCGGCCCGCCCGCCGGACCCGCAGTACGTGGGCGAGGAGTGGCACGGGATGTGGCTGCGGCGCCTGGAGGCCATGGAGCCCCTCATCCACACCTGGCTCGCCCACCAGACCCGGGACGCGTACTGGAAGCACGGCAGCGTCTGCGAGGACTACGGGGCGATCCGCGCCGCCGTCCTCGCCGTCGGCGGCTGGCACGACCCCTACCGCGACACCGTCCTGCGGCTCGCCCGGCACCTCCCCCAGGACCGGGTGCGCGGGATCATCGGCCCCTGGTCCCACCAGTACCCGGACCGCGGCCTGCCGCCGGGCCCCGCGATCGGCTTCCTCCAGGAGACCCTGCGCTGGTGGGACCACCACCTCAAGGGCGTCGAGAACGACGTGATGGCCGAACCGCTGCTGCGCTCCTGGATCAGCGACACGCACCCGCCGGCCACCGTCTACGAGGAGCTGCCGGGCCGCTGGGTCGCCGACCCCGCCTGGCCGTCCCCGAACGTCACGCCCGTCACGTACGCCTTCCAGGGCGCGCCCGTGGTCGTCGACTCGCCCCAGCAGACCGGGCTCGACGCGGGCCGCTTCTTCCCCTTCGGCAACGACGCCGACCTGCCGCCCGACCAGCGCGACGAGGACGCCCACTCGGCGTGCTTCGACTTCCCCGTGCCGGAGGACGGCGGGCCGATCGAGATCCTGGGCCGGCCGTCGGTCAGCCTCGCGCTGCGGACGGCCGCCCCGACCGGGCAGGTGATCGCCCGGCTCTGCGACATCGCCCCGGACGGCTCCTCCACCCTCGTCACCCGCGGCGCGCTGAACTTCTCCGCCCGCTACGGCCGCGACCGGGCCGTGGAGGCCCAGATCGGCGAGACGGAGAGCTTCGCCTTCGAGCTGAACGGCATCGGCCACGCCTTCGCGCCCGGCCACCGGGTCCGCCTCGCGGTCTCCTCCACGTACTGGCCGTGGATCTGGCCGCAGCCGGACGCGGCGGGCTTCACCCTCGACCCGGCGGGCTCGAACCTCACCCTGCCGGTGCGCGCGCACACCGAGGACGCCGTCGAGTGGGAGGAGCCGGAGCAGTCCGAGCCGCTCGGCGTGGTGTACCCGCGCACGCTGGAGGAGCCGCGCCCGGAGCGGGTGGTGGTCCGGGACGTCGCCAAGGGCGAGTGGCGGCTCGACGTCGACCCGAAGTACGGCGGCACGCGCGTGTACCCCGACGGCCTGGAGTTCACCGAGGACGCCGTGGAGACGTACACGATCGACGAGAGCGGGCCGCTGTCCGCCCGGACCCGCTCGGAGTGGTCGGTGCGGCTGCACCGGCCCGAGCTCGCCTGGGACTGCACGGTCGACACCCGCTCGGAGATCTCCTGCGACGCGGACGCCTTCTTCACCCGGAACGAGGTGATGTGCAAGGAGGGCGGCGAGGTCCTCTTCCACCGCACCTGGGAGGAGCGGATCGCCCGTACGGCGGGCTGAGCACGCGCGAAGGCGCCCGTACCCCGGCGGGGGGTACGGGCGCCTCGGCGTCGGATCAGGCGCTCGCGCCGGCCTTGCGGCGGCGGGCGACGACCAGCGCGCCGGCGCCGAGGGCGACGGCCCCCGCGGCGGCGAGGCCGAGCGGCAGGGTGTCGTTCGCACCGGTGGCGGCGAGGGTGCCGTTCACGGGGGTGTTCGACGAGCCGCCCTGCTGGGTGGTGTTCGTGTTGCCGGTGGTCGGCGCCGGGGTGGGCGTGGAGGTCGACGGCGACGGCTTCGGCTTCTCGCCCTTTGCGGCGAGGATGTCGAAGTTGACGGTCGCGTACTCCTCGCCGATGCCGCAGGTGCCGTCGTTGTTCTCGTACGCGCCGACGGCGAAGGCCAGGCCCTTGCCGGCCTCGGCGTCCGCGGCGACCGTCAGGCGCAGCTTGATGTCGGTGCTGCGGCCCTTGGCGATGGTGCCGACGTCGATGGCGTCGTAGTCCTCGCCGACCGGCGTCCACTTCGGGTGGGCGGCGGAGGACCAGTCGACGGAGATGAGGTGGTCGGAGAAGTCCGTCTCCTCGTCGATGACGTCGCCGGGGCCGGGGAGCTGCGCGGCGCTGGCGTACGCCTCGACCGCGTCCAGCGTCCGGCCGGAGGTGTTGGTGACGCGCAGCGAGAAGAAGGCGCTCTTGCCGGCGGTGACCGTCCTGGGCCCGCCGAGGGCGACCTTGACGGCGCCGTCCTCCTTGCACTCCCCCTCGATCTCCTCGGCGAACTCCAGCTCCTCCTTGGCGTCGGCGAGGTCCTGCTTGGCGGCCTTCTCGACCTTCTGGGCGAGGTGGATCACCCGCGAAGCGGCGACGGCAGCGTCGCCGAAGGCGGTGTTGGCCTTGCTCAGTTCCGCGTCGGCGGCCGTCTTGGCGGCAGCGGCCTCGTCGGCGGCCGTCTTCGCGGCGGCGACGGCGGCGGCGGCGTCCGCCTTCTGCTGCTCGGTGGCGTCGGGAAGCAGCAGGAGGTCCTTCTCGGCCTGCACGGCCTTGGCCAGCTTCTCGTCGGCGGCCGTCTTGGCCGTGGCGGCCGCTTCGACGGCCTTCTGAGCGTCGGCGACCTTCACCCGGAGCGGGTGGTCGGCCTTGTCCAGGGCCTTCAGGTCGTCCATGGCCTTGGCCAGGTCGGCGACGGCCTCGTCGTACGCCTTCCGGGCCACGGCGACGGCGGCCTTGAGCTCCTCGATCGACGGCATCTCGTCGTCGTGGTCGTCCTCGTCCGACGCGGGCTTCTGCGTCAGCGCGGGGGCCGGCTTGGTGTCGGCGAACGCGGGGGCGGCGGCGAGCAGCACGACCGGGGTGGTCACGGCGGCGGCCACGGCGGTCGCGAGAATGCGGCGGATCTTCACGTTACGGACCTTTTCCTGGTCAGAGAAAGAGTGCGAAGTGTGGGGGCGGGCGGGGTTGCTGCGGGGGCTTCACGCGGCGCGGCGCCACCGCGATCGTAAGGCGCGGCGGGCCTCCCTGGAGGCGCTGTTTCCGCAGCTCACGGCCGCGTTCGGGGCTCACCCGGCATACATACCGGGCAAATAGGGACAGTTGCCCACGGAGGCCGCACTTTCTCTGTGATCCATGTCATCCGCGCCGGGCGGCCCGGCCCGTAACGTGTCCCCCACACACCTGGAAAGCGAGGCACGTACCGATGTCCGAGCACAGCCCGCTCGACCTGGCCGAGGGCGATCCCTTCGGCCCGCACAACCTCCCGTACGGCGTCTTCTCCACCGCCGACGAGCCCGGCCGCCGCCGGGTCGGCGTCCGGATCGGCGGGTACGTGCTGGACGCGGGCGCCGCGGCGCACGCGCTCGGCTCCCCGTACGCGAGCCTGCTCGCGCAGCCCACCCTGAACCCGCTGCTCGCGGCCGGGCGGACCACCTGGCGTGACGTGCGCCGCGCGCTCACGGCGTGGGTGACGGTGCCCGCGCACCGGGCGGACGTCGAGCCGCTGCTGCACCCGCTGGACGCGGTGACGCTGCACCTGCCGTACGAGGTCGCGGACTACGTCGACTTCTACGCGAGCGAGCACCACGCGACGAACGTGGGCCGGATCTTCCGCCCCGACGGCGACGCGCTCACCCCCAACTGGAAGCACCTGCCGATCGGTTACCACGGCCGCGCGGGCACCGTCGCGGTCTCCGGCACCGATGTCGTCCGCCCCTCCGGGCAGCGCAAGGCGCCCACCGACGCGGCTCCGGTCTTCGGGCCCTCGGTCAAGCTGGACATCGAGGCGGAGGTCGGCTTCCTCGTCGGCACCCCGTCGGAGCTGGGCCGGCCGGTGGCGCTCGGCGACTTCCGCGAGCACGTCTTCGGTCTGACGCTGCTCAACGACTGGTCGGCGCGGGACGTGCAGGCGTGGGAGTACGTGCCGCTCGGCCCGTTCCTGGGCAAGTCCTTCCAGACCTCGGTCTCGGCGTGGGTGACGCCCCTGGAGGCGCTGGACGCCGCCCGGACCGCGCCGCCGGCGCGGGACTTCCCGCTCCTGCCGTACCTGGAGGACGCGGACGCGGAGGAGCCGGGCGGCTTCGACCTGCGGATCACGGTGGAGATCAACGGCGAGGTGGTCGCCGAGCCGCCGTTCTCCTCCATGTACTGGACGGCCGCCCAGCAGCTCGCCCACATGACGGTGAACGGCGCCTCGCTGCGCACGGGTGACCTCTACGGCTCCGGCACGGTCTCCGGGCCCGAGGTGAACCAGCGCGGGTCGCTCCTGGAGCTCACCTGGAACGGCCGGGACGCGCTCGACCTGGCCGGTGGCAAGCGGACGTTCCTCGAGGACGGCGACGAGGTCGTCCTGACGGCCTGGGCGCCGGGCCCGGACGGCACCCGCGTGGCGCTGGGCGAGGTCCGGGGCCGGATCGCTCCCGCCGCGTGACTAGCGGAGCCGCCAGAGCGCGGGGACGTTCGGCGGCTCCCAGCCGGCCTGGGCCGTGTGCGCCTGGAGGCACACATAGCCCGGGCCGCCGTAGGTGACGGTGTCCCCCGCCCGGTAGGCGGTCCCGGCCGCCCAGGTCCCGCCGGGGGCGCCCGTGGGCGTCGGGGTCGGCGTCGGGGTCGGGGTCGGCCCCGGGTCCTGCGGCACGTTCAGGACGAAGTCGAAGGCCGCCTCCTTCGCCGCGCCCGCGTCGCGCACGGTCATGAGCAGCCGTGCGTCGAAGAGGGTGTCGGTGTTGTTGCGGGGCTCGTTCGGGAAGTACAGCTGGGTGGTGAGCACCGGGCGGCCGGGGGCCTGGAGCTTGACGTGGATGTGCCGGGTGCGGCCCGGGTAGAGGCCGGGCACGATCGTGGTCAGCTTGAAGGCGCCGGCGGCGTCGGTGAACTGGTGGCCGCGGAAGCGGAAGCCGCTGTTGTCGTAGGCGCCGTTGGTGTCGGCCTGCCAGAAGTCGAGCAGGACGCCGGATATCGGCCGGCAGGCCAGCCCGAAGACGTAGCCGCTGACGGTGAGCCGGACTCCGGCCGTACCGGACTCCAGCAGGCTGGTCCGCAGCGGTGAGTTGGGCTTGAAGTACGGGCCCTCGGTCTGCGCCGGGGTGGGGTCGTCGCCGTCGTCGCACTCCGGGGTGAGCGCGGGCGCCGCCTCGCCGGCGGTGAGGGTACGGGCGAGTGCCGGTACGCCCATGAGTACCGCGGGCGCCGCCATGCCGGCCGCGAGCGCCGCGCGCAGCACCGCCTTGCGGGTGACGTGCCCGGTGGTGGTCTCGTTGTCCATGCCTGCCTGCTCCTCGTGTGGGGGGCTGGGGGATCGGCATCGAACCTAGGCGGGCCGGACGCCGTCTTCGATGGACGGATCACGGCGGTCGTGGTGTTTTCGGAAGTCGCCCGGGCTGCGGCCCGTCTCGCGGCGGAAGAAGCGGCAGAAATAGGCGGGATCGTCGAAGCCGACCCGGGAGGCGATCTGACGCACCGACAATTCGGTGTGGGCGAGCAGCCGTTGGGCCTCGCGTGAGCGGGCTTCGCGGAGCAGGGTGCCGGGAGTGCGGCCGGTGGCGGCCCGGACGGACTCGGTGAGGTAGCCGGGGGTGACGCCGATCAGCTCGGCGCACTCGCGTACGGTCCGGCCCTCCGCTCCGGTACGGCCGAGGAGCCGGGCGAACTCCTCGGCGACGGCCGCGGGCCTGCCCGCCGGCGGGGCGCTCGCGGCGGGGCCGCGCAGGCGTGCCGTACGGATCAGCAGGACGTGCAGCAGGGAGCGCAGGACGGTCGCGAAGCCGTCGGCGCCGTGTCCGTACTCCTCGACGAGTTCGGCCATCAGACGGCCGGTACGCGCGTGCGTGGGCCCGTCGAGGGTGAGCCAGGGGTGTTCGCCGAGGCGCCGCAGGAGGTCCCGGTCGCCGGGGTGGTCGAGGAGGAAGTCCTCGGTGAAGAGGACGACGCTGCCGTCGAGGCCGCGGGCGTCCTCCCAGTGGTGGAGCTGTCCGGGCAGGATCAGGCCGAGGTGGGGCGGGCGGAGCTCCCAGCGGGCGAGGTCGACGACGTGGGCGCCGGTGCCGGCGGTGACGTGGACGATCTCGTAGAAGGTGTGCCGGTGCGGGAAGGCCGCGCGCGACATGGGGCCGATGGTGTCGAAGGTGCCGGCGGCGAAGGGGACCTGCTCGGGAAGGCGGACCTGGAGCCGGTGCATCGGCGGGTCGCCGGCTCTCGGAGTGGTGCAGGGGGTCCTCCGTAACGCGGTGGTGTCGCTCATCGTGCCGCTTCTCCCTCCTGGGCGGGCGGGGCCAGGTGGTACAGACCATTGGGGACGGCTCACACGATGGCACGGACACCTCCCACGGGTCACCCCCGCGTACGGCACCCCCGCGGGGGGGCGCCCGCGCCGGACACGGCGGAGGGGCCCGGCTCGAAGCGAGCCGGGCCCCTCACGCGCGGATGACGCCTACCGGACGAACACGCTCGCCTGTCCGGCCAGGTCCAGGAAGTACTGCGGCGCGAGGCCGAGCACCAGCGTGACCGCCACGCCCGCGGTGATGGTGAGCGTCGTCAGCGCCGAGGGCACGGCGACCGTCGGGCCGTCCGCCTTCGGCTCGCTGAAGAACATGAGCACGATCACCCGGATGTAGAAGAACGCGGCGATCGCCGAGGAGATCACACCGACCACGACGAGCGCGCCCGCGCCGCCCTCGGCCGCCGCCTTGAAGACCGCGAACTTGCCGGAGAAACCGGAGGTCAGCGGAATGCCGGCGAAGGCGAGCAGGAAGACCGCGAACACCGCCGCGACGAGCGGCGAACGGCGGCCGAGCCCGGCCCACTTGGACAGGTGGGTGGCCTCGCCGCCCGCGTCCCTGACCAGGGTGACGACGGCGAAGGCGCCGATCGTCACGAAGGAGTACGCGCCCAGGTAGAAGAGGACGGACGAGATACCGGTCGGCGTGGCCGCGATGACACCGGCGAGCAGGAAGCCCGCGTGCGCGATCGACGAGTACGCCAGGAGCCGCTTGATGTCGGTCTGGGTGATGGCGACGATCGCACCGCCCAGCATGGTGACGATCGCGATGCCCCACATGACCGGCCGCCAGTCCCAGGTGAGGCCCGGCAGCACCACGTACAGCAGGCGCAGCAGCGCGCCGAACGCGGCGACCTTGGTCGCGGCGGCCATGAAGCCGGTGACCGGCGTCGGGGCGCCCTGGTAGACGTCCGGCGTCCACATGTGGAACGGGACGGCGCCGACCTTGAAGAGGAGCCCCGCGAGGACCATGGCGAAGCCGATGAGGAGCAGCGCGTCGTTGCCCATGGTGTCGGCGAGCGCCGGGTCCACGGAGGCGATCGAGCCGTCCACGACGTCGGCGATGGTGGCGTACGAGACGGAGCCCGCGTAGCCGTAGAGCAGGGCGATCCCGAAGAGCAGGAAGGCCGAGGAGAACGCGCCGAGCAGGAAGTACTTGACGGCCGCCTCCTGCGACATCAGCCGCTTGCGGCGGGCGACGGCGCAGAGCAGGTACAGCGGGAGGGAGAAGACCTCCAGGGCGACGAAGAGCGTCAGGAGGTCGTTGGCGGCCGGGAAGACCAGCATGCCGGCGATCGCGAACAGCGCGAGCGGGAAGACCTCGGTGGTGGTGAACCCGGCCTTGACGGCCGCCTTCTCCTGCTCGCTGCCGGGGACGGCTGCGGCCTCGGCGGCGAAGGAGTCGACCCTGTGGCCGTGGTCGGCCGGGTCGAGCCTGCGCTCGGCGAAGGTGAAGATCGCGACGATCGAGGCGAGGAGAATGGTGCCCTGGAGGAAGAGGGCGGGTCCGTCGACGGCGATGGCGCCCATGGCCGCGATGTGGGCCTTGGTGGAGCCGTAGCCGCCGGCCGCCAGGCCGACGACGGCGGCGAAGGCGGCGGCGAGGGCGAGGACGGACAGGAAGACCTGTCCGAGGTAGCGGCCCTTGCGGGGCACGAATGCCTCGACGAGGACGCTGACGATCGCGGCGCCGATCACGATGAGCACGGGCGAGAGCTGCGTGTACTCGATGTGGGGCGCCGGGATCTTGGCGATCGGCTCGGCGGCCGTCGTCCACAGACTGTGGACAGCCGTTGCGCTCACTTGGCCGCCTCCACTTCCGGCTGGGGGTCCTTCTGCTGGACGTCGGACATGGTGTGCTGCACCGCCGGGTCGACGACATCCGTCAGCGGCTTCGGGAAGACCCCGAGGAAGATCAGGACGGCGATCAGCGGGACGACCACCGCCAGTTCGCGCGCCCGCAGGTCGGGCAGCTCCCGGACCTCCTCCTTCACCGGCCCGGTCATCGTCCGCTGGTACAGGACGAGGGTGTAGAGCGCGGCGAGGACGATGCCGGTGGTGGCGATGACACCGGCCACCGGGTACCGGGCGTACGTCCCGACCAGGACCAGGAACTCGCTGACGAACGGCGCGAGTCCGGGCAGCGACAGGGTCGCGAGTCCGCCGATCAGGAACGTGCCGGCGAGCACCGGGGCGACCTTCTGGACACCGCCGTAGTCGGCGATGAGCCGCGAGCCGCGCCGGGAGATCAGGAACCCGGCGACCAGCATCAGCGCGGCCGTCGAGATGCCGTGGTTGACCATGTACAGCGTGGCGCCGGACTGGCCCTGCGTGGTCATCGCGAAGATGCCCAGGATGATGAAGCCGAAGTGCGAGATCGACGCGTACGCGACCAGCCGCTTGATGTCCCGCTGGCCGACGGCGAGCAGCGCCCCGTAGACGATGCTGATCAGGGCGAGGACGACGATCGCGGGGGTGGCCCACTTCGACGCCTCGGGGAACAGCCCGAGGCAGAAGCGGAGCATCGCGAAGGTGCCGACCTTGTCGACGACGGCGGTGATGAGGACGGCGACCGGGGCGGTCGCCTCCCCCATCGCGTTCGGCAGCCAGGTGTGCAGCGGCCAGAGCGGCGCCTTCACCGCGAAGGCGAAGAAGAAGCCGAGGAACAGCCACCGCTCGGTGCTGGTCGCCATCTCCAGCGAGCCGTTGGCCCGCGCCTCGGCGATCTCCGTGAGCGAGAAGTTCCCCGCGACCACGTAGAGCCCGATGACGGCGGCCAGCATGATGAGGCCGCCGACCAGGTTGTAGAGCAGGAACTTGACCGCCGCGTACGAGCGCTGGGCCGCCGCGTTCTCGTCGGAGCCGCTGTGGGCGCGGTCGCCGAAGCCGCCGATGAGGAAGTACATCGGGATGAGCATGGCTTCGAAGAGGATGTAGAAGAGGAAGACGTCGGTGGCCTCGAAGGAGAGGATCACCATCGCCTCGACCATGAGGATCAGGGCGAAGAAGCCCTGGGTGGGCCGCCACCGGGAGGACGTCGTCTCCAGGGGGTCCGCGTCGTGCCAGCCGGCCAGGATGACGAACGGGATCAGCAGGGCGGTCAGCGCGATGAGCGCCACCCCGATGCCGTCCACGCCGAGTTCGTACCGGACGCCGAAGTCCTTGATCCAGGAGTGGGACTCGGTGAGCTGGTACCGCTCGCCGCCGGGCTCGAAGCGCCCGAAGACGACGGCGGCGAGGACCAGCGTGGCGAGCGAGACCAGCAGCGCCAGCCATTTGGCGGCGGTGCGGCGGGCGGCGGGGACGGCGGCGGTGAGGATCGCACCGACCGCCGGAACCGCTGCCGTCGCCGTAAGGAGCGGGAAGGACATGAGCGTTACACCGCCCTCATCAGCAGGGTCGCGGCGATCAGCACCGCAGTACCTCCGAACATGGAGACCGCGTAGGTGCGGGCGTAGCCGTTCTGGAGCTTGCGCAGCCAGCCGGAGAGTCCGCCGACGGAAGCCGCGGTGCCGTTGACCACACCGTCGACCAGGGTGTGGTCGACGTACACGAGCGAGCGGGTGAGGTGCGTGCCGCCCGTGACGAAGACGGCGTGGTTGAAGTCGTCCTGGAGCAGGTCGCGGCGGGCGGCCCGGGTGAGCAGCGAGCCGCGCGGGGCGACGACCGGGACGGGCCGGCGCCCGTACTGGAGGTAGGCGAGTCCGACGCCGACGACCATGACGGCGACCGTGGCGGTGGTGACGGCCGCGGCGCTGAGCGGCGAGTGGCCGTGGGCGAAGCCGGTGACCGGCTCCAGCCACTCGACGAACCCGGCGAACTCGAAGTAGGCACCTGCGGCGACCGAGCCGACGGCCAGCAGGACCATGGGGACGACCATGGACTTCGGCGACTCGTGCGGGTGCGGCGGCTCGCCGTTCTCGTCGGCCTGCCAGCGCTTCTCGCCGAAGAAGGTCATGAGCATCACGCGGGTCATGTAGTACGCGGTGATGGCCGCGCCCAGCAGGGTGACCGAGCCGAGGATCCAGCCCTCGGTGCCGCCCTTCGCGAAGGCCGCCTCGATGATCTTGTCCTTGGAGAAGAAGCCGGACAGGCCGGGGAAGCCGATGATCGCGAGATAGCCGAGGCCGAAGGTGACGAAGGTGACCGGCATGTACGTCCGCAGGCCGCCGTACTTCCGCATGTCGACCTCGTCGTTCATGCCGTGCATGACCGAACCGGCGCCGAGGAACAGCCCGGCCTTGAAGAAGCCGTGGGTCACCAGGTGCATGATCGCGAAGACGTAGCCGATGGGGCCCAGGCCGGCCGCCAGGATCATGTAGCCGATCTGCGACATCGTCGAACCGGCGAGCGCCTTCTTGATGTCGTCCTTGGCGCAACCGACGATCGCACCGAAGAGGAGCGTGACCGCGCCGACCACCGTGACGACCAGCTGGGCGTCCGGGGCGCCGTTGAAGATGGCGGCGGAGCGGACGATCAGGTACACGCCGGCGGTCACCATCGTGGCCGCGTGGATGAGGGCCGAGACCGGGGTCGGGCCCTCCATCGCGTCCCCGAGCCAGGACTGCAGCGGCACCTGGGCCGACTTGCCGCAGGCGGCGAGGAGCAGCATCAGACCGATCGCGGTCAGCGTGCCCTCGCTGGTCTTGTCCGTCTCCCCCAGCACCGGCGCGAAGGCGAAGGTGCCGAAGGTGGTGAACATGATCATGATGGCGATCGAGAGGCCCATGTCGCCGACCCGGTTGACCAGGAACGCCTTCTTCGCGGCGGTGGCCGCGGTGGGCTTGTGCTGCCAGAAGCCGATCAGGAGGTACGAGGCGAGGCCGACGCCCTCCCAGCCGAAGTACAGGAGCAGGTAGTTGTCGGCGAGGACCAGCAGCAGCATCGCCGCGACGAACAGGTTGAGGTAGCCGAAGAAGCGGCGGCGGCGCTCGTCGTGCTCCATGTAGCCGATGGAGTACACGTGGATGAGCGTGCCGACCCCGCTGATCAGCAGGACGAACGTCATCGACAGCTGGTCGAGCTGGAAGGCGAAGTCCGCCTGGAAGCCCTCGACCGGGATCCAGGTGAAGAGCCGCTGGTGCATGGCCCGGTCATCGGCGCTCCTGCCGAGCATGTCGGCGAAGAGCGCCAGGCCGATGACGAAGGAGGCGGCCGCGAGCAGCGTGCCGAGCCAGTGCCCGGACTTGTCGAGCCGGCGGCCGCCGCAGAGCAGGACGGCCGCGCCGAGCAGGGGCGCCCCGATGAGCAGCGCAATGAGATTTTCCACGGTCAGCCCCTCACAGCTTCATCAGGCTGGCGTCGTCGACCGAGGCCGAGTGGCGGGCACGGAAGACGGACACGATGATCGCGAGCCCGACGACGACCTCCGCGGCGGCGACGACCATCGTGAAGAACGCGATGATCTGGCCGTCGAGGTTGCCGTGCATGCGGGAGAAGGTGACGAACGCGAGGTTGCAGGCGTTGAGCATCAGCTCCACGCACATGAAGACCACGATCGCGTTGCGCCGGATCAGCACCCCGGCCGCACCGATGGTGAACAGCAGGGCGGCGAGATACAGGTAGTTGACGGGATTCACCGGGTGGCCTCCTCTTCGTCCCGGTCCCGGCCGAGCCGCTCCTCGGAGCGCTGCTCCAGGGCCTTGAGGTCGGCCAGCGCCTCGGTGGACACGTCACGGATCTGGCCCCGCTTGCGCAGGGTCTGCATGACGGTGAGCTCCGCCGGGGTGCCGTCGGGCAGCAGACCGGGGATGTCCACGGCGTTGTGCCGGGCGTAGACGCCGGGCGCGGGCAGCGGCGGCACGTGCTTGCCTTCGCGTACGCGCTGCTCGGCCAGCTCGCGCTGGGTGGCGGCCCGCTCGGTGCGCTCGCGGTGGGTGAGCACCATCGCGCCGACGGCCGCGGTGATGAGCAGCGCGCCGGTGATCTCGAAGGCGAAGACGTACTTGGTGAAGATGAGAGCGGCGAGGCCCTCGACGTTCCCGCCGTGCGCCGTGTTGGCCGCGCCGAGGCCGGCGAACTCGGTCAGCGACGCCTGGCCGATGCCGGCGATCAGCAGGACGCCGAAGCCGAGGCCGCAGGCCGCGGCCCACCAGCGCTGCCCCTTGATGGTCTCCTTCAGCGAGTCCGCGGCCGTGACACCGACCAGCATGACGATGAAGAGGAAGAGCATCATGATCGCGCCGGTGTAGACGACGATCTGGACGATGCCGAGGAAGTACGCGCCGTTGGCGAGGTAGAAGACCGCAAGGACGATCATCGTGCCGGCCAGCGACAGGGCGCTGTGCATGGCCTTCCTCATCAGGATCGTGGCGAGGGCGCCGACGACGGCGACGGTGCCGAGGACCCAGAACTGGAAGGTCTCACCGGAGGAGGTCGCGTAGGCCGCGAGGTTGGCGCTCATGCCTCCGCCCCCTCCGGCTCGCCCTTCTCGCCCTGGGAGGCGGCGACCTGCCGGACGGTGCCGGGCGCGGCCTCGGTGACCAGCCCCCGGTAGTAGTCCTGCTCGGTCATGCCCGGGAAGATCGCGTGCGGGGAGTCGACCATGGTCTCCTCCAGGCCCGCGAGGAGCTGCTCCTTGGTGTAGATGAGGTTCTCGCGCGAGGAGTCGGCCAGTTCGAACTCGTTGGTCATCGTCAGCGCCCGCGTGGGGCACGCCTCGATGCACAGCCCGCACAGGATGCAGCGGGCGTAGTTGATCTGGTAGACGCGGCCGTAGCGCTCGCCGGGCGAGTAGCGCTCCTCGTCGGTGTTGTCCGCACCCTCGACGTAGATGGCGTCGGCGGGACAGGCCCAGGCGCACAGCTCGCAGCCGACGCACTTCTCCAGACCGTCGGGGTGACGGTTGAGCTGGTGCCGGCCGTGGAAGCGGGGCGCCGTCGTCTTCTGCTGCTCCGGGTACTGCTCGGTCAGCCGCTTCTTGAACATGGCCTTGAAGGTCACGCCGAAACCGGCCACCGGATTCTGGAAGTCAGACACCGTCCGTCTCCTTTCCATCACTCGCAGTAGCGGTATCGGGGGCGCCACTGGCAACGAGGTCCCGGTCGCGCCGGGGCCTGCGCCGGGGCACCGGCGGCAGGGACTGCCCGGGCTTGGGCGGTACGGGGAAGCCGCCGGCCATCGGGTCGAAGGCGGGCGCGGCCTCGGGGGGCGCCACGCCGGCCTTCGCCTTCCGGTCGCGGAACAGGTCCACGAGGAAGGAGAGCAGCAGCAGTCCGAGGACAGCGCCGGCCACGTACAGGACGATGTTCGAGAAGGCGATGTTCTCGTTGCGCATCGCGCGGACGGTGGCGACCAGCATGAGCCAGACCACGGAGACCGGGATGAGGACCTTCCAGCCGAGCTTCATCAGCTGGTCGTAGCGGACGCGGGGCAGGGTGCCGCGGAGCCAGATGAAGAAGAACAGCAGCAGCTGCACCTTGACGACGAACCAGAGCATCGGCCACCAGCCGTGGTTCGCGCCCTCCCAGAAGGTGGAGATCGGGTACGGGGCCCGCCAGCCGCCCAGGAAGAGGGTCACCGACACGGCGGAGACCGTCACCATGTTCACGTACTCGGCGAGCATGAACATCGCGAACTTGATGGACGAGTACTCGGTGTTGAAGCCGCCGACGAGGTCGCCCTCGGACTCCGGCATGTCGAACGGGGCACGGTTCGTCTCGCCGACCATCGTGACGATGTAGATGATGAACGAGACCGGCAGCAGGATCACGAACCAGCGGTCCGCCTGCGCCTCGACGATCGCCGACGTCGACATCGACCCGGAGTAGAGGAACACGGAGGCGAAGGCGGCGCCCATCGCGATCTCGTACGAGATCATCTGCGCGCAGGAGCGGAGTCCGCCGAGCAGCGGGTACGTGGAGCCGGACGACCAGCCGGCGAGGACGATGCCGTAGATGCCGACGGAGGCGACCGCGAGGACGTACAGCATCGCGATCGGCAGGTCGGTGAGCTGCATCGCGGTCCGGTGGCCGAAGATCGAGACCTCGTTGCCGGCCGGGCCGAAGGGGATCACGGCGATCGCCATGAACGCGGGGATCGCGGCGATGATCGGGGCGAGGACGTAGACGACCTTGTCGGCCCGCCGGACGATCACGTCCTCCTTGAGCATCAGCTTCATGCCGTCCGCGAGGGACTGGAGCATGCCCCAGGGGCCGTGCCGGTTGGGGCCGATGCGCAGCTGCATCCAGGCGACGACCTTGCGCTCCCACACGATGGAGAAGAGCACGGTGATCATCAGGAAGGCGAAGCAGAAGACGGCCTTGATCAGGACGAGCCACCACGGGTCCGTGCCGAACATGGACAGGTCTTCAGCGGCGAGCGGCGTGCTCATGCCTGCACCTCCGTGACATCGGCGGGGCTCTGGGCCGCCGGGCCGATACGGACCAGGTCGCCCGGGTGGGCGCCGGTGTCGGAGAGGACGCCGTGCCCGGTCGAGTTGAGGGGCAGCCAGACGACGCGGTCGGGCATCTCGGTGACCTGGAGCGGCAGGGCGACGGCCCCCGCGGGTCCGGTCACCTCCAGGAGGTCGCCGTCCTTGACGCCGGTGTCGGCGGCGGTGGCGGCGGAGAGCCGGGCGACCGCCGCGTGCCGGGTGCCGGCCAGCGCGGTGTCGCCCTCCTGGAGCCTGCCCAGGTCCAGCAGGAGGCGGTGGCCCGCGAGGACGGCCTCGCCGTCGCCGGGCCGGGGCGCCGCCTGACCGGGTTCGGCGGGCTCGGTGGCCCGCTCCTCGGTCCAGCCGCCCAGCCGGTCCATCTCCCGCCGCACCGACCGCAGGTCGGGCAGGGCCAGGTGCGCGTCGAGGGCGTCGGCGAGCATGTGGAGCACGCGCGCGTCGGCCGGCGCGAGGGGCCGGGTCATCTGCTCGGGCTTGAGCGCGGCCTCGAAGAGGCGGGCCCTGCCCTCCCAGTTGAGGAAGGTGCCGGGCTTCTCGGCGACGGCGGCCACCGGGAGGACGACGTCGGCCCGCCGCGTGACCTCGCTCGGCCGCAGCTCCAGGGAGACCACGAAGGCCGCGTCGAGCGCCTCGCGCGCGCGTGCCGGGTCCGGCAGGTCCGCGACCTCGACGCCGGCGACGAGCAGCGCGCCGAGTTCGCCGGTGGCGGCGGCCTCCAGGATCTGGCCGGTGTCGCGGCCGTAGCGGTGCGGGAGTTCGCGGATGCCCCAGGCGGCGGCGACCTCCTCCCGCGCGCGCGGGTCGGTCGCGGGCCGGCCGCCGGGCAGCAGCGCCGGGAGGGCGCCCGCCTCGACGGCTCCGCGTTCGCCGGAGCGGCGCGGGATCCAGACGAGCCGGGCGCCGGTGGCGGCCGCGGCGCGCAGGGCGGCGGTGAGCGCGCCGGGCACGCCCGCGAGGCGCTCGCCGACGGCGATGACGGAACCCTCCTGGCGGAGCGCCTCGGCGGCGGCGAGGCCGTCGCCCTCCAGGCCGACCCGTGAGGTCAGCGCGTCGAGCCACTCGGTCTCGGTGCCGGGGGCGGCCGGCAGCAGGGTGCCGCCGGACTTCTCCAGGCCGCGGGTCGCGAAGGCGGCGACGGCGTAGGTCTTCTGGCCGTGCTTGCGCCATGCCTTGCGGAGCCGGAGGAAGACGCCGGGGGCCTCCTCCTCGGACTCCAGGCCGACGAGGAGCACGGCGGGCGCGGCTTCGAGCGAGGTGTAGGTGACCCCGCCGCCGTCCAGGTCCCTGCCGCGGCCGGCGACGGTCGAGGCCAGGAAGTCGGCCTCCTCGCCGGAGTGGATCCGGGCCCGGAAGTCGATGTCGTTGGTGTCGAGGGCGACCCGGGCGAACTTGGCGTACGCGTAGGAGTCCTCGACGGTCAGCCGGCCGCCGGTGAGGACGCCGGTGCGGCCGCGGACGAGGCCGCGGGCGGCCGCTTCCAGGGCCTCGGGCCAGGAGGCGGTTTCGAGCTCACCGGTCTCCTGGTTCCGCACGAGCGGGGTGGTGAGCCGGTCGCGCTGCTGCGCGTACCGGAAGCCGAAGCGACCCTTGTCGCAGATCCACTCCTCGTTGACCTCGGGGTCGTCGGCGGCGAGCCGCCGCATGACCTTGCCGCGCCGGTGGTCGGTGCGGGTGGCGCAGCCGCCGGCGCACTGCTCGCAGACGGACGGCGAGGAGACCAGGTCGAAGGGGCGGGAGCGGAAGCGGTAGGCGGCCGAGGTGAGGGCGCCGACCGGGCAGATCTGGATGGTGTTGCCGGAGAAGTACGACTCGAACGGGTCGCCCTCGCCGATGCCGACCTGCTGGAGCGCGCCGCGCTCGATCAGTTCGATCATCGGGTCGCCCGCGACCTGGTTGGAGAAGCGGGTGCAGCGGGCGCACAGGACGCACCGCTCGCGGTCGAGCAGGACCTGGGTGGAGATCGGGACCGGCTTCTCGTAGGTGCGCTTGACGCCCTCGAAGCGGGACTCGGCCTGTCCGTGGGACATGGCCTGGTTCTGCAGGGGGCACTCGCCGCCCTTGTCGCAGACCGGGCAGTCCAGCGGGTGGTTGACGAGCAGCAGCTCCATCACGCCGTGCTGGGCCTTCTCGGCGACGGGGCTGGTGAGCTGCGACTTCACCACCATGCCGTCGGTGCAGGTGATGGTGCAGGAGGCCATCGGCTTGCGCTGGCCCTCGACCTCGACGATGCACTGGCGGCAGGCGCCGGCGGGGTCGAGGAGGGGGTGGTCGCAGAACCGCGGGATCTCGATGCCGAGCTGTTCGGCGGCGCGGATGACGAGCGTCCCCTTGGGGACGGAGATCTCGGCGCCGTCGATGGTCAGCGTCACGAGGTCCTCGGGCGGTACCGGTGCGCTGCCGCCACTGGGGGTGGACGCGATGACGGTCATGCGGTCACCTCCTTGTGGTTGTCCGCCCAGGCGGTCGACTTGGCCGGGTCGAAGGGGCAGGCCCGGCCGGTGATGTGCTGCTCGTACTCCTCGCGGAAGTACTTCAGCGAGGAGAAGATCGGGGAGGCGGCGCCGTCGCCGAGGGCGCAGAACGACTTGCCGTTGATGTTGTCGGCGATGTCGTTCAGCTTGTCGAGGTCGGACAGCCGGCCGCGGCCGGCCTCGATGTCGCGGAGCAGCTGGACGAGCCAGTACGTGCCTTCGCGGCAGGGGGTGCACTTGCCGCAGGACTCGTGGGCGTAGAACTCGGTCCAGCGGGTGACGGCCCGGACGACGCAGGTGGTCTCGTCGAAGCACTGGAGCGCCTTGGTGCCGAGCATGGAGCCGGCGGCGGCGACGCCCTCGTAGTCGAGGGGCACGTCGAGGTGCTCGTCGGTGAACATCGGGGTGGAGGAGCCGCCGGGGGTCCAGAACTTGAGGCGGTGGCCGGGGCGCATGCCGCCGCTCATGTCGAGGAGCTGGCGCAGGGTGATGCCGAGCGGGGCCTCGTACTGGCCGGGCGAGGCGACGTGGCCGCTCAGCGAGTAGAGCGTGAAGCCCGGGGACTTCTCGCTGCCCATCGACGTGAACCATTCCTTGCCCCGGTTGAGGATCGCGGGAACGGAGGCGATGGACTCGACGTTGTTCACCACGGTGGGGCAGGCGTACAGACCGGCGACCGCGGGGAAGGGGGGACGCAGCCGGGGCTGGCCGCGGCGCCCTTCGAGCGAGTCGAGCAGGGCGGTCTCCTCGCCGCAGATGTACGCGCCGGCGCCGGCGTGCACGGTGAGTTCGAGGTTCAGACCGCTGCCGAGGACGTTCCGGCCGAGGTAGCCGGCCGCGTATGCCTCGCGGACGGCCTCGTGGAGGCGGCGCAGGACGGGCACGACCTCGCCGCGCAGGTAGATGAACGCGTGCTCGGAGCGGATCGCGTAGCAGGCGATGATCATTCCCTCGATGAGGGAGTGCGGGTTGGCGAAGAGGAGCGGGATGTCCTTGCAGGTGCCGGGCTCGGACTCGTCGGCGTTGACGACGAGGTAGTGCGGCTTGCCGTCGCCCTGCGGGATGAACTGCCACTTCATGCCGGTGGGGAAGCCGGCGCCGCCGCGTCCGCGGAGGCCGGATTCCTTGACGTACGCGATGAGGTCGTCGGGGCTCATCGCGAGGGCCCGCTTGAGTCCCTGGTAGCCCTCGTGGCGCTCGTAGGTCTCCAGGGTCCAGGAGTTGGGCTGGTCCCAGAAGGCCGAGAGGACGGGGGCGAGGAGCTTCTCGGGGCTGCTGTTGTTGATCTCGGCGGCCAAGGTCATCACTCCCCCTCCTGACCGGTGGTCTCACCACGCGGGTGCACGATGCGGTGGTTCGGTGTCTCGCCCTTGGCCAGGCGCAGGCCGACGAGGGAGGCGGGGCCCGCTCCGCCGGTGGCCTCGACGGCGCCGGGGCGCTCGTCGGGGAAGCCGGCGAGGATGCGGGCGGTCTCCTTGAAGGTGCAGAGCGGGGCTCCGCGGGTGGGTTCGACGGTCCGGCCGGCCCGCAGGTCGTCCACCATCTTCTTGGCGGAGGCGGGGGTCTGGTTGTCGAAGAACTCCCAGTTGACCATCACCACGGGCGCGAAGTCGCAGGCCGCGTTGCACTCGATGTGCTCAAGGGTGATCTTGCCGTCCTCGGTGGTCTCGTCGTTGCCGACGGCGAGGTGGGCCTTGAGCTCCTCGAAGATGGCGTCGCCGCCCATGACCGCGCAGAGCGTGTTGGTGCAGACGCCGACCTGGTAGTCGCCGGAGGGCTTGCGCCGGTACATCGTGTAGAAGGTGGCGACGGCGGTGACCTCGGCGGTGGTCAGGCCGAGGAGGTCGGCGCAGAACCGCATGCCGGTCCGGGTCACGTGACCCTCCTCCGACTGCACGAGGTGCAGCATCGGCAGGAGCGCGGAGCGGGAGTCCGGGTAGCGGTCGATGATCGCGCGGGCGTCGTCCGTCAGGCGGGCGAGGACCTCGGCCGGGTAGGCGGGGGCGGGGAGCCGGGGCATCCCCAGGCTGACGTTCTCCGTCATCGGTCGACGCCTCCCATCACGGGGTCGATGGAGGCGACGGCGACGATGACGTCGGCGACCTGGCCGCCCTCGCACATCGCGGCCATGGCCTGGAGGTTGGTGAAGGACGGGTCGCGGAAGTGGACCCGGTAGGGGCGGGTGCCGCCGTCGGAGACGACGTGCACGCCGAGCTCGCCCTTGGGGGACTCGACGGCCGCGTACGCCTGTCCGGCGGGGACCCGGAAGCCCTCGGTGACCAGCTTGAAGTGGTGGATCAGGGCCTCCATGGAGGTGCCCATGATCTTCGCGATGTGGTCGGGCGAGTTGCCGAGGCCGTCGGGGCCGAGCGCGAGCTGCGCGGGCCAGGCGATCTTCTTGTCGCCGACCATGACGGGGCCGGGCTCCAGGCGGTCGAGGCACTGCTCGACGATCCGGAGCGACTGGCGCATCTCCTCCAGGCGGACGAGGAAGCGTCCGTAGGAGTCGCAGGTGTCGGTGGTGGGGACCTCGAAGTCGTAGTCCTCGTAGCCGCAGTACGGGTCGGACTTGCGCAGGTCGTGCGGGAGGCCCGCGGAGCGCAGGATCGGTCCGGTGGCGCCGAGGGCCATGCAGCCGGTGAGGTCGAGGTAGCCGACGTCCTGCATGCGGGCCTTGAAGATGGGGTTGCCGGTGGCGAGCTTGTCGTACTCCGGCAGGTTCTTCTTCATGGTCTTCACGAACTCGCGGACGGCGTCGACGGCGCCGGGCGGGAGGTCCTGGGCGAGGCCGCCGGGGCGGATGAACGCGTGGTTCATGCGCAGGCCGGTGATCAGCTCGTACAGGTCCAGGATCATCTCGCGGTCCCGGAAGCCGTAGATCATGATCGTGGTGGCGCCGAGCTCCATGCCGCCGGTGGCGATGCACACCAGGTGGGAGGAGAGCCGGTTGAGCTCCATGAGCAGGACGCGGATGACGCTGGCCCGGTCCGGGATCTGCTCGGTGATGCCGAGGAGCTTCTCCACGCCGAGGCAGTACGCCGTCTCGTTGTAGAACGAGGTGAGGTAGTCCATGCGCGTGACGAAGGTGGTGCCCTGAGTCCAGGTCCGGTACTCGAGGTTCTTCTCGATGCCGGTGTGGAGGTAGCCGATGCCGCAGCGGGCCTCGGTGACGGTCTCGCCGTCGATCTCCAGGATGAGCCGGAGCACGCCGTGGGTGGACGGGTGCTGGGGGCCCATGTTGACGACGATCCGCTCGTCGTCGGCCTTGGCCGCGGACTGGACGACCTCGTCCCAGTCGCCGCCGGTCACCGTGTAGACGGTGCCTTCGGTCGTCTCGCGGGGAGACGCTTCTGAGGTGGACATCAGCTGTACGACCTCCGCTGGTCCGGAGCCGGGATCTGGGCGCCCTTGTACTCGACGGCGATGCCGCCGAGGGGGTAGTCCTTGCGCTGCGGGTGGCCCTGCCAGTCGTCCGGCATCATGATCCGGGTGAGGGCGGGGTGGCCGTCGAAGACGATGCCGAAGAAGTCGTACGTCTCGCGCTCGTGCCAGTCGTTCGTCGGGTAGACGGCGACGAGTGACGGGATGTGCGGCTCGGCGTCCGGGGCCGAGACCTCCAGGCGGATCAGCCGGCCGTGGGTGAGCGAGCGCAGGTGGTGGACCGCGTGCAGCTCGCGGCCCTTGTCGTCCGGGTAGTGGACGCCGGAGACGCCGGTACAGAGCTCGAAGCGGAGCGCCGGGTCGTCGCGCAGGGTGCGGGCCACGCGGACGAGGTGCTCGCGCGCGATGTGGAAGGTGAGCTCGCCACGGTCGACGACGGTCTTCTCGATGGCGTTCTCCGGGAGCAGTCCCTGCTCCTCCAGTGCGCCTTCGAGTTCGTCCGCGACCTCGTCGAACCATCCTCCGTAGGGGCGGGTGGCCGGTCCGGGCATCCGGATCGAGCGGACGAGGCCGCCGTAGCCGGTGGTGTCGCCGCCCTTGTCGGCGCCGAACATGCCACGCTGGAGGCGCACCTCCTCGCCGTGATCCCCGCGCTGGCCCGGCAGGTTCTGCGCGCTCAGCTCCTTCTCGGGGTTGGGTGTCTCGTCACTCACCGGAGCAGACCCTTCAATTCAATGGTCGGCAGCGCCTTGAGCGCCGCTTCCTCCGCCTCGCGGGCCGCCTCCTCGGCGTTCACGCCGAGCTTGGAGCTCTGGATCTTCTGGTGGAGCTTGAGGATCGCGTCGAGCAGCATCTCCGGGCGCGGCGGGCAGCCGGGGAGGTAGATGTCGACCGGCACGATGTGGTCGACGCCCTGCACGATCGCGTAGTTGTTGAACATGCCGCCCGAGGAGGCGCAGACGCCCATGGAGATGACCCACTTGGGGTTGGGCATCTGGTCGTAGACCTGCCTCAGGACGGGCGCCATCTTCTGGCTGACCCGGCCGGCCACGATCATCAGGTCGGCCTGGCGCGGTGAGCCGCGGAAGACCTCCATGCCGAAGCGGGCCAGGTCGTACCGGCCGGCTCCGGTGGTCATCATCTCGATGGCGCAGCAGGCGAGGCCGAAGGTCGCGGGGAACACGGACGCCTTGCGCACCCAGCCCGCGGCCTGTTCGACCGTCGTCAGCAGAAAGCCGCTCGGGAGTTTCTCTTCGAGTCCCATAGGTGCCCCTCAGCCCCTCAGTCCCATTCCAGGCCGCCGCGACGCCACACGTAGGCGTAGGCGACGAAGACGGTGAGCACGAAGAGCAGCATCTCCACGAGCCCGAAAAGCCCCAGGGCGTCGAAGGTGACCGCCCAGGGGTAGAGGAAGACGATCTCGATGTCGAAGACGATGAAGAGCATCGCCGTCAGGTAGTACTTGATCGGGAAGCGACCGCCTCCGGCGGGAGTGGGCGTCGGTTCGATGCCGCACTCGTACGCCTCAAGCTTTGCCCTGTTGTACCGCTTTGGCCCGATAAGCGTGGCCATGACCACGGAGAAGATCGCAAACCCCGCACCCAGGGCACCGAGCACGAGGACGGGCGCGTACGCATTCACGCTCCTCGCTCCTTCCAGTCGTCCTTGACCGTTGGACCGCACCACCGGGCGGGAAAGATCGCCCCCATGTGAGGCAGTTCACAAGCCCGGCTGCCCCGCATCTTATGCCCGCCCCTCTGTGATCTGCGACACGGGGTGCAGCAAGGACTTTGTGATCTCCACCACCTGACGAAGGATCATGAAGTCGGATGAGCGGTGATCTTGTCGCGCGAAGCGCCCAGGTGATCACCAGATGTGACATCCGGACCGGAAGTGGCTGCTCGGAGGGGGTGTCGCACTATCAAGTGTTGGTCGATGCAAGCAAATTGGTGGTGGACGCATCCGGGTGATAAAGGAACCCGCCATCCCCCGGTCGGGGGGTCCGGTGTACGGAGATGGACGCGTGCGCGCATTCACGAGCGTTCATGAGACGGGAGTGTGACCTGCACCACACCTCCGAGGCCCCGAAAAAGCGGGGCTTGGCCATCGGCGTCAAGAGGTGGTAAGCGTCGGGCAATTCGGGCGTTTCAATGAAAACCCGTGATCAAGGGCCAGATGAGCCGTGCCCGATTTGCCCGTTACGGCGTCAATAAGGGCGCCAAAGAAGCGGATTGAATAGTTCCGAACGTAACTGTGGCGCAACCCACGTTTCTTGAAGGGAACCGCGAACCCCTGATAGCGGTTGTTCCCATGTCCCACACCGCTCACATACCCAGCCACCGGAAGCCCCGCCGCAGCGCCTCGAAGCTCGCCCTGCGGGCCGGAGTTGCCGGTGGCGTCCTCGGCACCATCGCGGTGGCCGGTGCTGCCGGGCCGGCCAACGCCGAGCCGGTGACCGAGACCATCGAAATGCCCACCCTGAGCTCGCTCGACGCCGCCGGCGGCCTCGCGAGCGCCGTCGCCGCCTCCGCCGAGGCGTCGCAGCAGGAGGCCCTCGACCAGAGCCTGGAGACCCAGGAGAACCAGGCTCTGCAGAAGGCCGCCAAGGACGCCAAGAAGGCCAAGGCCGAGGCGGACCGCAAGGCCGAGGCCGAGCGCGCCGAGAAGGCCCGCGCCAAGGCCGAGCAGGAGCGCCAGGAGGCCGCCGCCCGCGCCTCCCGCGACAGCGCCCGCACCCAGCTCTCCACCACGTCCACGAGCGGCTCCTCCACCGGCTCGTCGACGAGCGACAACAGCGAGACGCAGGCCCCCACCGGCTCCGCCGCCTCGATCGTGGCCTTCGCCCGCGCCCAGGTCGGCGACGCCTACGTCACCGGCGGCACCGGCCCCAACTCCTGGGACTGCTCCGGCCTCGTGCAGGCCGCGTACCGCGCGGCCGGCATCGACCTGCCCCGCGTCTCGTACGACCAGTCGAGCATGGGCACCTCCGTCTCGCTGAGCAACCTCCAGCCGGGCGACGTCCTCTACTGGGGCAGCCGCAGCGGCTCGTACCACGTCGCCATCTACGTCGGCGGCGGCAAGTACGTCGGCGCGCAGAACACGTCCACCGGTGTGGTCGAGCGCTCCCTGGACTGGGACATGCCCTCGGGCGCGGTCCGCATCCTCTGATCCTCCCGCTCGTCACGACGAAGGGCCGTCACTCCTCGGGGGAGGGACGGCCCTTCGCCGTCCCCCGGAACCCCGGGCGGCGTCGTCAGTGGCGCAGCGCCTCGGCCGGTTCGATCCGGGCGGCCCGCCAGGCCGGGTAGAGGCCGGCCAGTACGCCGGTGGCGAGGCCGATCGCCGGAGCCGCGGCGGCGGTCGCCGGATGGACGACCGGCGTCCAGTCCCGGACCAGCGCCACCCCGATCACCGTGGACACGCCCAGCGCCGTGCCGACCAGCCCGCCGAGCATGCCCAGAACGCCCGATTCCATGAGGAATTGGGCGGTGATGTGCCGTCCTCTCGCCCCCAGGGCGCGGCGCAGGCCGATCTCGCCGGTCCGCTCCAGGACGGCGACCAGGGTGGTGTTGGCGATGCCGACCGCCCCGATCACCAGACAGACCGCGGCGAGCAGCAGGAACAGCTGGTCCAGATCGCCCGTCACACCGGCCCGCAGGGTCCTCGGGTCCGGCGGCGGCACCGCCTTCAGGTACTCCGGATGGTCCGGGCGGAGCGCGACCGGCGCCTCGTCCGCTATCTGCCGGGCGGCACCGGTCTCCGTCGCGACGAGCATCCGCGCCGCCCCGCTCTCCGGCGGGCCCCAGATCCGCTCGGCCGTGGTGCGGGGCACCGTCACCGACATCAGCACGTCCGGCCGCCGCCGTACGTCGTCGACGATCCCGGCCACCACGAACGGCTCGTCCCCGATGAACACCGCGGGCCGCGTCTGCAGGGTGGTGATGCCGAGCCGGGCGGCGACCGAGGCCCCGAGCACCGCCACCGGCTGCGCCGTCGCCGAGGCGAACTCGTCGTACAGCCGGCCCTGGGCGACCCGGGGGACGGCGGCGCGCAGCGCTCCGGGCGAGGCGGCGACGACGTCGATCCGTTCGCCGGCCGCGCCGCCGCCGACCGGTGCGGCGCGCACGGTGGTGCCCGGAGCGAGCCGGACCGTCCAGAGGACACCGGCGTGCCGCACCCCGCCGAGCCGCTCGATCCGGGCGTCCGCGTCGGCGGGGAAGCCGGGGCCCGCGAACTCGTCCCGCTCCCGGGCGACGTCCTCGACGGTGACCTCGGTGGCGGTCAGCAGGTCGAAGCGGGAGTCGACCCGCGCGGACGCCGTCGCCGTCAGTCCGAGGACCGCGACGAACGCGCCCACGCCCAGGACCGTGCCGAGCGCGGTGAGCGCCGAGCGCCCGGGGCGCTGCACCAGGCCGGCGACGGCTTCGGAGAGGACGTCGCGCGGGGAGACGCGCGAGGGCTCGACGGCGCGGGGGGCCCGGGGGCGGCGCTTCATCAAAGGGTCCGTTCCCGTTCCGGTCGGGGCTGTTCGGTCAGGACGCCGTCGCGGATCGCCACCGTGCGCTGGGCGCGGGCGGCGACCTCGTGGTCGTGGGTGATGACGACGACGGTCATGCCGGAGGCGTGGAGTGCGCCGAGGAGGGCGAGCACCGTCTCCGCGTTCCCGGAGTCGAGGTTGCCCGTCGGCTCGTCGCAGAGCAGCAGCGACGGGCGGGCCGCGAGCGCCCGGGCGATGGCGACCCGCTGGCGCTCCCCGCCGGAGAGCCGCGCCGGGAGGGCGTCGGCCCGGTGGGCGAGCCCGACCCGGTCCAGGACGTCCCGGGCCCGGGCGCGGCGCTCGGCGCGGGGCACGGCCGCGTACACCATCGCGAGCATGACGTTCTCCGTGGCGCTGCGGTGCGGCAGCAGGTGGAACGCCTGGAAGACGAAGCCGATGCGGCGGCCGCGCAGGGCCGTGCGGTCGCCGTCGCGCAGGGCGGCGGTGTCGATGCCGTCGAGGAGGTAGGTGCCCTCGGTGGGGGCGTCGAGGAGCCCCACGACGTTCAGGAAGGTGGACTTCCCGGACCCGGACGGGCCGACGACGGCGAGGAACTCGCCCTGGCGGACGACGAGTTCGCAGGGCCGCAGGGCCTCGACGGGCGGCGGCCCCGGGTAGGTGAGACCGACCCCGCGGAACTCGATGACGGGGGCTCCGGCGGCGGGGCCGGGCCGGGGGGCCCGGCGCTCCGGCGGCGGCCCCGTCTCCCGTACACGCTCCGTCTCCCGTGCCCGCTCCGGCTCCCGTACGCGCTCCGGCTCCCGTGCCCGCCTCCGGTCCCAGGCCCTTACGAACCGGGTCACGGCGTCTCTCCCGCGCCGGGCCCGCCGCCGGGCGACCCCGGCGCCCCGCTCACGCCGCTCACCCCGGTCGCCGCGGCCACCCCGGTGACCACGGCCTCGCCTTCCGCGAGGCGGCCGGCGGCGAGCGGGACGACCTCCACGTAGCCGTCGCCGAGGGTGCCGGTCCGCACCTCGACACGGTCCTGCCGTCCGTCGGCGCGGACGGTGGTGACGAGCGTCCGGCCGTCCGCGCCGGCGGAGACGGCGGTCACGGGCACGACGAGCGCCGCGCCGTCGGTGGAGGCGGCCTCGACGGTCAGCCGCACCTCCTTCCCGGCGAGGCCGGCCGGGATCTCCCGGTCGGGCACGGCGGTGAGGAGGAAGCCGACGGGGCCGTCGGCGGTCGGCCCGTCGCCCTCGCCGCCCTCGGTCCCGGTGCCGCCGTCCCTCGGCCGCCCGTTCCGCTGCCGGGTGGCCGTGCCGGCCACGGCGGCCACCTCGGCGGTGAGTTCGGCGCCGGTCTCCTCGTCCAGGATCCGCACCTTCCGGCCGGGCCGGACCATGCCCTTCTGGTGGTCCTGGAGGTAGCCCTGGACCACGAGCCGCCCTGAGGACAGGGTCATCAGGGGGCCCGTCACCGGGGATCCGGGTGCGGCGTCGACGGAGGCGACCCGGGCGGGGAAGCGCTCGACGAAGACGATCTCCGCGGCCGGGACCATGGGCCCGGCGGCCGCCTTCGCCGCGGCCAGGACGGTCAGGGCGTCGGCCAGGTCGGCCGCTGCCCGGTCGCGCGCCTTGCGGAGGGCCTTCACCTGGGTGGCGTCCGCGGTGTCGAGCAGCGCGTCCCGGGTGTCCTCGGCAGCCCGTTCGGCACCGGTCACCGCCCTCCTGGCGCCGTCGACGGCGGCCCCGTCGTCGGCCACGGCGGGGCGGGGGTCGTACCCGGCGGAGGAGTAGAACTCCGCCACCGCCCGCTTGGTCCCGGCGCCGAAGGTGCCCCTCGGGTCGTCGCCGCGGCCGTGCCCGAGGGAGGCCAGCGCGTCCTGGAGCTGGGCGACGTCGTCGCCGGTCGCCCCCGGCCGCAGGTCGCGGTAGACCGGCAGCCGCCCTTTCAGGACGACGACCGGGCGGCCCGACACCTCCAGGACGACCTGCCCGGGCCGGACCGCCTCCCCGGCGGCGACCGGCACCTTCGTCACGACGGGCACCCCGCCCTCGCCACCGGCGGCGAGGGGCGCGACGCGGACGGTCTGCCCGGCGACGACGGTCCCGCGCAGGACGACGGTCTCGCGCAGCACCCGCCGCTCGACCCGAGCGGTGAGCACGTCGGGCGGCGGCGGCCCGGCGTCCGCGGCAAGCTGCGCCGGCGAGGTGATCAGCGATCCGGCGACGACACCGGAGGCGGTGAGCAGCACGGCGCCGACGACCAGTGCGGCGACACCGACGGCACCGCGGGAGGCCCGAGGGCCGCGATCGAAGCCGGACCCGGCCTCGGTCGCCGTCCCGGATTCTGTCCCGGTCCCGGTACCGGTCGCCGTCCCGGCCTCGACGGGTGCCCGCGCGCCCCGGCGGGTGTCCCGTGGTGTGCGCGGTCCGGGGGCGGTGTCGCGTACGGAGGGCTCAGCCACCGACGACCGTCCCGCCTCGGGTGTCCTCGGGTGCCGGGGCGCACCTGCGGAGGAGTTCGGGGAGCCGGGGGTCGTACTTGAGCTCGTCGTTCTCGGGCAGGAGGCCGGTGGTCGGGTCGGGGTCGGGGTAGGCGGTCATGCCGTTGCGGCGTACGCACGCGGAGGTCCGGCGGTCCCGGGCGAGGGTGGCCGGGTCGACGGTGGCGGCGGTGGCCGGGGTGCCGCAGACGGCCTGGGCGGCGTCCATGGCCTGGCGGCTGTTGGCGTCCTTGTCGACCCGTCTGTTTCCGTCTCTGACCTGGAGCTTCAGACCCTGCCGGGCGAGGCAGTCGTACAGCGCGGCGTCGGCCGGGGACTCCCCCGGGGCGGAGGGGGGCGGGCCGGCGGCCTCGGGGGCGCCGTCCGTGCACCCGGCGAGCGCCAAGGCGGCGAGGAGCAGGGGGGCGGCCAGACGTCTCATCGGTGCAGTCCTTCCGGGGGCTTCCCGTGACCCTAGCCATGCGTGCGATCGTCCGGTAACCGCATCAACAGACAGTGAAATCGCGCCAGTTGCGGGGCGTAAACCGTGCCTTCTCTGGCCCAAAGAGTCGTAGACCGATGCTCATTCATGACGTGTACTTCTCAATCGGCGCCGCATGGCCCCCTGGTGTCACACGGCTCCGTCCCGTCCCTCTCCCCTCGCCCCGAAAGGCCCACGCCATGCAGAGCACGGTCGTCCGACGCGCCCTCAGCACCGTGGTCGCCCTCACCGCCCTCGGCGCGGGCGTCCTGGCCGGCGGCGGCACCGCCGCGGCCTCGACCAAGGACGGCGAGCTGGAACTCCGCGAGTTCGGCCTGTACTACAACTCGTCGCTGATGGGCTCGGTCCTCGACCTGTACCTGGCGGACTCGAACCTCGCCGACGACCGCTTCCCCGGCTACGGCTCCGGCCAGGGCCAGATCGTGGACAACAACGCCGCCTCGTACTTCAACCGCGACCGGGTCGTCTGGTACGTCTACACCGGCTCGTTCGCCGGAGGCGTCGAGGGCAGCCTCCCGGCGAACTACTACGGCAACGCCTCCGCGACGTTCAAGAACCAGGTCTCCTCGGCGTACCACTACAAGGCCCGCTGACCCGCCCCTCGTTCGCCCGCCCCACCGGAGCAGCCCCATGCGCCCCCGCGCCCCGCACTCCGCCGCCGCCCTCCTGCTGGGCGCGGCGCTCCTCACCGCCTGCGCCTCCGGCACCGGCGGCCCGTCCGCTCCCGCCCCACCGCCCGAGGTGACGGACGCGGCCCGGCTGACGTACCCCCTGGACGGCTACAAACCGACGGACGAGGAGAGCCGCGGCATCGAGAAGGCGCAGGCGCTGCTGACCGCCGACTGCATGCGGCGCTTCGGCCTCGCCTACCGGCCGCCGGAGCAGCCGAGGCCGGCCCGGTCCGGCACCGCCTCCCGCTACGGGCTCACCGACGCGGCGACCGCGTCCCGGTACGGCTACGCGCCGCGCGGCGGGGCGGTGCCGCCGGGGAAGGCGCCGGAGGACGACCTCGGCCCCACGGGCGAACTGGTCCTGGGCGGACCGCCGCTCAAGGGCCCGATCCCGATGAGCCTGGCGGAGTCGGAGCGGACCGACAGCGGTCGGCGGGTCAACGGGCGGAAGGTGCCCGTCGGCGGCTGCGGCCGCGAGGGCTTCCTGCGGATGTACGCGCCGCGGGAGGGCGCGGTCGACGCCCTGTTCGTCTTCCAGCTGGAGACCGAGGCGTTCTCGCGGGCCCGGCAGGACCCGGATGTCGTGCGGGCCGTCGGACAGTGGTCGCGCTGCATGGCGGAGAAGGGCTACCGGAGCGACGACCCGGTCAGCCCCCAGCAGGACCTCGGGCTCTCCGCGGACACGCTCGGCGGGCCGAAGGCGATCGCCGCCGCCGAGCAGGACGTGGCCTGCAAGAAGCGGAGCAACCTCGTCGGCATCTGGTACGCCGCCGAGGTCGGCCACCAGGAGCGGGCCGTCGACCGGCACGCCGAGGCCCTGACCCGGGCGAAGTCGGAACTCGACGCCCGGATCAGGCTGGCGGCGGCGCGGAACGGCTGACCGCGCCCCGGCTCATGCCTTCGGCGCGACCTTCGACAGGCCGTTGATGATGCGGTCCATGGCGTCGCCGCCCGTCGGGTCCGTGAGGTTCGCGAGCATCTTGAGCGTGAACTTCATCAGCAGCGGGTGGGAGAGGCCGTGCTGGGTCGCGACCTTCATGATCTTCGGGTTGCCGATGAGCTTCACGAAGGCGCGGCCGAGCGTGTAGTAGCCGCCGTAGGTGTCCTTGAGGATCTGCGGGTAGTTCCGCAGGGCCAGTTCGCGCTGGGCGGGGGTCGCGCGGGCGTGCGCCTGGACGATGACGTCGGCCGCGATCTGGCCCGACTCCATGGCGTACGCGATGCCCTCGCCGTTGAACGGGTTGACCAGGCCGCCCGCGTCGCCGACGAGCAGCAGGCCCTTGGTGTAGTGCGGCTGGCGGTTGAAGGCCATGGGCAGCGCGGCGCCGCGGATGGGCGTCGTCATGTTCTCCGGGGTGTAGCCCCAGTCCTCCGGCATGGAGGCGCACCACGCCTTGAGGACCTCGCGCCAGTCCAGCTCCTTGAAGGCGGAGGAGGAGTTGAGGATGCCGAGGCCGACGTTGCAGGTGCCGTCGCCCATGCCGAAGATCCAGCCGTAGCCGGGCAGGAGCCGGTCCTGCGCGCCGCGCCGGTCCCACAGCTCCAGCCAGGACTCCAGGTAGTCGTCGTCGTGGCGGGGGCTGGTGAAGTACGTCCGCACCGCCACGCCCATCGGGCGGTCCTCGCGCCGGTGCAGGCCCATGGCGAGGGAGAGCCGGGTGGAGTTGCCGTCGGCGGCGACGACGAGCGGGGCGTGGAAGGTGACCTCGCGCTTGTCCTCGCCGAGCTTGGCGTGGACGCCGGTGATCCGGCCCGTGCGGTCGTCGATGATCGGGGCGCCGACGTTGCAGCGCTCGTACAGCCGCGCGCCGGCCTTCTGCGCCTGGCGGGCGAGCTGCTCGTCGAAGTCGTCGCGCTTGCGGACGAGTCCGTAGTCCGGGTACGAGGCGAGGTCCGGCCAGTCGAGCTCCAGGCGCATGCCGCCGCCGATGATCCGCAGGCCCTTGTTCCGCAGCCAGCCGGCCTCTTCGGAGATGTCGATGCCCATGGAGACGAGCTGCTTGGTGGCACGGGGGGTGAGGCCGTCGCCGCAGACCTTCTCGCGGGGGAACGCGGTCTTCTCCAGGAGCAGGACGTCGAGTCCCGCCTTGGCCAGGTAGTACGCGGTGGTGGAGCCGGCCGGGCCCGCCCCGACGACGATCACATCTGCGGTGTGCTCGGAGAGGGGCTGCTCGGTCACGGCGGGGTCTCCCGAAGATTCGGCGATGAGGACGTATCGCAGTCTATGGCGGGCGGACGCGGCGGAAACGGAGGGTCGGCCCTACGCTTCCCCCCAGGGTGAACACGCGTTCCCTTTCGCCCTGGGTGACGGCACGATGATCGTCCGTGACCGACTTCCGCATCGACCTACGGCGCGGCGCGCTGATCACAGCCGCCCTCGCCCTCCTCTGCTCGCTGTTCCACGTGCTCCCCGCGAACGCCGAGCCCACCCCCTTCGCCGACTGCCCGGCCGCCACCCTCTGCCTCTACTCCGGAGCCGACGGGACCGGCGAGCGGCGGGACTTCACCGACCGGCAGAACCTGGAGAGTTACGACCCGGCCTGGGACGGCAGGACCCTGTCGGCGAAGAACAACACCGCCCTCTGGGCCTGCGTCTACGGCGACCCCGCGTACGGCGGCGTCCTGCAGACCGTCAAGCCGACCAACCCGGACGCGTACGCGGCCGGCGCCGTCCGCTCCCACAAGCTGGTCCCGACCCGCGCCCGCTGCTTCACCGGCTACGAGCGCTGCCCCGACAACCGGGTCTGCACCTTCACCGAGCCCAACGGCCGCGGCGCGATGACCGTCCACCTCCCGAAGACCGACCCGGCCACCCGGAACTACGGGAACGGCTACGGCACCGGCGCCATGCCCAAGTCCGTCTGGAACCGCACGCAGAAGCACGTCTGCTTCTACCCCGAGCCGACGTTCACCGGCGGCTGGACCGACCCGGTCGACTCCCGGAAGTACGGCGCGTACGTCGTCCTGCGCGGCGACAGCACCACCGTCCCGGCGCCGTTCGCCACCTCCATCCGCTCCCACGAGCTCGTCGACGGAACGGCGGAATGCCAGTGACCGGGAACCGCCTCCGCCCCTGGGTGGCCGTCGCCGCCGCGCTCGGCGCCGCCCTCACCCTCACCTCCCCCGCCGCGCGCGCCGACGAACCGGCGCCCGCTCCCCCCACCCACTGGACGAAGGACGCCACGGTGGTCACCCTCACCGCCGGCGTCACCCGCACCACCTGGCACGAGAAGGTCCTCGCGGACGGAACGAGCCCCGAGAACCGCGCCAAGCCCCGGATCCTCCAGATCGTCGAGATCGACCCCACCGCCGGGGCGCTCACCCTGGAGACCACCATCGGAACGAGCGGCGGATCGGCCGAGAAGGTGATCGACCAGCTCACCCAGGTCTCCACCACCCCGGCCCGCCGCCCGTACGCGGGCGTCAACGGCGGCCTCTTCCAGCCGGAACCCGCCGGGGCCGGCGTCGCGGACACCGCGGCGCACTCCAGCGTCTCGGCCACCGACGGCGTCCTGCACAGCTCCAGCTGCTGGAACGGCGGGAAGGGCAGTACCGGTGCGGTGATCCAGTACGGCACCCCGTACATCACCAAGCTCCTCACCGACCTGAAGCTGATCGGGCCCTCCGGCGAGGACGTGCGCGTCGACGACTTCAACCGGACCCCGGGCCGGCCCCCGCACTGCGCGCGTGACGACGAGGACACGCTGGTGAGCACGAAGCCGAACGTCTACACCGACCCCGACGAGATCGTCGTGTTCACCGACGACTACGGCCTTCCCGTGCCCAGGCCCGGAACCGACCCGAACATCGCCGCCACCGCCGACCCCGGCTTCGAGGTCGTCGTCGACGCGCACGGCGTCGTCACCAAGGTCCGCGAGGGCCGCGGCGGAACCACGGTCCCGGCGGGCGGCCGCGTCATCCAGGGCATCGGCACCGGGGCCCAGTGGCTCCGCGACCGGCTCGCCGTCGACGACCGGGTGACGATCGACCAGAAGCTCCGCGACGTCACCCTGGCCCGCGACATCCCGCTGGACGACTCGGTCGACGTCGTCAGCTCCTTCCACCAGCTGCTCCACGACGGATCGATCCCCAAGGAGCTGCCCAACACGTGCAGCGAGCCGAGGATCGGCAAGAACGGCACGGATCCGATCTGCATCGACTCGCGCACGGCGCTCGGCACCAACGTCTATGGCCGCACGGTGCTCGTCACCCTCAGCGGCGAGACCGACCCGACCGGCGCGTACACCGAGACCAACGAGGACGGCGCCTACCTGCGGGACTTCGCCACCCTCCTGCACGACCCCGCGCTCGACCTCCGGATCATCGACGCCATCAACCTGGACGGCGGCGGCTCCACGACCCTGGTGACGCGGCTGCCGACGGGCCCGGTCGTGAACACCCCGCCGACGGACCGGCTGAACGGCGCGTACGTGCACCGGAGGGTGGCGGACTCGGTGTACGCCGGAGTCGGCGGCTACGGCATGTACGCCAAGTAACCGCCGCGAAGTAACCGCCGACCGGTCAGACGGCCTTGAAGCCCCGGTGGAGCGCGACGATGCCGCCGGTCAGGTTCCGCCAGGCCACCTTGGACCAGCCGGCCTTCTGGAGCATGCCCGCCAGGGTCGGCTGGTCCGGCCAGGAACGGATGGACTCGGCCAGGTACACGTACGCGTCCGGGTTCGACGAGACGGCACGGGCCACCGGCGGCAGCGCGCGCATCAGGTACTCCTCGTAGACCGTGCGGAACGGCGCCCACGTGGCGTGCGAGAACTCGCTGATGACGACCCGGCCGCCGGGCTTCGTCACCCGGTACAGCTCGCGCAGCGCCTGGTCGGTGTCCTGGATGTTCCGCAGCCCGAAGGAGATCGTCACCGCGTCGAACACGTCGTCGCGGAAGGGCAGCTTCGTGCCGTCGCCCGCCGTGAACGGCATCCACGGGTGGTTCTTCTTGCCGACCCGGAGCATCCCGAGCGAGAAGTCGCACGGCACGACGTACGCGCCCGCGCGGGCGAAGGGCTGCGAGGAGGTCGCCGTGCCGGCCGCCAGGTCCAGGATCTTCTGCGCCGGGCGCGCGTCGACCGCCTTCGCGACCTCCTTGCGCCAGCGGCGATCCTGCCCGAGGGAGAGCACGTCGTTCGTGAGGTCGTAGTTCGCCGCCACGTCGTCGAACATCGTGGCGACTTCGTGCGGCTGCTTGTCCAGGGATGCTCGCGTCACCCGGCCCATTGTGGCAGCCGCCCGAATCCTCCCTCGTACCGCTTCGGCCTTTCGGCCCCGGAGGCTACCGCCGGCGGAACACCAGACGGCCGGCGATCACGGTGGCGACGCAGGTCGAGGGGCCGAGGCGGACCAGGGAGGCCCGGTCCGGGACGTCGAAGACGGCGAAGCGGGCGGGGGCTCCCGGGATCAGGCCGGGCAGCAGGATCAGGGGCGCCGGAGAGAAGGACGGCCGGCCGGGGAGCTTGTCCGGGCGGCGGCCGACGGCGAGGCCGGCGCGGCGCACGGCGTCGACGGCGGCCCGGTCGCGGAGTTCACCGGCGACGGCGACCGTGCCGTGGGCGAGGAGCCGCTGCACACCGCGGCGCGCGGAGGCGCCGCGGCGGGAGGGGTCCATCCGGAAGATCCGCTGCGCCCGCTCGCCGGGGATCGGCTCGGTGCCGAACCCCTCGGCCTCCCGGGGGTCCGGGTGGTACATGCCTTCGAGCAGCTCGGGCGCGAACGGGTTGAGGATTCCGGGCGTGAGGATGCCGGGCCAGCGGCGCACCCGGGCCTCGGGCCGTACGGCGACGAGGTCGTCGTACGGGCCGACGGCGGCGATGTGGTCGCCGTCGACCAGGACGGCCGTCTCGGGGGTCGCCTCGGCGACGTGGAGGGTGAGCACGCGCGTCAGTTGGCGTCGAGGAGCTTCAGCTCGGGGTGGGCCGTGCCGCCCTCGATCGCCGTGGAGGAGATGTGGGAGGCGACGCGCTCGTCGACCGGGTCGTTCGCCGGGTCGTCGTGGACGACGATGTGCTCGTACGTGGTGGTGCGCTGGGCCGGGACGCGGTCCGCCGTGCGGATCATGTCGATCATCTCGCGCAGGTTGGAGCGGTGCTTGGCGCCCGCCGAGGAGACGACGTTCTCCTCCAGCATGATCGAGCCGAGGTCGTCCGCGCCGTAGTGCAGGGTGAGCTGGCCGATCTCCTTGCCCGTGGTGAGCCACGAGCCCTGGATGTGGGCGACGTTGTCGAGGAAGAGCCGGGCGATCGCGATCATGCGCAGGTACTCGAAGAGCGTGGCCTGCGTGCGGCCCTTGAGGTGGTTGTTCTCGGGCTGGTACGTGTACGGGATGAAGGCCCGGAAGCCGCCCGTCCGGTCCTGCACGTCACGGATCATGCGAAGGTGCTCGATCCGCTCGGCGTTGGTCTCGCCGGTGCCCATCAGCATGGTGGAGGTGGACTCGACGCCCAGCTTGTGGGCGATCTCCATGATCTCCAGCCAGCGCTCGCCGCTCTCCTTGAGCGGGGCGATCGCCTTGCGCGGCCGCTCGGGGAGCAGCTCGGCGCCGGCGCCGGCGAAGGAGTCGAGGCCGGCCGCGTGGATGCGGGTGATCGCCTCCTCGACGGAGACGCCGGAGATGCGGGCCATGTGCTCGACCTCGGACGCGCCGAGGGAGTGGATGACCAGCTGCGGGAAGTCCTTCTTGATGGCGGCGAAGTGCTTCTCGTAGTACTCGACGCCGTAGTCCGGGTGGTGGCCGCCCTGGAACATGATCTGGGTGCCGCCGAGCTCCACGGTCTCCGCGCAGCGGCGCAGGATGTCGTCGAGGTCGCGGCTCCAGCCCTTCTTGGTGTCCTTCGGCGCGGCGTAGAAGGCGCAGAACTTGCACGCCGTCACGCAGACGTTCGTGTAGTTGATGTTCCGCTCGATGATGTACGTCGCGATGTGCTCGGTCCCCGCGTACCGGCGGCGGCGCACCGCGTCGGCGGCGGCGCCCAGCGCGTGCAGGGGCGCCGAGCGGTACAGGTCGAGCGCCTCCTCGGGGGTGATCCGGCCACCCGCGGCGGCGCGGTCGAGAACGGACTGGAGTTCGGCCTTCTCGGTCACCGGGTGCGTCCCTTTCGGAGGGGTTCTGATCGACCGAACCAGCCTACGCCAGCGGTCCCCGCCGCTTCCGCAGGGTGTCCGGTGAGCGGCCCGGGGGCTCCGGCCGGCGGCGCGCCCATTCCGAGCGGGGGGCGAATAGCCGGTGAATTGCCGGGGCCGGGCGAATACCCCGGGACGGGAGCCCGGCATTCCGCGACACCGCCGCCGGGCCGGAGCGGGGGGCATTCCATGACATCGGCGCCGGGGCCGGAGCGGCGGAATGCCCGGGCTCCGGCGCCGGGGCGCGGGGCGTGCCATTCCGCGGGCGGCCGGAAAGGCACGGCCGGGGCGCCGGGGGCGTACCGGTATTACTTTCGCGTGCAATTCCGGGCGCCCGCGGCGCCGGGACGGCTATCGGGGCTCGGGCGGCAGCAGCTCGACGGCGACGTCGGCCGGGTAGCCGGTCGTGGCGCCGGTCCTGCGGGCGAACTCGCGGACGCCGGCGAGCTGCTCGGGCCCGAAGCGGAAGTCGAGGGTACGGAAGTACCGCTCCAGGAGTTCGGCGTCGAAGGTCTCCCAGCGGGCCGCCTGCTCGGCGACCTTGGCGACCTCTTCGAGGGAGAGGTCCCGCGAGGCCAGGAACGCCTGGTGCACCTCGTGGACGATCTCCGGCTCCCGCGCGAGGAAGTCCTTGCGGGCGGCCCACACGGCGAAGACGAAGGGGAGGCCCGTCCAGTCCTTCCACATCTGCCCGAGGTCGTGCACCTGGAGGCCGAGCCGGGGCGCGTCGTGCAGCGAGGCCCGGAGCGCGGCGTCGCCGATGAGGACGGCCGCCTCCGCCTCCTGCATCATCAGGCCGAGGTCCGGCGGGCAGGTGTAGTAGTCGGGCGCCACCCCGAACCGCTCGGAAAGCAGCAGCTGAGCGAGGCGCACGGACGTGCGGGAGGTGGAGCCGAGCGCCACGCGCGCGCCGTCCAGCTCCTCCAGGGGCCGCTGGGAGACGATCACGCAGGACATGACGGGGCCGTCGCAGCCGACGGCGATGTCCGGGAGCGCGACGAGGTCCGACGCGTTGCGGAGGTACTCGACGAGGGTGATGGGGCCGATGTCGAGATCGCCCCGGACGAGCCGCTCGCTGAGCTTCTCCGGGGTGTCCTTCGTGAGCTCGAGATCGAGGAGCGTTCCGGTCCGTGCGAGCCCCCAGTAGAGGGGCAGGCAGTTCAGGAACTGGATGTGTCCGACGCGAGGCCGGCTGCGCTGGTGGTCATCGGTTGCATTGTCCACATCGTGAGGCTAGACCCGTCTCACGGCGTGGGCATCGCCGGGGCGCGGGCGCGCCGTCGCGGGGGTGTCGGCGGGGCCTCGCCGGGGGCACGCGCGTCAGCGCGGGGGAGAAGATCAAACATGCGGGTGACGTGATCTTTCCCTCTACCGCCGCGAGCGTCCTGCGTGCTACGCTCAACGCAAGTTGCAGTTTGGTTTCCCTTGCAGTACAGAGCCTGCGGAGCATGTGACCCGCAGGCTTTTGTAGTTTTCAGACTTGTTTGCAGGTTCTGGAGCAGGGCGACCCTTTGGCCCATAGGAGGGCTCATGGCTACCGGAACCGTGAAGTGGTTCAACGCTGAAAAGGGCTTCGGCTTCATCGCCCAGGACGGCGGCGGCCCGGATGTCTTCGTCCACTACTCCGCGATCAACGCGAACGGCTTCCGTTCGCTCGAGGAGAACCAGCTCGTGACCTTCGACGTCACGCAGGGCCCGAAGGGCCCGCAGGCGGAGAACGTCTCCCCGGCCTAAGGTGCCTGGGTCGGCGAACACGCACGACTAGAGCAGTACCCAAGGAGCCCCGCTCCGTGCCTCCGGGCACGAGCGGGGCTCCTGCCTTTTCCCGGGCGGGGCTCCTGCCCTTCCGAGCGGGCTCCTGCTTTCCGGGCGGGGCCGCCCCGGCGGGATCAGCAGGTGGGGATGACGGTCCCGTTGTTGTCGCGGGCCTCGTCGTTGCCCCAGCGGGACAGGTAGTAGGCGGAGACGTACGCCCCGGACCCGTTCTTCCCGGCGTAGACGGTGTCGAGGTCGGTCCTGAGCCACCAGTGGTTGTAGCTGCCGGAGCCGTCGCGGACCTCGGCGCCCCAGACCTTGCAGTACACGTAGTTCGTGCCGGCGTTCAGCACGCCCTGGGGGGAGGCGGTGTTCGCCTGGGCATAGCCGGTGGCGTTGGCGAAGGTGTCGACCCAGTACTTCCCGCTCCCGCCGCCCGAGCAGCCGTTGTCGCTGGTCAGGGACTTCGAGCCGTAGGAGCCGGGGTAGGGCGCGAGGGAGGCGCCGTTGATCACGATGGGCTGGCCGACACCGTTGTAGAGCTGCTCGTAGTGGATGTGGGCGCCGGAGCTGTTGCCGGTGGTGCCGGTGATGCCGATCTGCTGCCCCTGGGCGACCTGGGCGCCGTCGGCGACGGAGTAGGCGCTCAGGTGGAAGTAGTACGTCTTCCAGCCGCTGCCGTGGTCGATCACGATGTAGTTGCCCGCGCCGGTCGGCTGGGAGTAGCGGTGGGCGGTGCCGGACGCGGAGGCCAGGACCGGGGTGCCGGCCGTCGTGCCGCCGTCGGAGCGGATGAAGTCGAGCGCCTGGCGGACCTCGGCCGAGTGGTGGCTGTAGGTCCAGGTCTGGCCGCACGGGTACGGCGCCTTGAAGACCGGGGCCGCCTGGGCGGGGCCGGCCGTGACGAGCGCGGTGAGCAGGCCCGCGACGAGCGCGAGGAGGGTGCCGAGGGGGGTGATCCGTGCACGCATGCGTCCTCCGGTGAGGGGGGGTGGGGGTAAGGGGGACAAGGGTCGACGCGCGTTGAACGGACCACAGCGTGCCGGAAGATCGCGTGCCGCAGTAGCCCGCGAAAACCACACCCGTACCGCCTTGATTACGTAGGCTGGACACATGACCGAACGGAAACCGCCCGGCATCGACTTCGAGTCATTCGTGGACAAGCAGATCCGCGAGGCCGCGGAGCGCGGCGAGTTCCGGAGCCTGTCGGGCTTCGGCAAGCCCCTCCCCGACGACTCGGCCCCCTACGACGAACTGTGGTGGATCAAGGGCAAGATGCACCGCGAGGGCGCGTCCGTCCTGCCGCCCTCGCTCGCCCTGCGCAAGGAGGCCGAGGACGCGGTGGAGGCGGTGGCCGCCGCCGTCTCGGAGCGCCAGGTCCGGCGCATCCTCGGCGAGATCAACACCAAGATCGCCGAGGCCCTCCGCCGCCCGCCGGCCGGTCCGCCCCTGAACCTGACCCCCTTCGACGTCGAGGCGACGGTGGAGCGGTGGCGGGAGGAACGGGCCTCGTAGCCGCCTGCAGCCGGGGGGCCCGGGCCGAGAGGCCCGTCGAGAGGTACGTCGAGAGGAGCCCCCATGAACAGCGCCGCCCTGCTGGTCGACTCGTTCGGCCGGATCCGGGAGGTCGTCCACGAGGCCGTCGAGGGCCTCACCGACGAGGACCTCGCCGCCCGCGTCACCCCGGACGCCAACTCCGTCGCCTGGCTCGTCTGGCACCTCACCCGCATCCAGGACGACCATCTCGCGGACGCCTTCGACACCGAGCAGCTGTGGATCTCGGACGGCTGGGCCGCCCGCTTCGCCCTGCCCTTCCCCGAACGCGCCACCGGCTACGGCCAGACGAGCGCCCAGGTGGGGAAGGTCCGCGCCCCGGGAGACCTGCTCCTCGGCTACCACGACGCCGTGCACGCCCGGACCCTCACCCTGGTCGGCACGGTGACGAACGCCGACCTGGACCGGGTCGTCGACACCCGCTGGGACCCGCCGGTGACCCTCGGCGTACGCCTTGTGTCGGTGATCGCGGACGACCTCCAGCACGCGGGTCAGGCGGCGTACGCACGGGGTCTGTTGAAAGCGAAAACGTAGCGCAACCATCGAGGGTCCCCACGTGTCTGACGGTACGACACGTGGGGATCCCCACGTGTGCTTGCCGGGGGCGCCGCTGACCGCACGCCGCGCCCTCTCCGGGGGAGGAACGTTTCATCTTGCCGAGCACCGCTGCATCCCGCCGCCGCCTCGCCGCGGCCGTCACCGTCACCCTGGCCGTCACGCTGGCCGCCGGCACCGTCGGGGCACCGGTGTTCGCCGCGCCGGTCGCCGGTGCGTCGGCGGGCGCGGCGAACGCCGTCCTGCGCAGCCGGATCGAACTGGTCGGGCACACCGTGCCCGCGGTCGCCGACCTGGACCGGCCCGGCCCGTACAAGCTGACCTGGACGTTCGGACCGTACATCCCGCGGGGCACCGTCGAGATCCGGCACGTGAAGTCCGGCCGCGTCCAGTCGCTGACGGGCACCTTCCAGGGATCGAGCCTGGCCGAGATCGACCTGCAGAACCCCTCCACCGGGGTCGCGTTCCCCAACGGCGACTACACCTGGACGGTCGACGTCGAGGAAGCCTCTCCGGAGGCGGGCACGACCAACCTCCCGCTGAAGGTGTCCGGCACGTTCAGGATCACCCGGAAGACGAAGCCGCACGACTTCGACGACAACGGCTCCGCCGACCTCCTCGCGCGGGACGCGAGCGGCACGCTGTGGAGCCGTCAGGGGCTCGGCGACCCGCTGAAGGTGGGCACCGGCTGGGGCGTGTACGACCGGATCGAGGCGGCCGGGAACCTCGGCGGCTCCGCCGTCGGCGACGTCGTCGCCCGGGACAGGACCGGGGTCCTGTGGCTGCACAAGGGCATCGGCGACGGCCGGTTCGCGAACCGGATCCGGGTCGGCACGGGGTGGAACACGTACGGCCTCCTCGCGGGCGGCAGCGACGTGACCGGCGACGGCCGGCCCGACCTCCTCGGCGTCAACGCGGCGGGCGTCCTCTGGGTCCACCAGGGCACCGGCCGGGACACCGCCCCCTTCGCCGCCACGCGCAAGAGCGCCGGCACGGGCTGGGGCGTCTACAACGAGATCGCGGCCGTCGGGAACGTCGCCGGAGCGGCCGCCGGGGACCTCGTCGCCCGTGACAAGGCCGGTGTCCTCTGGCTCCACCTCGGCAAGGGCGACGGCACGTTCGCGCCGCGCGTCCGGATCGGCTCCGGCTGGAACGAGTACACCCGGCTCGTCGCCGTCGGCGACGCCGACCGCGACGGCCGCAACGACCTGGTCGCCCACAGCCCGGTCGGCGACAAGGTCTACCTCTACTCCGGCACGGGCAGCTGGAAGGCCCCGTTCAAGGGGCGCGCGAGCACCCCCTTCCGCTCCGAGGGCGCCACGTACGACCACTGGTCCTGATCGCGCGCGTCCCACCCGGCGGGGCGCCCGCGCCGGCCGGGGGGGGGACGGACCGAATCCGGCCGCACGGCCGTACAACCACTTCCGCACACGAAGAGTCTCATCGGGCGGGGTGCGCACTCGTGTGCGAGCCTCCCGCTACTCCCAGGGGGAAATCCTTGCTTTCCGTACGCTCCACCCAGCGGCGTCTCGGCGCATCCGTCGCCACCGTCCTCGCCGTGACGCTCGGCGCGGGCGCGCTCGCCGTTCCCGCGGCCGCGGCGCTCCCGGCGGGCGTGACCGGGGTGACCCAGCAGGACGCGGACACCGTCGCCTTCCCGGGCGGCGCCGCCCTGATCGCCGCCTCCGGCACGACCGGCTTCCTCAGCTACGACAAGACGGTCCCCGAGTACCGCTGGACGCCGTACGACGGCGGCGCGTCGACCGTCCTGCCCGGAAACCTCTCCGCCATGGGCGCCGGCAGCGGCGACCTGGTGGCCACCCGCGAGGCCGACAGGGCCTCACTCCGCGACATGAAGACCGGCACCACCGCCCTCAGCATCTTCCTGGGCACCCTCGACGGGCCCGGCGGAACCGGCAGCGTCACGGTGACCTTCGGCGGGGCCGCCGGCTCCGCGCTGTTCACCAACGTGACGACCGACTCCGGCGTCTCGCTGGTCCTGCACGCCAAGGACAAGAGCCCCGTCACCGTCACCGGCCTGCCCGCCGGCGCGAAGTCGGCCAACGTGCGCCCCGGCACCGCCGAGCACGCCCTCGTCACCTACACCACCGCCGCGGGCGCCCGGCACCGGGCGCTGCTCGACCTCGCCACCGGCGCGGTGACGGAGACGTACGAGACGCCCAAGACCGCCGAGTTCGGCGACGTCGCCGTCTCCGCGACCCGGATCGCCTGGGTCGAGTACGACACGAACACCCACACGGCCCGCGCGGTCGTCCGCACCCGGGGCACCGGTACGAGCGCGGACGACACGATCGTCCCGCTCGGCGAGACCTGGACGCTCGCCGCGATCGAGATCGGTCTCGTCGGCGACCGGCTGACCTCCTCCCAGCGGGGCGGCCTCGACTCCACCGCGCCCGACCCGCTGCACGCCCTGACCGCCCACAGCCTCACGGGCGGCGCCCCGGTCCCGCTGCTGGACCACATCACGTCGGCCGTCGCCACGGCCGACGGCGGCCAGCTGGTGCGCGGCGGCCGGATCGCGGACGGCGAGGGCCTCTACCGGATCGCCCCGGGCGAGGACGGCAAGCCCACCGCCACGCTCGTCGCCTCCACCGGCAAGCCCACCGGACTCGCGTTCACGAAGCCCGCGGACGTGCCCGCCACGGTCGACCTGGACCCGTACCGCGGCAACGTCACCTTCAAGTGGTTCCTGAACCGCGGCAACGCGGACTACCGGGTGACCCTCCGTCATGTCCGGACCGGCAAGAGCATCACCGTGGCCCGGCCCCAGGTCGGGTCCGACCTCGTCGCCCACCTCGACTGGCGCGGCGACCTGTTCAGCGAGTCCGGGCCCGTCCCCGACCTCAGCGCGTACAACGGCGCGTACACCTGGGAGATCACCTCCAAGCCGCTCAACGGCATCGGCGACCCGATCACGGCCCAGGGCACCTTCACCGTCGTCCGCAAGGCCAACCCGCACGACTTCGACGACAACGGCTCCCCCGACCTGCTGTCGCGGGACACGAGCGGCGTCCTGTGGCGGGACAGCACCTTCGACAGCCCGTACACGCGGCAGATCACCTCGCACCGCAGCCGGATCAGCGGCGGCTGGCAGATCTACGACCGCATCGAGGCCGCCGGCGACATCGCCGGCTCGACCGTCGGCGACCTCGTCGCCCGCGACAAGGCCGGCGTCCTCTGGCTCTACCAGGGCGACGGCCGCGGCAGCTTCGCCACCCGTACCCGGATCGGCGGCGGCTGGCAGGTCTACGACCAGATCGCGGCCGGCAGCGACCTGAACGTCGACGGCCGTCCCGACCTCGTCGCCACCGACAAGGCCGGCGTCATGTGGCTCTACAAGGGCACCGGCAAGGCCACCGCCCCCTACGCCGACCGCGTCCGGGTCGGTGCCGGCTGGAGCATCTACAACCAGCTGACCGCCACCGGCGACATGTACGGCGTCGACGCCCCCGCCGGCGACCTCGTCGCCCGCGACAAGGCCGGCGTCCTCTGGCTCTACGAGGGCGACGGACGCGGCAGCTTCCGCACCCGCATCAGGATCAGCGCCGGCTGGAACGTCCTCTCCGACATCGTCGGCTCCGGAGACGTCAACCGCGACGGCATCCCCGACCTCGTCGCACGTGACGCGGTCAACCACCACGTCTACGCGTACATCGGCTTGCACGTGAAGAACCAGCCGCTGAACAAGCCCTTGCTGACGGGACTCGACGCGAACAAGGCGTACAACCTTTTCTCCTGATGAATCGTCTGATCAGGTGGTACGCACGCTTGTGCGTACCACCTGATCAGACGCAGGAGTAGAACGTGCCCTCTGGCTCCGCACGCGGCCACCTCGCGACCACGATCGCCACCGTCCTCGCCCTCACGGCGGGCGGAGCCCTGGCGGTCGCACCCGAGGCGACGGCGGCCCCTGCGACGACCTCCGCACCGTCCGCGAGCCCGGCGACGGACCCGCTGCCCACCTTCGAGGTCCCGCGCTACGTGCACCTCGTCACCTCGGGCCCGAGCGGGTTCCTCGGCTCCACCGAGCAGTACGACGCCACCGAGGAACTCGTCCCCACCTACCGCTGGTACCGGGCGGACGGCACCTCGACCCGGATCGCGACCGGCGGCTCCGGAAGCACCGCGGCCCCCAACGCCCTCGCCTCCGACACCGTGACCGTGCTGAACGCGAACCGCCGGGTGATCGAACTCCGCGACATGGGCGCGCCCGCCGGTACGGCGCCGGTCGTCATCGACCTGAACACCCTGGGCTCCACGTACAAGTACGTGGCGACGATCGGCTCCACCGTCCTCGTCCAGGTGGGCGCCTCGAACGGCCCCAAGAAGCTCCACCTCCTCTCCAAGAGCGGCACCACCGTCACCGACGACGAGATCATCGGGCTCCCCACCACGTTCGGCGGCGCGCTCTCGGTGAAGGCCACGCCCGGCACGGCGGTCGTCTCGTACTACCCGACCGACGGCTCGGACCGCACCGGCGTGGTCGTGATCAACCTGGCCACGAGCGCGACGAGCCGCGCGTACCCGCTCCTGGCCGACGGCGACAGCGGCTACCAGGAGCAGAGCGTCTCCCGGACGAAGCTCGCCGTCTGGCAGGGCGAGAACCTCGTCGTGACCGACCGGACCACCGGCACGGACACGACGATCACCGTCGGCCAGGACTCCACCCGGCGCCGTCCCGCGCTCCTCGGCCTGCTCGGGGACTGGATCACCTACGGCAAGTCCACCGACACCGACGACGGTTCGGGGCCTCCCGGTGGCGCACTGGAGCCGCTCACGGCCCGCTCGCTCACCGACGGCCGGACCGTCACGCTGCTCTTCCGCGCGATGGGCCCCCTCGTGCCCACGGCGGACGGCGGCTTCCTCGTCCGCGGCCAGGCGTACATGGAGCGCGAGGGCGTCTACCGCATCGCGCTCGGCGCGGACGGAACCCCCACCGCCGCACTCGTCGCCACCCTCGGAGCTCCCCCCGCGCTCACCCTCGTCAAGACGAACATCGGGTCCGTCGTCAACCTCGACGTCCCCATCAGCCTCTACAACCGGGGCGTCCCTCTGTACTGGCTGATGTCGAGCGACCGCTTCCACGGCCAGGTGGAGCTGACCCACAAGCAGAGCGGGCTGCGGTACACCACCACGCTCGACATGGAGCAGTACGGCCCGAAGCTCTCCCTCGTCTGGCCCGGCACCTTCGACGACACGGGCAAGGCCGCGTTCAACGGCGACTACACGTGGAAGGCCAGCGTCTACACGAGCGACGGCTTCGACCCGGACCTGACCTACACCGGCGACTTCAAGGTCGTCCGCACCCCGAAGATCCACGACTACAACGACAACGGCTCGCCGGACCTGCTCTTCCGCGACAGCCAGGGGAACCTGCGGCGCAGCGACACCATGTACAGGAACGTCGCCTACCCCGACGCCAAGGTCACGACGCCGGAAGCGCCCGCCCTCATCGGCGGCGGGTGGCAGACCTACTCGCTCATCGAGTCCGTCGGCGACGTCGCCGGGACGAACGCTCCCGACGTCATCGGCCGCGACGCCGCCGGTGTCCTCTGGCTCCACCAGGGCACCGGCAGCGAGAAGAAGCCCCTCGCCGACCGCGTGCGCATCGGCGCCGGCTGGAACACGTACAACCGGATCACCGGCGGCGGCGACCTCACCGGCGACGGCCGCGCCGACGTCCTCGCCACCGACAAGACCGGCGTCATGTACCTCTACAAGGGCACCGGCAAGCCCTCCGCCCCCTTCGCGACCCGCATCAGGCTCGGCGCCGGCTGGAACACCTACACCCAGGTCACCGCCGTCGGCAACGTCGCCGGAGCCGCCGCCGGCGACCTCGTCGCCCGCGACACCGCCGGTGTCCTCTGGCTCTACCTCGGCAACGGCAACGGCACCTTCGCCGGCCGCCTGAGGATCGGCGGCGGCTGGAACCAGTTCACCCGCTTCATCGGCATCGGCGACGCCACCAGGGACGGCCACGCCGACCTCTACGTCTCCGGCCCGAACAACGTCGCGTACGTGTACCAGGGCACCGGGAGCTGGCGCACCCCCTTCGACGCCCGCTTCTCCACCGACCCGATCGCCCCGAGCAACGCCACCTACCGCGTCAACCACGTCTCCTGACGGCCCCGAACCCAGAGGAAACGATCCCTTGACCCGCTCCCGCCCCGCCCGACGACAGCTCACCGCCGCCGTCATCACCGTCCTCGCGATCACCGCGGGCACGGCTTTCACCACCGTCCCGGCCACCGCGGCCCCCGTGCCCGGTACGGTCTCCGCCGCCCCGGCGGCGGACACGCAGCCGGGATACAACGTCCCGGCGGACGTGAACGTCGTCAGCTGGGGCCGGAGCGGATTCCTCGGCTCCAGCTGGCGCTCCCTCTACCCCGAGGGCGAGATCACCGAGTACCGCTGGTACCGGCCGGACGGCACCTCGACCCACCTCGCGCGGTCCTACGGGGACATCGTCATGACGCCCGACCTCGCCGTCTCCGACGTCGTGACGAAGACGTCGTACCACTCGGACGGCGAGGTGGTCGAGCTCCGCGACATGTCCGCGCCTGCCGGTACGGCCCCGGTCGTCTTCGACCTCAGGAAGCCGGGCTCCACGTACAAGTACGTGGCCACGGCCGGCTCCACGATCCTCGTCAAGGCGGGCCCCCCGAACGGCCCGAAGGAGCTCCGCCTCCTCTCCAGGAGCGGCAGCGGCTTCTCCGAACGCAAGATCACGGGTGTCCCGGCGACGTTCGGCGATGCGGTCTCGGTGACCGGCGCGCCCGGCACGGCCGTCGTCTCGTACATCCCGGTCGGCTCCGACTGGACGAAGACCGCGGCGGTGGTGATCGACCTGCCCGCCGGCGCGGTGACCAGGACGTACCCGCCGCTGACGTCCGGCACCAGCGGGTACGGGAGGCGCGCCGTCTCCCCCACGAAGCTCGCCGTCTGGCAGGACGCGAACCTCGTCGTCACCGACCGGGCCACCGGCACGGACACGATGATCGCCGTCGGCCAGGCCGAGAACTACTCGGTCCTCGATCTGCTCGGCGACTGGATCGCCTACGGAAAGTCGACCGAACCCGGCGGGGGGACGGCCGGTGACCCCCTGGTGCCGTTCACGGCCCGCTCGCTCACCGACGGCCGGACCGTCACGCTGCTCGACCACGCGTCGTGGATCACGCACGGCCCGGACGACACCCTCCTCGTGCAGGGCGCAACAGCAGGGAAGGGCGAGGGCGTCTACCGGATCGCGCTCGGCGGCGACGGCACCCCGACCGCCGAACTCGTCTTCTCCACCCGCAAGTCGACCCCGCTGTCGATCCTGTCGACGGACTTCGACCCCGTCGTCGACCTCGACGCCCAGCGGAACCGGCTCCACATGGACTGGTCGCTGACGCACAGCGACTTCTCCTACACCCTGGAGCTGGTCCACAAGGAGACCGGCGAGCGGTTCGTCCACACCGGCCGGAACGACCCCTACTCCTTCGGCAGGCTCGCCTTCGTCTGGGACGCCGCCTCCGCCCCCGCCGGGAGCAACACGGCCGACGACCCGTTCAACGGCGACTACACCTGGAACCTGACCGTCAAGCCGGACGGCGGCGTCGGCCCCGACGTCCACGCCACCGGCGCCCTCAAGGTCGTCCGCAAGCCCACGATGCACGACTTCAACGACAACGGCTCACCGGACGTGCTCTTCCGCGACAGCCTGGGCTACCTGCGCGCCACCGACACCACGTACGACACCCGGACCAAGAAGGTCGTGCCGACGCACACCCACGAGACCATGGGCTGGGACTGGGGGCGCTACAAGCTGATCGAGTCCGTCGGCGACATCGCCGGGACGAACGCACCCGACGTCGTCGCCCGCGACGCCGCCGGCGTCCTCTGGCTCCACCAGGGCACCGGCGGCGAGGAGAAGCCCGCCGCCGCCCGCGTCCGCATCAGCGCCGGCTGGAACATCTACCACCAGCTCGCCGGCGGCAGCGACGTCACCGGCGACGGCCGCGCCGACGTCCTCGCCACCGACACCGCCGGTGTCATGTGGCTCTACAAGGGCACCGGCAAGGCGACCGCGCCCCTCGCCAACCGCGTCAGGATCGGCGGCGGCTGGAACATCTACAACCAGATCACCGCCGTCGGCGACATCGCCGGAGCCCCCGCAGGCGACTTCGTCGCCCGCGACAAGGCCGGCGTCCTCTGGCTCTACCTCGGCAAGGGCAACGGCACCTTCGCGACCCGTTCGAGGATCGGCGCCGGCTGGAACGCGTACAGCCAGCTCGTCGGCATCGGCGACGCCACCGGAGACGGCCGCGCCGACCTCTACGCCTACGGCCCGCACAACACCTCGTACGTCTACGCGGGGACCGGCAGGCCGTCTTCACCGGTCGAAGGGCGGAGGCCCACCGACCTCCTCCTCAACACCGAGGCCCCCGTCAACCACGTCACCTGACAGCTCGTGACGGCCCCCGCCCGCCCGTGAATGTTCCGATCCGAGAGGAATCGATCCCTTGTCTCCCTCCCGCGCAGCACGACGACGGCTCACCGCCGCCGTGATCACCGTCCTCGCCGTCACCGCCGGTACGGCCGCGACCGGCGCCCCGGCCGTCGCGGCGCCCGCCGCCGGCACGGTGGCGGGCGCCCCGGCGGCGGACCCGCTGCCCTTCCCGACGCTGCCGGCCAGGACCGAGGTCATCGGCTCGGGAACGAGCGGCTTCCTCGGCTCGACCGAGCACTACGACAGCGAGGGGATGTACGGCTACGAGTACCGCTGGTACCGGCCGAACGGCACGTCGACGCTCCTCTCCGAGGCGTACTCGGCCGGTCCCGCGCTGCCCAACGCCTTCGTGTCCGACATCGTGCCGATCCCCGACACGTACGACTACGGGATCATCCGCCTGCGGGACATGACCGCGCCCGACGCGGCCCCGGTCGCCATCGACCTCAGGCAGCTGGGCTCGACGCGCAAGGTGGTGGCCGCGTACGGCTCCACGCTTCTCGTCCAGGCGAGGACCGCGAACGGGGCGAAGGAACTGCACCTCGTCTCCAAGTCCGGCACGACCGTCTCCGACGTCAAGGTCACCGGAGTCCCGGCCGACCTCGACGAAGTGATCACGGCGACGGGAACGCCGGGCACGGCCGTCGTCTCGTACCGTCCGAGCGGCGCCGGAAGCTGGTCCAAGACCGGCGTGGTCGTGATCGACCTGGCCACGGGCGCGGTGACCGGCACCTACGCGCCGCCGGCCACCGGCTCCGGCGAGTACGAGCCCGCCGTCGTCTCCCCCGCGAAGCTCGTCCGGTGGCAGGGCGAGAACCTGGTCGTGACCGACCGGGCCACCGGCACGGACACCACGATCACCGTCGGCCGGGCCGACGGCGCCAAGGTCCTCGGCCTGTTCGGGGACTGGGTCGCCTACGGCCGGTCCACCACCACCGGCGGCGGAACCGCCGGCGACCCGCTGCTGCCGCTCACGGTCCGCCCGCTGGCCGGCGGCCGGACGTTCACGGTGCTCGACCGGGTGTCGAGCGTCGTGTCCGCACCCGGCGGCACCCTGCTCGCACGCGGCGGAACGGTCGGCGGGAAGGAGGGCGTCTACCGGGTCAAGCTCGGCTCCGACGGCACGCCGACCGCCGAACTCGTCGCCACCACCGGCGAGTCGACCGCCCTGACGTTCCTCTCGACGACCATCGGCCCCGTCGTCGACCTCGACGCCCAGAACAACCGGGTCCGCCTGGACTGGAACCTCTCCCACGGCCACTTCACGTACACCGTGGAGCTGATCCACAAGCAGAGCAGGCAGCGCTACCACCACGAGATGTCGAGCGACTACGGCAGCTTCAGCTTCCTCTGGCGCGGCAACTTCGCCTGGCGCGAGAACGACCCGGGCAAGGCCGCGTTCAACGGCGACTACACATGGGAACTGACCGCCAAGCCGACCAACGGCATCGGCCCCGCCCTGCACGCCACCGGCGACTTCAAGGTCGTCCGCAAGCCCAAGATGCACGACTTCGACGACAACGGCGCCCCGGACCTGCTCTTCCGCGACAGCCAGGGGACCCTGCGCCGCCTCGACACGATGTACGACGTGTGGAAGAGCAAGGTCGTCCCGGCCGAGGACCCCGAGTACATCGGCGGCGGCTGGCAGGGGTACTCCCTCATCGAGTCCGTCGGCGACGTGGCCGGGACGACCGCACCGGACGTCGTCGGCCGTGACGCCGCCGGCGTGCTCTGGCTCCACCAGGGCACCGGCAACCAGCGCAAGCCCCTCGCCGACCGGGTCCGGATCGGCGCCGGCTGGAACGTCTACGACAAGCTCGCGGGCGGCGGCGACTTCACCGGCGACGGCCGCGCCGACGTCCTCGCCACCGACAGGTCCGGCGTCATGTGGCTCTACAAGGGCACGGGCAAGCCCTCCGCCCCCCTCGCCAACCGGACCAAGGTCGGGGCGGGCTGGGGCATCTACAACCAGATCAGCGCCGTCGGAAACGTCGCCGGAGCCGCCCCCGGCGACTTCGTCGCCCGCGACAAGGCCGGCGTCCTCTGGCTCTACCTCGGCAACGGCAACGGCACCTTCGCCAAGCGCGTGAAGATCTCCGCCGGCTGGAACCAGTACACCCACATCGTCGGCATCGGCGACGGCACCATGGACGGCCGCGCCGACCTGTACGCCTTCGGCCCGGAGAACACCTCGTACGTCTACCCGGGCACCGGCAGCTGGCGCACGCCGTTCGCGACGCGCGTGCCCACCGACGCGCTCGTGATCAACAGCTCGGGCTACGGCATCAACCACGTCTCCTGATCAACCACGTCTCCCGACGACTCCGATCCAAGAGGAAACGATCCCTTGACTCGCTCCCGCACCACCAGACGGCAGCTCACCGCCGCCGTGATCACCGTCCTCGCCGTCACCGCCGGCGTCGCCGTGACCGCGACCCCGGCGACCGCCGCCGCCGTACAGCAGCAGGCACAGGCCCCGCAGGCCGCCGACGCCGTGGTGACCCTCCCGCAGAACTCGCAGATCGTCAGCGCCGGAGTCACCGGCTACCTGAGCACGGTCGCGCTGCCGACCGGCTCCGAGTACCGCTGGACGAACTACGAGACCGGCGCCACCAAGGTCCTGAACGAACCGCTGACCGCCTACACGGGCAGCGGCTCGGACATCGTCTTCTCCCGCAAGGAGGGGCAGTCCGTCCACTGGATCAACGACATGGCCAACCCGAGCAGCATGCTGACGGGCATCACGCCCCCCGGCGGGTACTACGTGCGCGCGGCCGTCGGCTCGACGCTCGTGGCGTCGTCGACCAGCGAGACGAACCAGCTCAGCGTCATCCTGCTGCGCAAGAACAGCGGCTCGTCGGGGGTGGTCAACACCCCCGTCGCGGGCATCCCGGGCAACGTGCGGCTCGGCAGGATCTCCCAGACCGCGCCGGGCATCGCGCTGATCCAGTACTCGACGGGTCCCTACGACGACGCCCGTCACTTCGTCGCCGCCGTCGACACCTACACCGGCGAGGTCCTGGAGACGCTCCCGGGCAACCCCAAGGCGATCGCCAACGTCGCCGTGTCGGCCACCCACTGGTCCTGGATCGAGTACGTGGCCCCCGACCGGGTCCGCCTCGCCACGGCCCCGCGCGGAAGCGGCGGCACGCCCACGTACACCGACCTGGGGTACCTCAACGGCGGCTCCGGCATGTACACGGCCGTCGTGGGCGACTGGGCGACCTACTCCCGCCCCTTCGGCGGCACCGCCGACTCCCCGTCGGCGCTCTACCCGCTGACCGCCGTCCCCCTCGCCGGCGGGCGGACGGTCAAGCTCCTGGATCACGTGGCGACCACCGCCACCGCCCCCGACGGCTCCCTCCTCGTGCGCGGCGGAACGATCGAGCACGGCGAGGGCATCTACCGGATCGCCCCGGGCGCCGACGGCACCCCGGCCGCCATCCTGATCGCGAGCACCGACGCCCCGACCTCGGTCAAGCTCCTGGGCAACGACGTCCCTGAGGTCGTCGACCTCGACCAGAACGACGGCAAGGCGACCTTCACCTTCAGCCTGTCGCGCGGCAACGTGTCCGGCACCGTCACCCTGCGGCACACCCGGACCGGCCGGACGGAGCAGTTCCCCTTCACCGGCCTCGGCGGCACGGTCGCCAACACGGGCAAGGTCCGGGTCAACTGGCAGGGCAGGCTCACCAATTTCCCCGCCTACAACGGCGACTACACCTGGGAGTTCCGCGCCAAGCCGCTCAACGGCATCGGCCCGGAGGTGAAGCAGACCGGCGCCTTCAAGGTGGTCCGCAAGCCCGCCGCGCACGACTACAGCGACAACGGCACCCCGGACCTCCTGCTCCGGGACTCCGCGGGCCGGCTGTGGCGCGACGACACCAACAAGGGCGACGGCTCCGACTTCATCTTCGTCCACGAGCGCAAGCTGCTCGGCGCGGGCTGGAACGCGTACAACCAGATCGAGGCCGTCGGCAACGTCGCCGGCGCCACCGCCGGCGACATCGTCGCCCGGGACGCCTCCGGCGTCCTCTGGCTCTACCTCGGCAAGGGCGACGGCACCTTCGCCACCCGCTCGAAGGTCAGCGCCGGCTGGAACGCGTACAACAAGATCACCGGCGGCAGCGACGTCAACGGCGACGGCTGGGCCGACCTCTTCGCCACCGACACCGCCGGTGTCCTGTGGATGTACAAGGGCACCGGCAACTGGAAGACCCCCTACTCCGGCCGCACTCGCGTCGGCGCCGGCTGGGGCGCCTTCAACCAGATCACCGCCACCGGCGACCTCACCGGCTCGGCGTACGGCGACCTCGTCGCCCGCGACACCGCCGGCGTCCTCTGGCTCTACCCGAGCACCGGCGGCGCCACCTTCGGGGCCCGCGTGCGTCTCGGCGGCGGCTGGGGCGGCTTCACCCACCTCGTCGGCACCGGCGACATGAACCGCGACGGCCGCAACGACCTGCTGGCGTACGCGCCGAGCGGCACGCAGCTGTACATCGGCTCCGGCAACCCGTCGGCCCCGCTCACCCGCACGTACACCGAGCTCTACCCGTCGGGAACCACGTTCACGTTCAACCTGATGAGCTGAGCGCTCCTCATCGGGAACGGGCCTCGTTCCGGCGCAAGTCGGCCGGAACGAGGCCCGTTCCCCGTACAACCATCCACCCTCCCCACACGTCCCACCCTCAACGGCGGATCACCGCCGCACCAGCGTTCTGGGGGAGGGGTCCCTTTGATCCACGTTCGTACGTCCCGGCACCGCATCGCCGCGGCCGTCACGGCCGTCCTCGCCGTCACCGCCGCGGGCATGACCACCCCGGCCCTGGCGGCACCGCCCACGACAGCCGTCGCACCGGCGGCCGAACAGGACGCGCCCCTCCCCCTCACCCTCCCGGCCGGCTCCCGCCTCTCCAGCATCGGCCCGTCGGGCTTCCTGACCTCCCTGGCGACGGAGACGGGGACCGCGTACCGCTGGACCCAGTACGCGACCGGCGTCACCACCGTGCTGCCCCCCGGCCCCTATCTCGGCAGCGTCCGGACCGACCTCGCCGTGAAGTCGGCGGAGGGCGTCCACACCCTGTACGACCTGGCCACCGGCGCCACCCCCGTCGTCATCGACGCCACGGCCCTCGGCCCGAACGCCGACCTCCGCCGCCTGGCCGGCTCCACCCTCGTCATGGAGCGGCCCAACTCCGCCGGCGGCACCGAAGTCCACCTCGTCAGCAAGCCGGAAGACACGGTCCTCGACCGCAAAGTCACCGGCCTGCCCGACAACGCGTCGGTCTACCGCTACGACCTCTCCTCGCCCGACACCCTGATCCTCACCTACAACACCGTCGGCGCCCCCGGAAAGCACCTCGCCCTCGTGGACGTCGCCACCGGCACCGTCACCGAGGACCGCACCCTCCCCTTCGTCGCCAACGAGGGCGACACCACCACCTCCACCACCCGCGTCGCCTGGACCGAACGGGCCGCCGACGGCACCGTCACCCTGGCCGTGGCCCCGCGCGGCGACACCGCAACCACCCCCACGCGCACCGTCCTCGGCACCGGCAACGTCCAGACCGAACTCCTCGGCGACGACTGGGTGACGTACGGCGTGAGCTCGTACCGCCAGACCGACCCCCACCCCCTCTACGGCCTCACCGCCCGCTCCCTGAAGACCGGCAAGACCGTCAAGCTCCTCGACAGCCTCCAGCGCGTCCTCGGCGAGACCGACGGCACCCAGCTCGTCCGAGGCGGCACCGCCGCACACGGCGAAGGCGTCTACCGCGTCTCCCTCGACCCCGACGGCACCCCGACCGCCACCCTCGTCGCACGCACCGGCGAACCCACCGCGATCGGCGCCGTCGCCCGCAGCGTCCCCGACGTCGTCGACCTCACCGGCGGCAAGGACCCGGAATGGTGGTGGGACTTCGACCGCGGCAACGTCGAGATCCGCCTCCGACTGACCCACACCGCCTCCGGCAAGCAGTGGAACTCCGAGCCCGCCCACCTGGACCGCCCGCACGTCGGCGGCGCCCTCTGGACCGGCCTGCTCGACAACCGCACCTCCGCCCCCAACGGCGCCTACACCTGGCGCATGACGGCCCGCCCCACCGACGGCATCGGCCCCACCCTCACGAAGACCGGCACCCTCACCGTCGCCAACAAGCCCGCCCCCCACGACTTCTCCGACAGCGGCGCCCCCGACCTCCTCGTCCGCGACAGCACGGGCCGCCTCGTCGGCTACGACGCCCGCCAGACCCTCTACGAGACCGGCCACTGGGGCACCCCGAGCAAGCGCGAGCGCGTCGACTACGGCACCGGCTGGAACACCTACGACCGCGTCACCGCCGCCGGCAACGCGGGCGGCTCCCCCCACGCCGACCTCCTCACCCGCGACCGCACCGGCGTCCTCTGGCTCCACCAGGGCACCGGCAAGGGCTTCTCCCCCCGCACCCGCATCGGCGCCGGCTGGCAGATCTACGACAAGCTCACCGCCGGCAGCGACGTCAACGGCGACAACCGCCCCGACCTCCTCGCCACCGACAAGACCGGCGTCATGTGGCTCTACAAGGGCACGGGGTCGACCAGCACCCCGTACGCGACCCGCGTCCGCCTCGGCGCCGGCTGGAACATCTACAACCAGATCACCGCCACCGGCAACATCGCCGGCGCCCCCGCAGGCGACTTCGTCGCCCGCGACAAGGCCGGCGTCCTCTGGATGTACCTCGGCAACGGCAACGGCACCTTCGCCACCCGCATCCGCGTCGGCGGCGGCTGGAACCGCTACACCGACATCGTCGGCGTCGGCGACACCAACCGCGACGGCCGCCCCGACCTCGTCGTCCAGGGCGCCGCGGGCGGCACGTACGAGACCCTCGCCCACTACCTGGGCACCGGCAACTGGCGCGCCCCCTTCGGCTCCCGCCAGGAGGTCTACAACCCGGAGCCGCTCGGCACCGGCGACGTGACCCTGTTCTGACCCCTCGGACCATTGCGAGAAACCCGAACCATCCGAGAAAGGCACCACCTTGCTTCGCCCCCGCACCCGCACCCCGTTGAGACTCGCCGCGGCCGTCACCGCCGTCCTCGCCGTCACGGCGGGGACGCTGGCGACCGTTCCCGCCGCGGCGGCGGTACCGGCCGCCGTCGGCGCGGTACAGGACGAGACCGTGGCGCCGTTCCCGGTGGACGCCCTGGTCATGAGCTCGGGCACGACCGGCTTCCTGAGTGGGCAGACGGGCGGCGGCCTGGTCACCTACCGGTGGACGCGCTACAAGGACGGCGCCACGACCGTGCTCCCCCGATCGGGATACGGGAGGGCTCCACAGACGGACATCGTGACGCACAGCGACGGTGGCGTCTTCAAGCTGTACGACATGGGCACCGGCGCCGACCCGCTGGAGATCGACCTCACCCCGCTCGGCGAGGGGTACTCCGTCTCGGGGTTCGCGGGCACCAAGATCGTCGCGAAGAAGGCCAACGCGGCCGGTGGCACCGACATCCACATCATCGCCAAGCAGCAGGACACCCTGGTCGACGACACCGTGACCGGCCTCCCGGCCGACGCCACCCTCACCGGCATCGTCGTGGACTCACCGGACAGCACCGTGATCCAGTACGCGGCGACCGTCGACGGGGTGAAGCAGAACCGCGTGGCCGTGGTGGACATAGCCACCCACGCGGTCGTCGAGGAGTACGAACGCGCCGAAGGGACGACCGGGAGCACCACCCTGTCGTCCACCCACATCGCCTGGGTCGAGAAGGGCGCCGACTCCACGGTGAAGGTGGCCGTGGCCCGGCGGGACACCGGCGAGGTCGTACGGCACGCCCTGGACGTCACGGACTACGTGGCCATCCAGCTGATGGGCGACTGGCTGACGTACCGGCGGACCTCCACCAGTTCCTACGCGACCACCATCCCCCTGCCCAGCCTCGCGTCGTACGCCCGCTCCCTGACGACCGGCGAGACCGTCAAGCTCCTGGACCACACGAAGAACTCCGTCCCCGGTGTCGACGGCACCCAGGTGGCGCGGGGCGGGACGATCGAGCAGGGCGAGGGCCTCTACCGGATCTCCCCGGGCGCCGACGGCGCCCGGCCGACCGTCACCCTCGTGGCGAGCACGGGCGAGCCCACCCAGCTGGAACTGCTGAGCCACGGCGTCCCCGAGTCGATCGACCTCGACCGCGACACCGTCCCCAGCCAGCTGAACTGGACCCTCAGCCGGTGGGCGTCGAACGTGCGCCTCGAACTGGTGCACACCGCGACCCAGAAGAAGTTGACGCCCACGCTCTTCCTCTCCGGTGGCGTCTACCGCTTCAACTGGAACGGCACGTTCGGCGCCGGCAACAACACGGTCCTCGCCCCCAACGGCGCATACACCTGGCGCCTCACGGCTCAGCACCAGTCCGGCATCGGCCCGGCCCTCGTGAAGACCGGCACCTTCCACATCGTCCGCAAGACCGTCCCCCACGACTTCAACAACGACGGCAGCCCGGACCTGCTCATCCCGGATCGGTCGGGCCCGCTGGGCCTCTTCAACTTGAGCCAGTTCATCGGGAAGCGGGCCCTGGGCGCCCCCGAGCATCTCAACACCGGTCACAACGACGCCGACCGTTTCCTCGCCGCCGGAAACCTCGGCGGCACCCCCCACGACGACGTGCTCAGCCTGGACAGGACCGGCGTCCTCTGGCTCCACGAGAGCACCGGCCACGCCCTCGCCCCCCGCACGCGGATCGGCGGCGGCTGGCAGATCTACGACAAACTCACCGCCGGCAGCGACGTCAACGGCGACAACCGCCCCGACCTCCTCGCCACCGACAAGACCGGCGTCATGTGGCTCTACAAGGGCACGGGCTCGACCACCACCCCGTACGGGACCCGCGTGAAGCTCGGCGCGGGCTGGGGCATCTACAACCAGATCACCGCCACCGGCAACATCGCCGGCGCCCCCGCAGGCGACTTCGTCGCCCGCGACAAGGCCGGCGTCCTCTGGATGTACCTCGGCAACGGCAACGGCACCTTCGCCACCCGCATCCGCGTCGGCGGCGGCTGGAACGAATACGCCACCACCCTCGGCATCGGCGACCTCGACCGCGACGGCCGCAACGACCTGTTCGCCCTCACCGACAACGGCGTCCCCTACTACTACCTGGGCACCGGCAGCTGGCGCGCCCCCTTCCAAGGCCGCGAAACGGGCTACAGCTGGATCTTCCTCCCCGCCTCCGCCTTCTGACCCACCCGCGCCGGCACGGTCGCCCACACCGTCTTGCCGACGCACCGGTCCTTCACCCCCCACGCCGTCGCGAGGGCGGCCACGAGCAGCAGCCCGTACCCGCCCTCGTCCGGCTCCCGCGCGGGCAGCGGCATCCGCTCCCCCCCGCGCGTCGGACAACTCGATCCGCACGTGATCGTCGCCCAGCTCCATCCGCACCTCGAAGTCCCTCCCCGACACCCGGCCGTGGAGGGCCGCGTTGTTCGCGAGCTCGGCGACGACCACCTCGGCCGCCTCGCCCTCCGGGCCGGACACGCCCCACTCGTGAAGCTGCTGCACGGCGAGTAACCGCGCCAGCCGTGCGCCCCGGCGCGTCGCCGAGAGCCGGAGCGCGAACTCACCGATTGGGGTGGCGGTTTCGGATTTCATGCCACCGAGCCTGGCGGGCTCGCCCTACGCTGACCAGCAGCGACGCGACGACGCTGCGTCACTGTACGGGTGCGCCAAGAGGGCGGTACGGATGTCGGGAAACGAGGAGGAGCGGCCGGAACGGCCCTCCGAAGTGGACGGTACGGCGCACCTGTTTCGTGCGCTCGGAAAGATCATCAAGGTGCTGCGGAAGAACGCGGGCCTGAGCCAGGCCGAGCTGGCCGAGATCACGCACTGCAGCGAGGACTTGATCTCCTCGATCGAACGGGGGGTACGGACCCCGCAGCCGGACTTCTTGGTGCGGGCGGACCCCTTGCTGAACGCGGGTGGGGTGCTGGTTGCAGCGGTGGATGACGTGCGGGAGGCGTTGGCGCGGTCGCGGGTGCGGCATCCGGATTGGTTCCAGGACTTCGCAAAGGCGGAGGCGGCGGCGGTGGCTCTGCACTACTACGAGGTGCAGGCGGTGCCGGGCATCCTGCAGACACCCGCCTACGCGCAGAACCTCTTCGAACACCGCCGCCCGATGCTGGATGAGGCAACCGTAGAGAAGCGGGTGGCCGACCGGATCTCCCGGCAGGTACTCCTCGACAAGTGGCCGACCCCGACGATCAGCTTCGTCCTGGAGGCAGCGGTCCTACTGCGCCCATTCGGCGGGCTCGAAGTACACCGCGACCAGCTACGACGCATCCTGGATGTGGCGCGAAGGCGCACGGTCGACTTCCAGATCATGCCGCAGGATCGACACGAACACCCGTACCTCGGAGGTGCGTTCACCCTCCTCACCCCAAAGGCGCGACGCGAAGCCGCGTACACCGAGATCTACGGACACGCCCGGCTGATCACTGACCCGGAGGAGGTCCGTCAGTACACCGAGCGCTATGGCATCCTGCGGTCGCAGGCGCTCACGAAACGCGAGTCCCTGACGTGGATCGAGAAACTGCTGGGAGAAAGATGAACACCGCGGATCTGGCTTGGTTCAAGAGCAGCTACAGCGACTCTGAGGGCGGCAACTGCATCGAAGTCGCCTACCACTGGCGCAAGTCCAGCTACAGCGACGGCGAAGGCGGCGAGTGCCTCGAAGTCGCCGCCCACCCCACCACCATCCACCTCCGCGACTCCAAGATCCCCCACGGCCCCCGGCTCGCCGTATCCCCCGCGACCTGGGTGTCCTTCGTCTCGTACGCTGCCTCTGCAATGACGCAATCATGAGTAACGGGCGCGGTGTTGCTGACATCGCGCCCGTTTCCCTGGGGGGTAACACCATGAATCACGCGCACATACGCAACAGCCGCCGGGTCGCGGTAGCAGTGACAGCGGTCCTGGCGGTGACGGCCACGGCCGGGACGCTGGTCACGGCGCCGGTGGCGGGGGCCACGGTGGTGGCGGGGGTGCAGGACGCGGCGGCGGTGACGCTGCCGGCGGGCGAGAAGCTCGTCAGCGCCGGGACGACCGGGTTCCTCACCTCGAAGGACGACGGTGCGGGTGGGGTCGCGCTGACGTGGACGAGGCTGTCCGACGGTAGCCGGACGGACATTCCGGGGACGCTCGCCGCCCCGACCCGCTCGGACACGGTCATCACCCGCGAGGGGAATCGTTTCTACCTGTACGACATGAGCGTCAGCATGTTCACGTCGTTCGTGGAACCGATCGGGATCGGCACGAACTACACGATCGCCGGTGCGGCGGGCTCGACGCTCTACCTGAGCGTGCCCAACAATTACGGGGGCGAGTACCTCTACCGGCTCACCCGCGTGAACGGCGTGCAGCAGCAGGAGCAGATCTCGCCCCTCCCGTCCGCCCGGGGCTACAAGGTCGTCGCACACTCCGGCACCGACGTGGTCGTCCTGTTCACGAAGACGGACACCATGGGCAAGACGACGTACTACCGCGCCCTGACGAACCTGCTGGGCAACTTCATGAGGCCGGAGTCGGTCGTCGAGTCCTTCGACCCGGCCACCGTCACCACCGCCGTCAGCCCGTCGTACCTCGCCTGGACGGAGTACGTGGACGGCGTCACGCGGGTGGCCGTGCAGAGGCGGACCGAGTACAAGCCCTTCAAGACCGTCCCGGTGACCGGGGGCACGCGTGGCGTCGTCGTCGGGTTCTCCGGGGAGTGGATTCTGTACGGGGTGCCCGGTGGACTCAGCGCCTCCTCCCCCGACCCGCTGCACGCGCTGACGGCGCAGAACCTCCTCTCGGGCGCGACGGTGACACTGCTCGACCACTTCACGTCCACGTCCACCGCGCCCGACGGGGGGATCCTCGTGCAGGGCGGGACCGGGGCGGACGGCGAGGGGCTGTTCAAGGTCAACGAGGCGTCGGGTTACCCGACGGCCTCGCTGGTCGGACCCACTCCCGGTGTGTCGGCCTCGCCGACGGTCCTCGGCAGCACCGTCCCCGCCGTGGCCCAACTCGACCGCAACGGCGGTCAGGTGGCCATGGAGTGGCGGCTCTCCCGATACAACGTGATCATGGACGTGAGGCTGCGGCACACCGCGACCGGGAAGACCTACGCGAAGCGGCTGGCGCTGCCCTCGGCGCCCGCGCGGCTCACCTGGGACGGCCTGACGGGCGGGATCAGCGCCCCGAACGGCGACTACACGTGGGACGTCACCCTCACGTCGGCCAGCGCCATCGGTGCCCCGTCGTACACGACCGGCGCGTTCAAGGTGGTCCGGCAGGCGAACCCGCACGACTTCTCCGACAACGGTTCGCCCGACCTGCTGGCGCGGGACGCGTCCGGCACGCTGTGGCGGGACGACACGCTCGACTGGCCGGTGGCCGGTCAGGTGACGCCGGCGAAGCCGCGCGTGAAGGTCGGTGCGGGATGGAACACGTACAACCTGATCGAGTCGGCGGGGAACATCGCGGGCGCGCCCGCCGGTGACGTCCTCGCCCGGGACACGGCCGGTGTGCTGTGGAGCTTCCTCGGCAAGGGCGACGGCACGTTCGCGAACCGCGTGAAGGTCGGCCCGGGCTGGGGCGTCTACAACAAGATGGCCGCGGGCTCCGACCTGACCGGTGACGGCAAGGCCGACATGGTCGCCACCGACACCGCCGGCGTCCTGTGGCTCTACAAGGGCACGGGCGGCTGGAACGCGCCCTACTCGGGCCGCACGAAGATCGGCCCCGGCTGGGGCGTCTACAACCAGCTCGCCGCCACCGGCAACATCGCCGGCGGCCCGGCCGGCGACCTCGTCGCCCGGGACGCCTCCGGCGTGCTGTGGCTGTACCAGGGCAAGGGCGACGGCACGTTCGCGGGCCGGGTGCGGATCGGCGGCGGCTGGAACGGTTACAGCCAGCTCGTCGGCGTCGGCGACGCCAACAACGACGGGCGGCCCGACCTCGTGGCGTACGGGGCGGCGGGGACGCACGTGTTCCTGGGCACGGGCTCGTGGTCGGCACCCTTCACGAGGTCGCTGACGTCGCTGTACGCGGGCGAGGGAACGAAGTTCACTTCGGTGTCGTGACACGGGTCTCATGACACTGGTGTCACCGGGGCCGCCAGTGGTCCCGGTGACACCAGCGGTCCCGGTGACTCCGGGGTACAACCTTTCGAACTCCCCATGAGTCTTGCGGGCGTGGGGGGGGGGCCCCGCCCCCCGGCGGGGGGCCCCCGACCGCAGGAGGTCCAGCTGGTGGTCCAGGTCGGCGCCGCGGGACTTGACGAG
>NZ_JBHWAQ010000007.1:244093-325426 GCF_042743475.1 Streptomyces sp. NPDC059534
CTTTGGCCCCCGTTACCACCGCCGTCCCGGTATACCCGGGGGAAAACCATTCCAACCCCCCATTTTTATTGGCGGGGGTGGCGTACAACGCCACGCCCGCACCTCTGGGGGAGGAACCTCACTTTGTCCGGAGCACGTACGTCCCGGCACCGGCTCGCCGCCGCCGTCACCGTCGCACTCGCCGTCACCGTCGGCACGCTCTCGGCCGTCCCGGCGGCCATGGCCACGACCGCGGCCACCACCGGCACCGGCGTCGGCACCACCGCCGAGGCGGCGCCCGGTACGACGACGGAGCAGAACGCCCTCACCATGCCGGCCGGCACCACGGTCAACGGCACCGGCCCCACCGGGTTCCTGACGTCCCACATGGAAGGCACGACGCGCGTCTTCACCTGGACGCGGCACGAGGACGGCGTCCAGACCCGGCTGCCCGGGGTGCGGTACGGGGTGAATCCCGGCACGGACATCGTCGTGCGCATCGACGGCACCACGTACACGTACGTCGACATGTCCACGGGCACCGAGCTGGTGGCGTTCGACACCAGCACGTTCGGCGGGACCTACTCGCCGCTCGCTTTCACGGGCACCACGCTGATCACGTCCACCTACGTGAACTCCCGTCGTGAACTGCACATGTTCAGCAAGGGCGAACAGGGGCAGCTCGTCGATCGCAAGCTGACCGGGGTGCCCGAGGGCGCCGCATACGCGCAGTTCGAGACCGGGACGCCGGGCACATTCCTCGTCCAGTACGTCATCCGCGTGGACCGCGTGGACCGTTACCGGGTGGCACTCGTGGACGTGGCGACGGCGACGGTCGTCGAGACGTACGACACCATCGAGAGAGACGCCTCGGCTGTGTCACCGACCCATATGGCCTGGATCGAGTGGCCCAGTTATGCGAAGGCGACCCTCGCCGTCGCCCGGCGGGGCAGCACGGAGATCGAGCGGGTGCCGCTGGGCGAGGCGTACAACACGACCGTGAAGCTGATGGGCGACTGGGTCGTGTACGGCGCGCTCGGCGGCGGAGCGTCCCCCCTCTCCACCCCCTTCTACAAGCTGACCGCGCGCTCGCTGAAGACCGGCGAGACGGTCGACCTGCTTGACCACTCGTCCTACGTCACGCAGTCCGCCGACGGCTCCCTGATGGTCACGGGCGGTACGGTCGCGCAGGGCGAGGGCATCTACCGGATCACCCCGGACGAGACGGGCAAGCCCGCCGCGTCCCTCCGGGTGACCACCGGCGTTCCCACGGTCCTCACCCTCAAGACAGAGACCGCGCCGCCGAGCGGCGTGGTCGACTTCGACCGCAACGGCGGCTCGCTGAAGGCGTCGTGGACGTTCAGCCGCCACAACGCGAAGGTGCGCCTGATCATTCGGCACACCGAGACCGGCAAGCAGTGGGACTCCCTGCCGCAGGCGCCGCGCACGGCGGACAAGCCGTTCGACTTCACGTGGGACGGCACGTTCAACGGCGACGGGGCCGGTCTCCCCGCGCACAACGGCGACTACACCTGGACGATGACGGCGAAGCCCGCCAACGGCATCGGCCCGGACGTCGTCCGGACGGGCGGCTTCACGGTGACCCGCGCGGTGCGGCCGCACGACTTCAACGACAACGGCACCCCGGACCTGCTCATCCGCAGCCGCCAGGGTCTCCTGAACTCGTTCGACGGCAAGCACGTCCTGAACACCGTCGAAACCAACGTCTTCCAGCCCTCCGCCCTCGGCTCCGGCTGGACCGCGTACGACCAAATCCTCACCCCGGGCAACGCCTCCGGCACCCCGTACCCCGACCTCCTCTCCCGCGACAAGACGGGCGTCCTCTGGCTCCACGAGGGCACCGGCAAGGGCTTCTCGCCCCGCAAGCGGATCGGCGGCGGCTGGCAGATCTACGACAAGCTGACCGCGGGCAGCGACGTCAACGGCGACAACCGCCCCGACCTCCTCGCCACCGACAAGACCGGCGTCATGTGGCTCTACAAGGGCACGGGGTCGACCGGCACCCCGTACGCCACCCGCGTGAAGCTCGGCGCGGGCTGGAACATCTACGACCAGATCACCGCCACCGGCAACATCGCGGGGGCCGCCGCAGGCGACTTCGTCGCCCGCGACAAGGCCGGCGTCCTCTGGATGTACCTCGGCAAGGGCAACGGCACGTTCGACACCCGCATCCGCGTCGGCGGCGGCTGGAGCAGGTACGAGGCCCTCGTCGCCGCCGGCGACACCGACAACGACGGCAGGAACGACCTCGTCGCCTACGACAGCGACGGCAACACGGCCACGTCCCTCATCCTGTACCGGGGCACGGGCAACTGGAAGACCCCCTTCAAGGCGGGCTACTCGCTGTACAACTACTCCCTGTACAACATGGACCCGTCGGGCATCGGCCTCGGCTCGTACGGCCAGACCGTCCACTGACGGACCGGCCCCACGGCGACGACTCCCCGGATGCGACGGCGACGTAGCATCCGGGGCGTGACCTCCGAGAACCGTGCCACCGTCCCCGCACCCGCGCCCACTCACACCCACGTTCTCTTCGACGTGGACGGCACCCTCATGGACGCCGTCGCCAACCAGCGCCGCATGTGGCACGAGTGGGCCGCGCGGTACGGCCTCGACGGCGACGACGTGTACGCCGTCGCGCTCAGGACCCGCCCCGTCGAGACCTTCGCGGCCGTCGCCCCGGACCAGGACCCGGCCGCCTGCCTCGCCCTCCTCCACGAACTGGAGGACGAGGACGTCCGCACGGGCACGTACGCGGCCTACGAGGGAGCAGCCGAGCTCCTCGCCGCCCTCCCGCCCGACCGATGGGCCCTGGTCACCTCGAACTACGAGCACCGCGTGCGCGGCCGCTTCGAACGAACCGGCCTCCCCCTCCCCCCACTGATCGTGGACGCCGCCTCGGTGACCGAGGGCAAGCCGTCCCCCGTCCCGTACCTCCTCGCGGCGGAGAAGCTGGGCGTGGACCCCGCCGACTGCCTCGTCATCGAGGACGCGCCGTCCGGGGTCCGCTCCGGTCTGGCCGCCGGCATGACGGTCTGGTCGGTCAACAGCCCGGCCCCCGTCGCGGGCGCCCACCGTCACTTCGGGACGCTGAAGGAGGCGGCGGGGGAGATCCTGGCGGAGGCCGCCGGGGAGGCCGCCGGGGAGGCCGCCGGGGAGGCCGCCGGGGAGGCCGCCGGGGAGGCCGCTGGGGAGGCACTGGCGGTAGGGGACCGGGTCTAGGTCCTTGGGGTGGGCGTTTCTCACGGGCCTCTGGTGGGACCGCCCTCTTTCCGAGAGTCGCGCCTTCCACCACCGCGTCAAGGGCGCCTTCGGCGTCGCTGCGCGATGGGCTGCGCCCACCCTTGACCCGGCGGCTCCAGACGCGAAAGACCTCTCGGAGGGCGGTCCGGGGGCCGGGGTCGCGGGGGCCCCGGGCAGTGTCCGGGGCCGGCGTGCGCCCGCCTGCCGGTGGGTGGGGGCTCGGTTTGTGGTCGGGGCGGGTGGGCCCCTCTTGCGGTCCGCCCGGGGTACGCGGTCGTTGAACGGGGCAGCGGGGCCGGGCCAAGCGGCGACCCGCCGCGCCGGCCCACCTTCAGGCCCCGCTGGTCATTCAACGTCGTCCACAGCGACTCGACAGCGCAACTAACCCCGCACAACTCCCGCCAATGGACATCAAGCACGCCCGAGATAACCCTAAAGAGGGCATATCACCCCCCTCCCGCCAGACTTACTGCGGGAAACCCCCGCCCCCGGCCCTGCCTCTACCCCTGCCCTGCCCTCACCGCCGCCTCCACCCCCACTCCCCTCCCACTCCCACTCCCACCCACCGGAAGTGACCAGCGGAAGTGACCAGCAGGAGTGACCGCCGGGAGTGACCAGCGGAAGCGACCACCGGGAATGACCAGCGGGGCCTGAAGGTGGGCTGGGGCGGCGGGTCGCCGCTTGGCGCCGCCGGACCACCCCATCCAACAACCGCGCACCACCAACAAACGGGAACGACCCCACCCGCCCCGACCGCAAACCAAGCCCCCACCCACCCCGCCACACCCACAAACTCACGCCCCACCGATGCCCGGCCTCGCTTCACCCCACCCACCGGGGCGACGGCCGCCGAGCCGACCCGGGCCACCCCCGGGCCGGGAAGCGTGGCCACGCCCCCCGGCCGCCCTCCGAGTGTGAAAAGGCGGCCTCCGCCGCCGGGTCAAGGGTGGGCGCAGCCCATCGGCGAAGCCGACTCGCCCTTGACGCGGTGGTGGAGGCCGCCACACTCGGAAAGAGGGCGGCCGAGCCAGAAGCCCTCAGGAAACCCCCACCCCCGAAACCTCACCACCCGACGGCCGAACGCCGAACGCCAAGCACCGAACCCCGGCCACCGGCCACCGGCCACCGGCCCCCGACCCCCGACCCCCGACCGACAACTACCGGCCACCAGCCACCCCCTACCAGCCACCCCCCACTCCCACCCCCAACCCTTCAACCACAGTCAGGCAACAAGGACTTGGCGTCCGTTCAGATTGCAATCACCCTCGGCTAGGGTGTGGCCCATGCAGGGGGAACTTGAGAACGGCTCTAGTTTTGACCGTCTGAAGGGCAGCGGGGCCATGCCGTTGGAGCCGGGGGATCCCCGGCGCATCGGGGCGTTCAGGCTGCTCGGCGTGCTGGGCTCCGGGGGGATGGGGCGGGTCTATCTGGGCGCCGTGCCCGGGAAGTTCGCGGCTGTGAAGCGAGTACTTCCCGTGCTCGCCGAGGACGTCGACTTCCTGAGTCACTTCGGGCACGAGCTCGACAACCTCGCCCGGCTGCCCGCGGGGGCGAACACCAAGCTCCTCGCCAGCGACCGCACGGCCAAACCGCCGTGGTTCGCGACCGAGTTCATTCCCGGCATCACGCTCAACGAGGCGATCCGCCTCCACGGCGGCCCGCTGACCGGCGACGCCCTGTGGCGTCTCCTCAGGGACGCGGCGGCCGGGCTGCGGGTGGTGCACGGCGCCGACATGGTGCACCGCGACCTCAAGCCGTCCAACGTCATGCTGACCGGCGGCGGCCTTTCCCTCATCGACTTCGGCGTGGCCCGCGCCGCCGACCAGAGCCGGCTGACGAAGACCGGCATGGTGATCGGGACGCCCGCCTACATGGCACCCGAGCAGGCCGTCGCGGACCGCCAACTGAGCGGCGCGGCGGACGTCTTCGCGCTCGGCAGCCTCCTCCTGTACGCGGCCAACGGCCGCCCTCCGTTCGGCGACGGTTCCGGCCCCGACCTCCTCTACCGGGTCGTCCACGCCGAGCCCGACTTCGGGTGCCTCACCGAGACCGAGCCCGAGCTGGCGGAGCTCGTACAGAAGTGTCTGGCCAAGGACCCCGCGGACCGGCCGACCGCCGACGACCTGGTCCGTCTCACCGAGGAGCGGGCGGCCGGCGCCGCTTGGCCCGCCGCCGTCGCCGAACGGATCGGCGAGCGCGCGGCCTTCGCGTCCGAGGCGCCCACCGCCGAGCACCTCGCGGAGCTGGAGCGGGCCGAGCCCGCCGAGGACGTCGCGACCGCCTCGCTCACCCCGCAGGGCGGCAAGGAGCCCGCGACGGCCTCCCCCGACCCGCTGGCCGTGACGGGCGGACAGGCCGCCCGCGGCGACCAGCGGAAGCGCCGCAACCGCTTCGTCATGCTCGCCGTGCCCGTCGTCGTCGCGACCGGCACCACCCTCACCGTCGCCCTCGGCCCGTACGAGATCGGCCGCCTGGGCGCCGGCCCCAGCACCTCCCCGTCCCCCTCCGTAACCGTCTCCCAGCCGGCGGCCGTACCGCCGTCGAGCGCGCCCGGTTCACCGTCCTCGAAGGCCCCGGTCTCGAAGCCGCCGACGTCCACCCCGCCCGGCGCTCCCGTCCCGCCACCGGCCGACGGCGGCGCGGCGGGCGGCGCGGCGGGCGGGGGCGCGGTCGGCGGCGGCGCGGGCGGCACGGGGACGTTGCCCGGCGGCTCGGGTTCCGGGTCCGGCTCTGGTTCGGGTTCCGGCTCGGGGTCCGGATCGGGCTCCGGCTCCGGTTCCGGTTCCGGCGGTGCGACGACCAACCAGCCCGTTCCCCCGCCGACGCAGACGACCACGAAGCCCGCGCCGCCGCCCCCGCCGTCCACCGGCAGCCCGGCGCCCTCGGGGACGTACTCGCTGGAGAACGCGAACACCGGCAACTGCCTGGCGGAGTACAACGCGGGCTTCGGCGACGTCATCACCACGGCCGAATGCGGCTCCAAGGGCAACGGCGGCACGACCTTCTATTACGCCTGGACCTACTCCTCCGGCGCGAACGGCACCTTCCGGCTCGTCAACAGGCACTCCGGCCGCTGCCTCCAGCCCGGCGGCGGCCCCGCCCTCACCACCGCCGCCTGCAACGGCGCGAGCGCCCAGTCCTGGAAGGTCGCCTCCAGCACCTCGTCCGGACGGACCTTCAAGAACATGAGCAGCGGGCAGTGCCTGACGGCGGGCAACTTCGCCATGACCTACGTCTGCGGCTTCGGCAGCACCCAGCAGCTCTGGCGGAACATCTCAGCCCTCTGAGTCCGGCGGGCCGAAGACGGGGACGACGATCTCCCCGTCCGGCCCCTCCGGGCGGAAGGCGACCTCCAGGTCCATGCCGATCCGGAGGTCGCCGTGGGGGACGTCGACGACCTGGGTCATCATGCGGGGGCCTTCGGGGAGGTCGACGACGGCGGCGACGTAGGGGACGCGGTCGCCGAACGGCGGGAGGTCGTTGCGGTGGACGACGGACCAGGTGTAGAGGGTGGCGCGGCCGCTCGCCCGCTCCCAGTGGACGTCGTCGCTCCAGCAGTGGGGGCAGAACTCGCGCGGGTAGTGGTGGGCGCGGGTGCAGGCCGTGCAGCGGCGGAGGAGGAGCCGGCCTTCGGCGGCGGCGTCCCAGTAGGGGCGGGTGAAGGCGTCGATGTCGGGGGTGGCCGTCATCAGAAGAGTCCGATCGCGGAGTCGAGTGACCAGGTCTGCCAGGACATGGCGAAGAGCGCGACGAGGGAGATGAGCGCCATCATCGCGTTCTGCCCCTGCTCGGCCCAGTCGTGGATCATCAGGACGAGATAGAGAAGGTTGAGGAGAAGGCCGCCGACGAGGGCGACCGGCGTGAGGAACCCGGCGACCAGGCCGAGCCCGAGGGCCAGTTCGGCGTAGACCACGACGTACGCCATGAGCTTGGGGCGGGGGGCGACGACGGTGTCGAAGCCCTTCTTGACCTGCGGCCACCGGTGTTTGCCGGCGACGTCGGCCGCCCAGGCGATGCCGGTTCCGCGTTCGAACCAGCCCTTCCTGTCCTTGTGGCGCCAGCTCTCCAGCCACCACAGGCCGAGGCCGATGCGGAGGACGGCGAGCCACTCGGCGCCGGTGAGCCAGACGGTCTGCATACGCGTCCCCTCGACAGGCTGTATCTGACGGTACGTCAGTTCAGCGCAGGGCGGGCACGGAGCGCAAGAGGCGCGAACGCCGCGGCGAGGCTTGCGGGAACCGTTTGTCAGCAGGTACCTTGCGACACATGGTACTGCCGAGCGGGTCGCGTTCAGGGGTGAGTCAACTCCGCAGGGGAATCCTGCAGTTCTGTGTCCTGGCGCTGCTCCGCGACGGCGAGAGATACGCCTTCGACCTCGTGCGCGAACTGTGCGACGCCCACGGACTCGTGACCAGCGAAGGCACCATCTACCCGCTGCTCTCACGGCTCCGGAAAGAGGGCTGGGTCGACACGGCCTGGAGGGAGTCCGACTCGGGCCCCCCGCGCCGCTACTACACGCTGACCGCGACAGGCCGGGCAGCACTGGACGAGTTCTCCGGCGAGTGGGGCACCTTCAAGACCACCGTCGACAACCTCCTGAACAGTGAAGGGAGCCACGGGTGACCTCGAGGCGAGACCAGCCCATAGACGAGTACCTGCGCCGCTTCGACAACGCGGCCGTGTTCCTCCCCGCCGACCGGCGCGAGGAGCTCCGCCAGGAGCTCGTCGAACACATCGACGCCGGCCTGGAGGAAGCCGACGCCCTGCACGCCGAAGCCGTCCGGACCGTCCTGGAACGGCTCGGACCCCCCGCCGACATCGTGGCGGCGGAGGTCGGCGGACCGAGATCCACCGGGTCCACCCCCGTGATCACCGCCCCGCCCGCGACTCCGGCCGCGCCGCCGACCGCGCCCGCCCCCGCCGCTCCCCCCGCCCTGCACAAGTCCGAGGCCGACGGCCTGGAACAGCCCGGGCAGGACGGCGCCACGGCGCCTCACGCCGCCTCCTCGCCCTGGTCGTCCTCGTCGCCCCCTTCCCCCTCGTCGCCTCCCTCCCCCTCGTCGCCCCCTCCGCCCTGGTCGCGCTCGTCGCGCTCGCGCCCCAGGCCGGCACTCCTGATCGGGGCGGCGACGGCGGTGGTGGTCGCGTTCGGCGCGCTGATGCTCGGCGTCACCACCTCCTCCGGCGACTCGGGGCCACTGCCCGCGAGCGAGGCGCCCGTCGCCCCCTCCCCCGGAGACGACGGCACCGGCAACCCGACGCCGACCACGGAGCCGAGCGCGGAGCCCACGACCGGCGGCGACTCGCCCACCGCGCCATCGCCCTCCGACACCCCCACCGGGCCCACGGCGTCACCTTCCTCCGAGGCCCCCACCGAGCCCACGGCCTCGCCGTCCTGACCCTCACGCTCCGGCGGCGGACCCTCACCCGCCGCCGGGTCGCTCGGCAGGGATTCCCGGTCCGTACGTGACCGATTCGCAACCGAAATCCCTCTTGACCGAGACCCACTGTGTGTACACGTCATTACGCTCAGCATTCATGGCCTCCACCCCCCGCTCACCGCACGGCGAACCGCCCGCCCACCCCGTCTACGTCATCGGGGGCGGCCCCGGCGGGCTCGCCGTCGCCGCCGCCCTCGGCGCGCGGGGCGTCCGCGCCGTCGTCCTGGAGAAGTCCGACGCAGTCGGCGCCTCCTGGCGCACCCACTACGACCGGCTCCGCCTCCACACCACCCGGCGCCTCTCCGCCCTCCCCGGTCTCAAGATGCCCCGCTCGTTCGGCCGCTGGGTGGCCCGCGCCGACGTCGTCCGCTACCTCGAGAAGTACACCGAGCACCACGAACTCGAAGTCGTCACCGGCGTCGAGGTCTTCCGCGTCGAACGCTCCGGCCCCGACTGGCTCCTCCACGCGACCGGCGGCCGCCTCCTCACCGGCCGCGCCGTCGTCGTGGCCACGGGCTACAACCACACGCCCCTGATACCCGAATGGGCGGGACTCGGCGAGTACGCGGGCGGGGCCGGGCTGGACGAGTCGGGGGCGGGTGACGGTGAAGCGCGGCTCGTCCACGCGCGCGCGTACCGCAACCCCGGGCCCTACAAGGGCAAGGACGTCCTCGTCGTCGGGGCCGGGAACACCGGGGCCGAGATCGCCGCCGACCTCGCCGGCGGCGGCGCCGCGCGCGTCCGGCTCGCGATCCGGACCGTGCCGCACATCGTCCGCCGCACGACCGCCGGCTGGCCCGCCCAGCGCACCGGCATCCTGGCCCGGCGGCTGCCGACGGCCCTCGTCGACCGGATGGGCGACCTGGTGGGCCGCGTCTCCGTACCGGACCTCTCCGCGCACGGCCTGCCCCGGCCGACCACGGGCGTCGCCACCCGCCAGCGCGAGGGCGCGGTGCCGGTGCAGGACGTCGGCCTCATCGACGCCGTACGCGCCGGAACCGTCGAAATCGTCGCCGCCGTCGACGGCTTCGACGCCGGCGAGGTCCTCCTCGCGGACGGCACCCGCATCGCCCCCGACGCCGTCATCGCCGCGACGGGCTACCGCCGCGCCCTCGAACCCCTCCTCGGCCACCTCGACGTCCTCGACGCGGCGGGTCGGCCGGTCGTCCACGGGCCGCGCTGCGCCCGCTCCGCCCCCGGCCTCTACTTCACCGGCTTCACCAACCCCATCAGCGGCATGTTCCGCGAGCTGGCCCTCGACGCCGAACGCATCGCCCGCCGCATCGCGAAGACGAAGCCCCGCCCGACCACCACCTGACCGGCCGGCCCACCCCGCCCTGCCCTGCCCTGCCCCGGCCTGCCCCGCCCGCCCCGGCGAGGGGCGCCGTTCGTTGTGCCCACCCGTTCCGCCCTGGGGGCAGCTCCCGGACGGACTCCGGGGGGTGAACGGTTGCCCACAGCAGGGCGACTCGGCCTCCGTCGCGAAGAGAGGTGCGCAAGGGCTTTCCTGACTAGGCGTCAGTTCTGTAATCTGATGGAGCGTCAGGTCAGTTGTCATGGGCGGAAGGGTGGAGCGGAACGATGCTCGGATCGACTCACGGCACCTTCACCACCGATCTCCGCGCGCGAGTGGTCGCCTGCGGGGAGGAACCCGGGACGGCCGTGCACGGCATGGCGGCGGCGCCCGGCGACAAGGACGTCAGCGGGCGGGCGTTGTACGCGCAGGTGCCGGATCTGGATCGGTTCTTCCGGCCGGAGTCGGTGGCGGTGGTGGGGGCGTCGGACGCGGAGGGCCGGCCGAACACGGGGATCACCCGGCAGTTGATGGCGTGGGCGGAGCGGGTGGGGGCGCGGATCGTGCCGGTGCACCCGACGCGTACGAGCGTGTTCGGGGTCGCCTGTGTGCCGTCGGTGGGCGCGCTGACGGAGCCGGTCGACCTGGCCGTCCTACTGGTGGCCGATCCGCTGCCCGTGATCGAGGAGCTGGCGGAGACGAAGGTGAAGTTCGCGGTGGCGTTCGCCTCCGGTTTCGCGGAGACGGGGGAGGCGGGGGCCGCGGCGCAGGAACGTCTCGCCGCCGCCGTACGCCGCTCGGGGCTCAGGCTGCTGGGTCCCAACACGAACCTGAACGCGTTCGAGCGGTTCCGCGAGGACCTCGACGGGCCCGCCGTGGCGCTGATCACCCAGTCCGGCCACCAGGGGCGGCCGGTGTTCACGCTCCAGGAGCTGGGCGTGCGGCTGTCGCACTGGGCGCCGACGGGGAACGAGGCCGACCTGGAGACCGCCGACTTCCTCTCGTACTTCGCCGGGCGGCCCGAGGTGGGGGCGATCGCCTGTTACGTGGAGGGGCTGAAGGACGGCAGGTCGTTCCTGCTGGCCGCCGACCGGGCGGCGCGTCACGGCGTGCCCGTCGTGGCCGTGAAGGTGGGCCGGACGGAGACGGGGGCGCGTACCGCCGCGTCGCACACCGGCAAGCTGACCGGCGCCGACCGGGTCGTCGACGCGGCCATGCGCCAGTTCGGGGTGATCCGGGTCGACGGGCTCGACCAGCTCCAGGACACGGCGACGCTGCTCGCCCGCGCGCGCCGGCCGGTCGCGGACGGGGTCGTGGTCTATTCGATCTCCGGCGGTACGGGCGCCCATTTCGCGGACCTCGCTACGGCGGCCGGGCTCACGCTGCCCATGCTGGCGCAGGGCAAGCAGGACGAGCTGCACCAGTGGATCCCGGAGTACCTGAACGTCGCCAACCCGGTCGACAACGGCGGCCATCCGGTGGGCGACTGGCGCGGCCGGAAGATCATCGACGCGATCCTCGCGGATCCTTCGGTCGGCGTCCTCATCTGTCCGATCACGGGCCCCTTCCCGCCCATGAGCGACAAGCTCGCCCAGGACCTGGTCGACGCGGCCGAGGCGACGGACAAGCTGGTGTGCGTGGTGTGGGGATCGCCGGTCGGGACGGAGGAGGCGTACCGCACGACGCTGCTGGGCTCCTCGCGCGTGGCGACCTTCCGTACCTTCGGCAACTGCATCGGGGCCGTGAAGGCGTATCTCGACCACCACGCCTTCACCACCGGTTACCGCTCCCCCTTCGACGAGGCCCCGCGCACCCCGTCCCCGTCCTTCCGCAAGGCCCAGGCCCTCATGCGGCCCGGCCGGCGGCTGAGCGAGCACGCGGCGAAGCAGCTGCTGCGGGCGTACGGGATACGGGTGCCGCGCGAGCAGCTCGTGACGAGCGCGGCGGCGGCCGTGCGGGCCGCCGGGCTCGTCGGCTATCCGGTGGTGATGAAGGCGTCGGGGGCCCAGCTGGCGCACAAGACGGAGCTGGGTCTCGTGAAGGTCGGTCTGACCTCCGCGAGCCAGGTGCGGGACGCGTACCGCGAGCTGACCGACATCGCCCGCTTCGAGTCGATCGACCTCGACGGCATCCTGGTCTGCCAGATGGTGGGCCGCGGGGTCGAGATGGTGGTGGGGGTGACCCGCGACGACCTGTTCGGGCCGACCGTCACCGTCGGTCTCGGCGGTGTCCTCGTCGAGGTCCTCGACGACACGGCCGTCCGCGTTCCGCCGTTCGGCGAGCCCGAGGCGCGCTCCATGCTCGACGAGCTGCGCGGGCGTGCGCTCCTCGACGGCGTCCGCGGCGCCCCGCCGGCCGATGTCGACGCGCTCGTCGAGGTCGTCCTGCGGGTGCAGCGCATGGCCCTCGAACTCGACGGCGACCTCGCCGAACTCGACATCAACCCGCTGATGGTGCTGCCGCGCGGCCAGGGCGCGGTCGCCCTGGACGCGCTGGCGGTCTGCCGCTAGGAGGCTTTCCGATGGCCGATGTCCTGCACAGCGTCGAGAACGGCGTCTCCTGGATCACGCTCAACCGTCCCGAGGCGATGAACGCCGTCACCTGGGACCAGCGCGAGGAGATCATCTCGCTGCTCGCCGAAGCCTCGGCCGACCCCGGCATCCGGGCGGTGGTCGTCACCGCCACCGGCCGCGGCTTCTGCGCGGGCGCGGACCTGCGCGGCGCGCCGGCCGGCGGCGAGCGGGTGGCGGGGGACGTGGCCCGGATGATCCGCCTCGGCGCGCAGCGCTTCATCGGGGCGGTGATGGACTGCGAGAAGCCGGTCGTCGCCGCCGTCAACGGGACCGCGGCGGGCATCGGCGCGCACCTCGCCTTCGCCTGCGACCTGGTGATCGCGGCGGACTCGGCGCGCTTCATCGAGGTGTTCGTACGGCGCGGCCTCGTCCCGGACGGCGGCGGCGCGTACCTCCTGCCCCGGCTCGTCGGCCCGCAGCGCGCCAAGGAGCTGATGTTCTTCGGCGACGCGGTGGGGGCGGCCGACGCGAAGGACCTGGGCCTGGTGAACCGGGTCGTCCCGGCGGCCGATCTGGAGAAGACCGCCCGCGAGTGGGCCGAACGCCTCGCCCAGGGGCCCACCCGCGCCCTCGCCCTCACCAAGCAGCTCGTGAACGCCTCCCTGGACTCCGACCGCGTCACCGCGTTCGCGGCGGAGGCGACGGCGCAGGAGATCAACATGGCGACGAGAGACGCGCAGGAGGGCGTGGCGAGCTTCGTGGAGCGGCGGGAGGCGCGGTACGAGGGTCGCTGACGCGCGGTACGAGGGGCGCGGCGGAAGCTGTCCTACCGGGGCCTTGGGGCGTGGCGTGCATATGCCGCACCCTGCCGCTCCGGTCGCCGGCGCCCGAGGCGTACGCGTACCGGTGGAAGGCGGACGGCGTCGACATCGCGGGGGCGACGGGTGCGTCGTACACGCTGCCGTCGGAGCTGTTCGGCAAGCAGCTGTCGGTGGCGGTGACGGCGCGCAGGACGGGGCACCCCGTCGTGACGGCGACGAGCGCGGCGGTCGTGGTGAGCTCGGGAAGCCCCCGGGGCGGCGGTCCGTCCGTCGTGCCGGGGGCTTCCAATCTGACGAGTCGTCAGTTTCAATGGGTGGTGTGATGGGACACGCGGGGATGGCGGCCACCGCCGTCCGACACCTGAGAGCGGCCGGTTCGCCGACGGCCGTGGAACCACTGCCCCGGCCGGTACTGCGCGCGGTACGGGAGGACGAACGACCACCCGTCGACCCGGCGGAGTTCCGCCGCGTCCTCGGCCACTTCGCGAGCGGGGTGACGATCGTGACGGCACGGGGCGCGGACGGGCCGGCCGGGTTCGCCTGCCAGTCGTTCGCGTCGCTGTCCCTCGATCCGCCGCTCGTCGCCTTCATGGTCGCCCGCACGTCGACCACCTGGCCCCGGATCGCGGACGCGGGCTCCTTCTGCGTCAACGTCCTGGGGGCCGACCAGGGCGGCCTGTGCCGGTCGTTCGCGGTGAGCGGCGCCGACAAGTTCGCGGGGGTGGAGTGGGCACCGGCCCCGGCCACCGGCTCCCCGCGGCTGTCCGGCGCGCCCGCGTGGATCGACTGCACCATCAGCGCCGTCCACACCGGCGGCGACCACCTGATCGTCGTGGGCCGGGTCGACGCGCTGGGCGCGGCGGAGGACGGGGATCCCCTGCTGTTCCACCGGGGGCGGTTCGGGCGGTTCAGCGCGTAAGTGGGGACGGGTACGGCGCGTAGGGAGGACGGGTCAAGCGCGTCAGTTGCCCGGCGCCGGCGCCTTGCCGCGGAGGCGCGGGAGGCGGCCCGCTCGCCGCGTGGCCGCCGCGGCCACCGTCAGGACCACGAGGCCGGTCAGCCAGGCGCCGACCGCGCCCATGGGTCCCGTGAGCTCCGAGAGGGCGCGGGGAAGGACGGGGACGGTCGCGGCGAGGGCGGCGACGGCGGGGATCCAGGCGTCGGCGCGGCCGCCGAGGCGGCGCTCCAGTTCCTCGCTGAGCCAGACCGTGGGGAGGACGAGGAAGACGGCCGCGAGGAGCAGGCCGAGAACGCCGACCGTCGCCAGAACCGGGTGCGTGAAGACGGGCAGGAAGCGGACCGGGCCCGCGTCGGAACCGGCGAGGACGGCCTGGGCCGCCATGGTGACGGCCGCCTCCAGGACCAGTACGAGTACCGCGACGCGCAGCATCCGGCCGGTGCTGCGCCCGCTGTCAGGACCGCTCATCTGCGATCACCCCCTGAGGTCCATCATGCTCCTGCCAGGGACGGCAGCTCCGTCCGGGGTCGCCTGATGACCAGGGCCATCAGGGCGGCCGCGGCGCACAGGGCGCCGGAGGCGTACCAGACGACGTCGTAGCTGCCGAAGAGGTCGCGGGCGAGGCCGCCGGCGAAGGCGACGACGGCGGCGCCGACCTGGTGGGAGGCGAGGACCCAGCCGAAGACGATCGCCGAGTCGTCGCCGTAGTGCTCGCGGCAGAGGGCGATCGTCGGCGGGACGGTGGCGACCCAGTCCAGGCCGTAGAAGACGATGAAGAAGAGCATCGGCGGGTGGACGGAGGGTGCGAGCAGCATCGGCAGGAAGAGCAGCGAGATGCCGCGCAGGGCGTAGTAGACGGCGAGGAGGCGGCGGGCCGAGAAGCGGTCGGTGAACCAGCCGGAGGCGATCGTGCCGACGACGTCGAAGACGCCGATGACGGCGAGCAGTCCGGCCGCCGCCGTGACGGGCATGCCGTGGTCGTGGGCGGCGGGCACGAAGTGGGTCTTGATCAGGCCGTTGGTGGAGGCGCCGCAGATCGCGAAGGTGCCGGCGAGGAGCCAGAAGGGGCCGGTGCGGGCCGCCTTGAGGAGGACGGTGACGGCGCGGCGGGCGGCGCCGGCGACGGGGGCGGGCTTCTCGGCGTACTCCCCGCCGTACGGGGCGAGGCCGACGTCCGCCGGGTGGTCGCGGAGCAGCAGCCACACGAACGGGACGACGGCGAGGGCGGCGAGGGAGACGGTCACGGCGGCGGGGCGCCAGCCGTGGTGTTCGACCAGCCAGGACAGCAGCGGCAGGAAGACCAGCTGGCCGGAGGCGCCGGCGGCGGTGAGGATGCCGGTCACCAGGCCGCGGCGGCCGACGAACCAGCGGTTGGTGACGGTCGCGGCGAAGGCGAGGGCCATGGAGCCGCTGCCGAGGCCGACGAGGAGGCCCCAGTAGAGGACGAGCTGCCAGGCCGCCGTCATCCAGACCGTCAGGAGCGAACCGGCGGAGATGATCGTCAGGGCGATGGCGACGACCCGGCGGATGCCGAACCGGTCCATGAGGGCGGCCGCGAAGGGGGCGGTGATCCCGTAGAGGGCGAGGTTCACCGAGACGGCGAAGCCGATCGTGCCGCGCGACCAGTCGAACTCGGTGTGCAGCGGCTCGATCAGCAGGCCCGGCAGGGAGGCGAAGGCCGCGGCGCCGATGATCGTGACGAAGGTGACCGCCGCGACGAACCAGGCGCGGTGGACGCGGGGGGTGCGGACGGGGGGACGGTCGGGGGCGTGACCGGCGGGGCGCTGGGTTGTCTGGGCCATGCCACTGAGCATCCCGTCCGGGCCCTGCCCCGACCATTGGCCCGAACGACAGCTTTCCAAAGGATCGGGACACGGCCCCAGCGCCCCCACCCCCGGGGCCGGGGCGCCTCACACCCGCGTCAGGGTCCTGATCGGCCGTACGACGAGGAGCGCCGCCACCACGAGCACGGCGATCCCCGCGCCGGTGAGCAGGACCTGCTCGGTGCCGACCGCGGCCGCGACGGGCCCCGAGAGGGTGCGGCCGACGCCCATCATGAGGAGGGAGCCGGCGACGTCGTAGGCGTGCATGCGGTTGAGGTCCTCCTGCGGGACGTGGGTCTGGACGGTGGTGGACCACATGACGAGCCAGAAGGCGAAGGCCGCGCCGCCGATGAACTGGCCGGCGCCGAGGAGGGCGAGCGGTGCGCCGAGGCCGAGCAGCAGGAGGTTCACGGGGAGGCCGAGGAGGGCGACCGCGCCGGAGGCGAGGGGGCGGCGGGGGCGGAGCCGGAGGGCGAGCAGGCCGCCGGCGGCGCTGCCGGCGCCGTTGACGGCCATGATCACGCCGTACGCGGCCGAGCCGTGGTCCGCGGTGACCAGGCTCGCGGTGAGCGGGACCATGGGTCCGGCGACGGTCAGCCCGTACACGGTCCAGATGGATATGACGCCCCACAGCCAGCTGCGGGAGCGGAACTCGCGCCAGCCGCCGGCGAGTTCGGCGCCGAGGGAGTCGCGGCGGGCGGAGTCGGAGGGGAGCGGGGCGATGCGCAGGAGGGCGAGGCAGAGGGCGCTGACCGCGAACGTGGCGCCGTTGACGGCGAAGACCGCCCCCGCGTTCCACAGGGCGACGAGCAGGCCCGCGGCGGCGGGTCCGGCCATGGTCATGAGGGCTTCGACGACCCGCAGGACGGCGTTGGCCCGCTGCACGTCGGGGGCGATGCGCGGGATCGTGGAGGCGACGCCGGGCTGGAAGAGGGCGGCTCCCATGCCGGCGGCGACGGAGAGGGCGTACACCGCCCAGAGCGGCGGGCTGCCGAGGGTGAAGGAGACGGCGAGGACGGCGGCTCCGGGCAGCCTCAGGAGGTCGGCGAGGATCATCATGCGGCGGGCGGTGAAGCGGTCGGCGAGGACGCCGCCGAAGAGCACGAAGAGCGCGAAGGCGGCGGTCCAGCCGCCGAGCGCGTACCCGACGGTGGAGCCGGGGTGCCCGGCGCCGAGGAGTCCGGCGGCGAAGGCGACCGGGACCATGCCCTCGCCGAAGACGGCGACCGCGCGGGCGACGAAGAAGAGCCGGAAGTTACGGTTCCACAGTGCGGGCGGCTCGGCCGGGGCGGGAATCCGCTCGGCGGCCTCAGACTTGTACGTGTTGTCCGTCACGGACAAGTAGAGCTACCAGCAAGTGGTCTGGACCACCACTGATTTTTCCACACGGACCCGCACCGCCGATTCCACCGCTGCCGTTTCCACCGGTCTCCGTCGAAGGGAGCACGGCCCGTGCCGTCGCCGTCCGGCCCCACCCCGCACCGCGTCGCGGTCCTCGCCCTGCCCGGGCTCCTGCCCTTCGAACTCGGCATCCCGCACCGCATCTTCGGGCGCGCCAAGGACGCCGAGGGGCGGCATCTGTACGAGATCGTCACCTGCGCCCCGGTCGCCGGCCCGGTCCCCACCGACGCCGACTTCGCGGTGTACGTGGAGCACGGCCCGGAGATCCTCGCGACCGCCGACACGGTCGTGGTGCCCGCCTCGTACGAGCTCGGGCCGATCTACGACGAGGGCAGGCTCACCGAGGAGCTGGCCGCCACGCTCGCGCACATCCGGCCCGGCACCCGGCTGGTCTCCATCTGCACCGGCGGGTACGTGCTCGCCGCCGCCGGGTACCTCGACGGCCGCCCGGCCACCACCCACTGGTCCTCCGCCGAGCACTTCCAGCGGCTCTTCCCGACCGTACGGGTCGACGCCGACGTCCTCTTCGTCGACGACGGCGACGTCCTCACCTCGGCGGGCGTGGCCGCCGGCATCGACCTGTGCCTGCACATCGTGCGCCGCGACCACGGCACGGCCGTCGCCAACGACGTCGCCCGCAGGACCGTCGTGCCGCCGCACCGGGACGGCGGGCAGGCCCAGTACATCGAGCGGCCCCTCCCCGAGGCCGGCACCCACACCACGACCACGGCGCGGGCGTGGGCGCTCGCCCATCTGCACGAGCCGATCCAGCTGAGGGACCTCGCCGGGAAGGAGTCGATGAGCGTCCGGACGTTCACCCGCCGCTTCCGCGACGAGGTCGGCGTCAGCCCCGGCCAGTGGCTCACCCAGCAGCGCGTCGAACGCGCCCGGCACCTCCTGGAGTCCACCGGCCTGCCCGTCGACCGTGTCGCCCGGGACGCCGGCTTCGGCACCGCCCAGTCGCTGCGGGTGCACCTGATGACCGCGATCGGGGTGACCCCGACCGCCTATCGCCGCACCTTCCGCGCGGGGGCGGACGCCGTCTGAACCTCCGGCCCGCCGCGGCGGGACAGCCGCCGCTCCCCCACCGCGCCGATCACGGTCAGGAGCACCGTCAGGCCCACCCCGCACAGGATCGCCGTGGACGGCGCCACCACCTTCAGGAGGCCGCCCGCGAGCGTGCCGCTGGCCGCGTAACCCGCGCCCACGGCCGCGTACATCACCGAGTATCCGGCGGCGAGCGCGGACGGCGGCAGCAGCTCACGCAGCGCGAGGTTGCGGGTCAGCATCGCGGGGGCCATGAGCAGCCCGGAGGACGCCAGGGCGACGCCCATGGCCGGCGCCCCGGGCAGGACGGCGATGAGCGCGACCCCGGCGGACACGCTCAGGATCAGGACGACGGACTGCACCGGCAGCGAGCCGGGCCATCCGCCGCCCCGCAGGCCGTACACGAACGCCCCGACCGCCGAACCGACGGAGAACCCGGCGAGCAGCGGGCCCGCCCAGCCGATGGCGATCCCGCGCTGTTCGAGGAGGGCCGGCAGGATCAGCTCGGCGAGCGCGAGCAGGGTCAGCGCGCCGGCGCCGAGGACGTAGATGGGCCACACCCGCAGCAGGGCCCGCCGCGCCTCGGCCCCCTTGCTCGGCGGCTCGGCCGCCCAGCCGGCCGGCAGCAGCCACAACCCGGCCACCGACAGCGCCATCAGGGCGCCCTGGAGCAGCAGCGGCACCGCCGGGTCGACGCCGAGCGCGAGCCCGGTGGCGAGCGCGGGCGCCGCCGCCCAGATCCCGAAGGTCAGCACCGACTCCATGCTCATCGCCTGTGTCACGGCCCGCTCCGGGACCATGCCGGTCAGCAGCGCCCGCAATCCGCCCGGCACGGCGGCGGGTCCGGCGCCCGCCACCACCGCGAGGGCGGCGAGGACCACCGGATGCGCGCCAGGGGCCAGTCCGAGCCCGGCGAACCCCACCGCCCCGACCGCCAGCCCGCCCACGAGCTGCGGCCGGGCCTTCTCCGCCCGCATCCGCATCCCGAGCACCGGCGCCGCCACGATCTCCCCGAGCACGTACGCCGCCGCGATCACCGCTCCGAGCGTGTACCCGCCGGGCCGCTCCCGTACGAGGAACACCAGCGCCAGCGGCGCCATGGCGACGGGCAGCCGGCCGGTGACCATCACGGCGGACCAGGCGAGGACGGGTCGGGTGGCCAGTTCGCGGTAGGACATGGTCGGGACCGTAACGGCTGTTCGCCCCTGACGCCCAGCGCGTTTCCGGCGCACCCGTCAGAACGTGAGCACCCCCCGGGCCACCTTCCCCCGCTCGGCGTCCTCCACGGCCCGCGCGAACTCCTCCACGGGGTAGGTGGCGGTGACCAGCTCGTCGAGGAGGAGGGTGCCGGAGCGGTACAGCTCGGCGTAGAGGGCGATGTCCTTCTGGGGGCGGGAGGAGCCGTAGCGGCAGCCCAGGATCGACTTGTCCAGGAACATCGCGGCGGGCAGGAAGGTGGCCTCCGCCTTGGGCGCGGTCATGCCGAGGAGGATCGCCTGGCCGTGGCGGTCGAGGAGGTCGACGGCGGTGCGGACGAGTCCGGTGTGGCCGACGCACTCGAAGACGTGGTCGGCGCCGGTGGGCAGGATCTCCCGTACGCCGTCGGTGGAGGCGAGGAAGTGCGTGGCGCCGAACCGGCGGGCCACGGCCTCCTTCTCCGGGTTGGTGTCGACGGCCACGATCGTCGGGGCGCCGGCGATCCGGGCGCCCTGGATGACGTTGAGCCCGATGCCGCCGGTGCCGATGACGACGACCGTCTCGCCGCGGCCGACCTTCGCGCGGTTGAGCACCGCGCCGACGCCGGTGAGGACGCCGCAGCCCATGAGGGCGGCGGAGGTGAGCGGGATGTCCTTCGGGATCTTCACGGCCTGGACGGCCTTGACCACGGTCCGTTCCGCGAAGGAGGAGTTCGAGGCGAACTGGTAGAGCGGCTGCCCGTCGCGCGAGAACGGCTGCCCCGGCATCCCGATCGCCTTGCGGCACATGGTGGGCCGGCCCCGGTCGCAGTCCGCGCACGCCCCGCAGTTCGCCAGCGTGGACAGGGCCACGTGGTCGCCGGGGACGACGTGCCTCACCCCGGGGCCGACGGCCTCGACGACACCGGCGCCCTCGTGGCCGAGGACGACGGGCGGCGGGAACGGGATCGTCCCGTCGACGACGGACAGGTCGCTGTGGCAGAGCCCGGCGGCGGCGATGCCGACGAGCACCTCACCGGGCCCGGGGTCGCGCACCTCCAGGTCGTCGACGACCTGGACCTGCTTCCCGTCGAACACGACACCTCTCATGACCCCTCCTCCTTGGCGGCGTTGGGCCGGTCGCCCGCCGCGGCGGCCCGCGCCATCTCCTCCAGGCGGGCGAGCATGGGCATCGGGTCGGTCCCCACCGTCCCGGGGAGGAAGTCCGCGATCCGCTCCGGGGTCCACGCGCCGCCCTCCGCGTAACCGGCGCGCAGCTCCCTGGGCTGGGCCCAGACGGCGATCTTGGGGCCGGCGATCGTGTAGACCTGGCCGGTGATCTTCTCGGCGCGGGCCCGCTCGGAGAGGAGGTAGACGACGAGTGCGGCGACGTCCTCCGGCTCGCCGATCTCCTTGAGTTCCATGGGGACGTTGGCGGACATGCGGGTCCGGGCGACCGGTGCGACGGCGTTCGCGGTGACGCCGTACTTGTGGAGTCCGAGCGCGGCCGAGCGGACCAGGGAGATGATCCCGCCCTTGGCGGCGGAGTAGTTGGCCTGGGCGACGGACCCCTGGTGGTTGCCGCTGGTGAAGCCGACGAGGGTGCCGGTGCCCTGCTTGCGCATGACCGCCGACGCGGCCCGGAAGACGGTGAAGGTGCCCTTGAGGTGGGTGGCGACGACGGGGTCCCACTCCTCCTCGGACATGTTGAAGAGCATCCGTTCGCGGAGGATGCCGGCGACGCAGACGACCCCGTCGACGCGCCCGTACTCGGCGAGGGCGACGTCGACGATCCGCTGCCCGCCCGCCATGGTCGAGATGTCGTCGGCGACGGCGACGGCGGAGCCGCCCGCCGCCTCGATCTCCTTCACCACGGCGAGGGCGATCTCGGAGGTCGGTTCGCCGCCCTCGATCGACACCCCGTAGTCGTTGACGACGACCTTCGCGCCCTCCGCCGCGCACGCGAGGGCGACCGCGCGGCCGATGCCCCGCCCCGCGCCCGTCACGGCGACGACCTTGCCAGCCAAGAAGTTCCCCACGCCCGGCCCCTTCCCGCAATTTCTGACGGTCCGTTAGATTCATGCGTCGTCAGGATTCTACGGTCCGTCAGATACCGGAAAACAAGACCCCGGAGGCCCCGATGTCTCTCCCCGCCGCATTTCACGAGATCGCCAAGCGCGTCAACAACTGGGGCCGTTGGGGCCGTGACGACGAGATCGGCACACTGAACCTCGTCACCGACGAGGTCGTGCGCGAGGCCGTCGCCACCGTCCGCACCGGCCTCCGCGTCCCGCTCGCCGTCGACCTCAAGCAGGACGGCGTGCAGACCGGAATGATCCCCGGCCGGGTGAACCCGCTCCACGTCATGGTCCAGGTCAACCAGGAGCTCTTCGGCCCCGGCACGGTCGCCACCAGCGACGACGCCGTGACCCTGGGCCTCCAGGCCGGCACCCACTGGGACGCCCTGACCCACGCCTCGCACTCGGGCCGCATCTACAACGGCCGCCCCGCCACCACCATCACCGCGCACGGCCGCTCCGAGTTCAGCGGCATCCACACCGCCCGCCACCTGGTGAGCCGCGGCGTCCTCCTGGACGTCGCCGCCGCGAAGGGCGTGGACCGGCTGCCCGGCGACCACGCCGTCACCCCGGAGGACCTCGACGAGGCGGCCGAGTTCGGCGGGGTCACGGTCCGGGCCGGCGACATCGTGCTCGTACGGACGGGTCAGATGCAGGTGTACCTGGCAGGGGACAAGCACGGGTACGCCTTCCCGTCACCGGGGCTCTCGGTGCGCACACCGGAGTGGTTCCACGCCCACGACGTCGCGGCCGTCGCCAACGACACGCTCACCTTCGAGATCTTCCCGCCGGAGATCGACGACCTGTGGCTGCCGGTGCACGCCCTCCACCTGGTCGAGATGGGGATGCTCCAGGGGCAGAACTGGAATCTCGAATCTCTGTCCACAGCCTGTGCACAAGAGCGGCGCTACGCGTTCCTGCTCTCCGCCATGCCGGAGCCCTTCGTCGGCGGCACGGGCACACCGGTGGCCCCGGTCGCGATCCTCTGACGCGCCTGTTGGCGGGCGGCGGCGCGCTCGCGCGCGCCCCGAGCACGGCACGGCCGCCGCCACCCGGCCACGACCCGCACACGCCGAGGGCCCACGGCCCTCGGCTCCCCTCGCCACGAATCGCTCACACCAGAGTGGGCAAAACGCCACGAACCGTCAACAGTGCACCCGACCGGGCGACACCGCGCCCTGCGCGTGCGCGGGAGCCACCGGGGCCCGGTCCACCTCGCACCAGATGCTCTTCCCGGCCCCTTCGGGCTGCCAGCCCCACCGGTCGGCGAGACCGTCCACCAGCTCCAGGCCGCGCCCGTTGGTGTCGTCGCCCTGCGCGCGCCGGGGCCGCGGCGGGCGGTCGCTCGTGTCGGCGACCTCGACCCGCACTCCGCCCTCCGCCACGAAGAGCATCCGCAGCACGGCGGGGCAGCCGGTGTGCACCACGGCGTTGGTCACGAGCTCCGAGATGATCAGCACCAGCGTGTCGGCCAGCGGCTCGTCGTCCCCTATGCCGGAACCGGCGAGCCTCGACCGCGCCCACCTTCGGGCCCGCCCCACTTCGGCCGGGTCGGGCCCGACCTCCAACTGCACCTGAAGCACCTGCACCGCTCACACCATCCGAACCGGCGGACACACCTTCACGGAACGTGATTCCCTTGTGGGACAGCATGGTTGACGTACAGTCACCGCAACAAGCGCTTCGGGCATATTCCAGCGCGAAGGAGTACGCATGGTCCATACTGTGCGACGCACGCTGCGGGCAGTCGAACGCCGAGCGCGAGCGGCGGGCATTCCCGGACACGGGGCCGCCCCAGGGGCGACACCGGGACGAACCGGGCCAACAAGCACGCGCATCCCACGGAGAGTACCGGAGCCGGAGGCCGACTCCGGGCCGTGACGGCCCCGCCGAAGGACACAACCCGGTATCGACATTCCGTGACACCGCGAACGCGCAGCGCTACGACTCCGGTCACAGAGCGGCGGCGACCGCCTCCTCCGCCCGCGCGGCGGGCAGCCGCAGCCGGGCCCGCACCCAGGCCCGTTTGAGGTGGAGATGGACGTCCGCCTCCCAGGTGAAACCCATGCCGCCGTGCACCTGGAGGCAGTCACGGGCGTTGTCCGTCGCGGCCTCGTCGGCGAGGAGCTTGGCCCCGGCGATCTCGACCGGGTCGCCGGTGACGGACGCCGCCCACACGGCCGCCCGCGCGAGCTCCGTCCGCACGAGCATCCCCGCGCAGAGGTGCTTCACCGCCTGGAACCCCCCGATCACCTGACCGAACTGCTCGCGCTCCCGGGCGTACGCCACCGCCGCCGCGGTGGTCCTGTCGGCGCTCCCGACCTGCTCGGCGGCGGTGAGGAGGACGGCGACGGGATCGTCCGCGCCCGCGCCGTCCGCGCCCCCTCCACCCGCGCCCCCGCCGTCCGGCACCCGGTGCAGCGGCGTCAGCGGATCCACCGACCGCACCGGCACGGCGCCCGCCACGTCCCCCAGCACCACGTCCGCCTCGTCCAGCCAGGGGACGAGCCCCTCCGAGGCGTCGGTGACCACGACGGCCCCCTCCGCCGCCCCCGGCACCGAACCCGCCGCCAGATGCGTCGCCACCAGCGGCCCCGGCAGCAGCACCCTTCCCGCCTCCTCGAAGACGAGCACCGCCTCGGGGAGTCCGAGCCCCACCCCGCCGTCCGCCTCGGGGAGCCGCAGCGCGAAGAACCCGGCGTCGCCGAGCTCCCGCCACAGGCCGCGGTCGAGACGGCCGGAGTCGACGGCCGCCCGCAGCGCCTCCCGGCCGAAGCGGCCTTCGAGCAGTTCCCGTACGCCCCTGCGCAGCGCCCGCTGGTCGTCGGTGAGTCGGAAGTCCATGGCGGGGGTCACCGGCCCTTCGGCAGGCCGAGGATGCGCTCGGCGACGATGTTGCGCTGGATCTGGGAGGTGCCGGCGGCGATGGTGTACGAGAGCGAGGACAGCCGGTCGAGGGTCCAGTCGCGGCCGAGGTCGAGCGCGTCCGGGCCGAGGACGGTGGCGGCGGCCTCGTACAGCTCCTGGCGGGCGTGGGAGTAGTGGAGCTTGAAGACCGAGCCGCCCGCGCCGGGGACGCCGCCCGTGGCCTGGGCCTCGCTGACGTTGGCCTGGGTGAGCCGCCACAGGGCCTGGAACTGGGCGGACAGCCGGCCGAGGCGGCGGCGCAGGGCCGGGTCGTCCCAGGTGCCGTTCTTCCGCGCGGCGCGGGCGAGTTCGCCGAGGAGGCGGCGGCAGGCGACGACCTCGCCGACGAAGGCGGTGCCGCGTTCGAAGGAGAGGGTCACCATGGTCACCCGCCAGCCGTCGTTCTCGGCGCCGACCCGGTTCCCGACGGGGACGCGCACCTCGTCGAGGAAGACCTCGGCGAACTCGGTGGAGCCCGCGAGGGTGCGCAGCGGCCGTACGGTGATGCCCGGCGCGTCCATGGGCATCGCCAGCCAGGTGATGCCCCGGTGCTTGGAGGGGGCGTCCGGGTCGGTGCGGACGAGGAGTTCGCACCAGTCGGCGACCTCGGCGTGGGAGGTCCAGATCTTCTGTCCGGTGACGACGTAGGCGTCCCCGTCCCGTACCGCCCGGGTGCGGAGGGAGGCGAGGTCGGAGCCGGCGTCGGGTTCGGAGAAGCCCTGGCACCAGACCTGGTCGCCGCGGAGGATCGACGGCAGCCAGCGCTCGCGCTGCGCGGCGGTGCCCTCGGCGGCGATGGTCGGTCCGGCGTGGAGGAGGCCGACGAAGTTGGCGCCGACGTAGGGCGCCCCGGCGCGTTCGGTCTCCTCCAGGAAGATGAGCCGCTGGGTGGGGGACGCGTCCCAGTGGACGTCGGCGTATCCGGCGTCGTACAGCCTGCGCTGCCAGCCGCAGTCGTAGGCCCGCCGGGCCGGCCAGTCCAGCGGGTCGGGTTTCGGCGGGAGTCCCGGCAGTTCCCGGGTGAGCCACTCCCGCAGCCGGGCGCGGAACTCCTCCTCCTCGTCGGTGCAGGAGAGGTCCATCAGACGATGCCCAGGTCCAGCATGCGGATGGCGTTGCCGCGCATGAGCTTGTAGACGGTCTCGTCGTCGAGGCCCCGGACGTGGTCGAGGGCGACGTCCTTGGTGTGCGGGAAGGTCGAGTCGACGTGCGGGTAGTCGGTCTCGAAGGTGGCGTTGTCGCGGCCGACGACGTCGAGCGAGGCGATGCCGTGCTTGTCGCGGAAGAAGCAGCAGAAGATCTGCCGGTAGTAGTACGTGGACGGGGGCTCGGGGATCAGGTCGCGGACGCCGCCCCAGGCGCGGTGCTCCTGCCACACGTCGTCGGCGCGCTCCAGGGCGTACGGGATCCAGCCCATCTGGCCCTCGCTGTAGGCGAGCTTGAGCCGGGGGAACTTCACCAGGACGCCGCTGAAGAGGAAGTCCATCATCGAGGCCATGGCGTTGTTGAAGCTGAGGGACGCCTGGACGGCGGGCGGGGCGTCGGGGGAGGCGGCGGGCATCTGGCTGCTGGAGCCGATGTGCATGTTGACGACCGTGCCCGTCTCCTGGCAGACGGCGAAGAAGGGGTCCCAGTAGCCGGAGTGGATCGAGGGGAGTCCGAGGTGGGTGGGGATCTCGGAGAAGGTGACGGCCTTGACGCCGCGGGCGGCGTTGCGCCGGATCTCCGCGACCGCGAGGTCGATGTCCCACAGGGGGATGATGCAGAGCGGGATGAGGCGGCCGCCGCTGTCCCCGCACCATTCCTCGACCATCCAGTCGTTGTAGGCGCGGACGCAGGCGAGGGCGACCTCCTTGTCGTGCGCCTCGGCGAAGGTCTGGCCGCAGAAGCGGGGGAAGGTGGGGAAGCAGAGGGACGCCTCGACGTGGTTGAGGTCCATGTCCTTCAGGCGGGCGGCCGGGTCCCAGCAGCCGCGGCGCATCTCCTCCCTGGTGATGCCCTCCAGGGTCATGTCGTCGCGGTCGAAGCCGACGGCGGCGATGTTGCGCTTGTACGGGAACTTGAGGTCCTCGTAGATCCACCAGTCGGTGGGCGGCCCGTCGGGGTCCATCGTGATCTGGTACTTGCCGGCGACGTAGGCGAGCTCGCCGATGCCGGCGGTGAGGGGCCGGGGGCCGCGGTCGCGGTACTTCTTCGGGAGCCAGGTCTCGAAGAGGTGGGCCGGCTCGATCACGTGGTCGTCGACGCTGATGATGCGGGGCAGTTCCGTCATGGAGCCTCTCCCATTTCTGATGACCCGTCAGATCTGATGGGGCCAGGCTAGCCCCGCACCCCTGGACCGACAAGCGCCGGACCTCTACGCTCACCGCACTATCTGACGGAACGTCAGCCAAGAGGAGTACCGGATGAACGAGACCGCACACGCCCTGGGCGAGTCCCGCACGCTCTGGGAACTCGTCGAACGCCGCGCCGACCTCACCCCCGAACGGCCCGTCCTGCTCCAGGGCGACCGCGTCCTCACCTTCGGGGGCCTGCGCGAGCGCGCCGAACGGTGCGCGGCCGGGCTGTACGCCAAGGGCGTCCGCGCCGGCACCGTCGTCTGCTGGCAGCTGCCCACCCGCATCGAGACCGCCGTGCTCTCCTTCGCGCTCGCCCGCCTCGGGGCCGTACAGACGCCGGTGATCCCCTTCTACCGGGACAAGGAGGTGGGCTTCGCGCTGCGCGAGTCACGGGCCGAGTTCTTCGCCGTCCCCGGAGTCTGGCGCGGATTCGACCACACGGAGATGGCCGCGAGGCTCGGCGCGCGCGGGATCTTCGAGGCGTACGAGGACCTGCCCGACGGCGACCCCGCCGTCCTGCCCCCGCCGCCCGCCTCCGGCACCGACGTCCGCTGGATCTACTGGACCTCCGGCACCACCTCCGACCCCAAGGGCGTCCTGCACACCGACCGCTCCCTCCTCGCCGGCGGCTCCTGCCTCGCCCACGCGCTGAAGCTCACCGAGGCGGACGTCGGCTCGATGGCCTTCCCGTACGCGCACATCGCCGGACCCGACTACACGGTGATGCTCCTGCTGTACGGGTTCCCCGCCGTGATGTTCGAACAGTTCGCGCTGCCCGACGCCCTCGACGAGTACAACCGGCACGGCGTGACCGTGGCCGGCGGCTCCACCGCCTTCTACTCCATGTTCCTCACCGAACAGCGCAAACAGCCCGACAAGCCCGTCATCCCCACCCTGCGGCTGCTCGCGGGCGGCGGCGCGCCCAAACCCCCGGAGATCTACCACGCCGTACGCAGGGAGCTGGGCTGCCAGCTCACCCACGGCTACGGCATGACCGAGGTCCCCATGATCACCATGGGCGCGCCCGACGACACCACCGACCACCTCGCCACCACCGAGGGCCGCCCGCCCGCCGGCATGGAGATCCGGATCACCGACGGCGGCGAGGTCCGCCTCCGCGGCGAAGCCGTCTGCCGGGGCTATCTCGACCCGGCGCAGACCGCGGCCGCCTTCGACGACGACGGATTCCTGATCACCGGCGACGTCGGCCACCTGACCCCGACCGGCCACCTCGTCCTCACCGGCCGGATCAAGGACATCATCATCCGAAAGGGAGAGAACATCTCGGCCAAGGAGGTCGAGGACCTCCTCCACCGCCATCCGGACGTCGGCGACGCGGCCGTCATAGGGCTCCCGGACACCGAACGCGGCGAACGCGTCTGCGCCGTCGTCGAGCAGCCGCCCGGCGCCGCCCCGCTGACCCTCCCCGCGGTCACGGCCTTCCTGCGGGAGGCGGGCCTCTCCGTCCACAAACTGCCGGAACAGCTGGAACTGGTGGAGGCCCTCCCCCGCAACGAGACCCTGCGCAAGGTCCTCAAGTACCAGCTCAGGGAGCGGTTCGGGCCCGCTCCCCGGTGAGCGCCTCGTCCACGTCCCCGTACACCTCGAAGAGGCGCCGGACGCCGAGGGCGGACAGCACCCGGTCGACGTGCGCGTCCCCGGCGCCGACGACCACGCCGCCGTCGGCCCCGGCGCCGGCTCCGGCCGCCTCGCCGGGGAGGATCAGGCGCAGACTGCCGCCGCAGGAACGCAGCAGCCGGCGGGCCGCGATCAGGACGCCGACACCGCTGGAGTCGCAGAACCGCACACCCGACAGGTCGACCACCAGGTCGTGGCGGCCGACCGCGACGGCGTCGTGGACGCCGCGGCGTATCCGGGGGGAGGTGACCAGGTCCAGTTCACCCCGGACCCGCAGAACCGTCCAGGAGCCGTACTCGTCCTCGTCGACCTCGATCGCTGTCACGGACGCCGCCTGCCCCACCGGGCCGGGCCGAAACCCGCGAGGCGAGGGATGACGCGTTCCTTACCATCCAGGCCCGCGTCAAGGGCGCACTTGCGGCAAACAGGCGTGCGTCGTCGGCTCCGCGCACTACGTTGGAGAAGAAACAGGGAGGGACCGGGAACCGGGAGGGGCGGAACGTCGGATGGCGATGGACACACCACCGCGCTGGGACCGCAAGATGCAGCAGCGGCTCGCCCGCGGCGAAGCCGCCGCGCTCGGCGAGCTCTACGACCGGTTCGCCGCCCTGGTGCACAGCCTCGCCCACCGCGTCCTCGACGACGACGCGGCGGCCGACCAGGTCACCCGCGAGGTCTTCGGCTACATCTGGGAGAACCCCGACGCCTACGACCCCAAGCAGGGCAACATGCGCTCCTGGGTAGCCCGGCTGACCCAGCGGCAGGCCGTCCACCGGCTGCGGCAGGCCGAGGCCACGGCCTACGCGGAGACCGGCGTCGGCTCCGCCGAAGAGCTGGAACAGAAAGTGCGCCGGGCCAACGTCGCCGCCCGCGCCGACTACATCGTGACCTCCATGCCCGCCCCGCTGCGGGCCGCCCTCGAACTCGCCTACTTCCAGCGGCGCGACTACCGGCAGACCGCCGCCGACCTCGGCGTCACCGACGACGAGGCCCGCCGGCGCCTCCGGCTCGGCCTCCAGCTCCTCTCCACCGCGAACACCCGGCCCCACGGCGGCTCCTCTCCGCCCGGATACGGACCGGCGCTGTGACCGAGGCGAACGACGACGCGGACGACGTCGCACGCGCCCCCTGGATACCGGGGCCGCGTCAGGCCGCCGACGACCACGCCGACCTGACGGGGACGCCGTCCGGGCCGGGCGACGAGCCCGACGAACCCGACGTGCCCGTCCTCAGCCACGCCGTGCTCAAGTCCCTCCTCGGGGCGTGGGCACTCTCCGCGTGCTCCGGCGGCGAGACGCAGGCCGTCGAGGACCACCTCACCGCCTGCGCGCCCTGTGCCGACGAGGCACTGCGGCTCCGCGACGCCGTCGCGCTCCTCCACAAGGACCGCGACCTCGACCTCGACCCGCTGCTCCGCTCCCGGGTCCTGGAGAACTGCCTCGGCCGCCGGCCCGCCCGCATCCCCGTCCCCGGCTGGGTCACGCCGTACGACGCCGAGACCGCCCGGCTCGACGCACTCCTGCGGGACATCGGCGAATCCGAATGGCACGCGCCGGTACGGCTCAAGTGGTACGAGGAGGACCGGGTCGTCCGGCGCAAGGCCACCGTCGCCGGGGTCATCGGCCACCTCCTCGCCGTCGACGGCCTGGTCTCGGCCGCGCTCGGCCTGGAGGACCCGCTGGGCACCGGAGTACCCGAACTGTCCCCGGCCGAACGGACCGAGGCGTTCTGGTCGGGGCTCGACCGGCCGCCCAACCGGGCCCTGCGCGGGCCCTGGCGCGAGCAGAGCCACACCCTCATCCGCACGGTCTCCTTCGCCGGGCGCGGAGTCGCCGACCTCACCGTCACCTACAAGGACTTCGCCCTGCCGCTGCGCGACTCGCTCCTGGAACGGGCCTTCGAGTGCTGGGTGCACGCGGACGACATCGCCAACGCGGTCGCCTACCCGTACCCCCCGCCCAGCGGCGCCCATCTCCACGACATGATCGACCTCGCGGCCCGGCTGCTGCCCGCCGCCCTCGCCGGCCGCCGCCGCACCGGTCTCGCCGCCCCCGCCCGCGGGCTCGTCACCGCGGGCGCGCCCGGCCGCTCCCTCCACCTCGAAGTCGAAGGCGCGGGCGGCGGCCACTGGTACATCGCGCTCGACTCGCCCGCCGCCGTCGGCTCCCCCGACCACGCCGTCGCCCAGGTCGCCATGGACGGCGTCGAGTTCTGCCAGCTCGTCGCCGGTCACATCTCCCCCGAGGAAGCCGCCGCCGGCCAGGACGGCGACCGCGAAGCCATCCGCGACGTCCTCTCCGCCGCCGCCTCCCTCAGCCGCCTCTGACCCCTCCCCGGGGCCGCCGCCCCCTCGTCGTGGCCCACGCCCACCGTCTTCCGCCCAGGCGAACCGGCTCCCTATGATGATCGCCGCCGAGGAACGCGGGAGGTCCTGTGGACCGTCTGCGGCGACACGCACGGGGGGAAGCAGACATGACCGCGCAGGTGAACGACGTGCCGTCCGGCAGAGGGACCAGGCGCACCCGGTCCGCGACGGTGGCGGTCCTGGTCGCCCTTTGCGCACTCACCGCCGGATGCTCCTCCGAGGCCGAGGACTTGGGCGTCGTCTGGGACACCCCTGCGGAGCGCAAGGCCGAACAGCAGGGCAACGGGGCCTGGCTGTCCGGGGACACCCTGGTCCGCAGCCGCTTCGACGCGGTGCGCGGGTACGACGCCCGTACCGGCAAACGGAGCTGGGAGTACGTGCCGCCTGGCCGCTCGGCGGTCTGCCACGTCGCCGCCGACACTGGCAGCTCGGTCCTGGTCCTCACCCGCGACGGGGACGGCACTTCCGCCCCGGCCAAGGGCAATGCCTGCGCCGACGTCGTCGCGATCGACATGAACAACGGCCGCGAGATCTGGCACACCCCTCTTCCCGCCCTCGATCCCTGGGCGACCCGCCTGCAGTCCTCCACGGTGTCCGCCGGCAGCGGCATCGCCGTGCTCCTCCGGGGAGACGACCTGCAGGCCGTGGACGTGCGCACGGGGAAGGCCCGCTGGAAGGCGGCCCTCCCCAAGGGCTGCGTGCCGGGTACGACCGCGGTGGCCGAGCGCCAGGTCACCGCCCTCCTCGCGTGCGGCGGCACCGAGTACCTCCTGGGCGACAGGCTCCCGAGCGACGCCGAACTCTTCGTCGCCACCTTCGCCCCGGCCACCGGCGCGCTCCTGTGGTCCGCCCCCCTCGGGAACCGGAGCACCGTCCGCTGGGACGCTCGTGCGGACTTCGTCTCGGCCGACCCGGTGGTCGTGGCCGCCTCGGCAACGGGCGACTCCGACTCCGGGGCCTACTTCTCCTTCGGCAGGAACGGCCGCCCGAACCCGCCGATCGATTTCAGCGGCCCCTACGGCGAGATCAAGCCCTCCGAACGACTCACGGCGGCGGCGGACGACAGCAGGCTCTACGCCTTGCCCCTCCACCGGGTGAGGAACAGCCGTGTCGACCCCCTCCGCCTCACCGCGTTCGACCTGGCCACCGGAGAGCCGGTCTGGGGCGGCACCGTGGACGACGACCGCCTCGACGGCGACACCGGCTACCACATCATTCCCCGGGACGGGAAGATCACCGTCCTCACCTCACGCCGCGAAACGCCCCTCTTCGGTGACCCTGGTTACACGTACAGCCTGCGGGTCCTCGACGGCGCCACGGGCGAGCAGCGCGAAGTCCGCGGTTTCCCCGAGGGAGACGATCCGGTGGACACGGTCTTCGTGTACGAGGACCGGCTCATCGGCACCCGCTACGAGTCGTACCGGTCACCGAGCAAGCCCTTCACGTCCTACGAACGCCGCTGATCGTCGACCGCATACAAGGGGCGGAGGCGCCGCCGAGGGCGCCGTCCCGTGTGCCCACCCGTCCCGCCCCAGGGGACGATTGCCCACACGGCGGGGGGGGTCAGGCGAAGACGACGGTGCGGCGGCCGTTGAGGAGGATGCGGCGTTCGGCGTGCCATTTGACGGCACGGGCGAGCGCCTGGCACTCGACGTCGCGGCCGATCGCGACGAGCTGGTCGGGGGTCACCTCGTGGCCGACCCGCTCGACCTCCTGCTCGATGATCGGTCCTTCGTCGAGGTCGGCGGTGACGTAGTGCGCGGTGGCGCCGATGAGCTTGACGCCTCGGGTGTGGGCCTGGTGGTACGGCTTGGCGCCCTTGAAGCTGGGGAGGAAGGAGTGGTGGATGTTGATGATCCGACCGGACAGCTGCTTGCAGAGGTCGTCGGAGAGGACCTGCATGTAGCGGGCGAGGACGACGAGCTCGACGTTCTGTTCGCGGACGAGTTCGAGGAGCTCGGCCTCGGCGTCGGCCTTGGTGTCCTTGGTGACGGGGATGTGCCGGAAGGGCAGCCCGTAGGAACCGACGAGTTCGGCGAAGTCGGTGTGGTTGGAGACGACGGCGACGATCTCGACGGGCAGCGCGCCGATCCGGGAGCGGAACAGCAGGTCGTTGAGGCAGTGCCCGAACTTGGAGACCATGAGCACGACGCGCATGCGCTGGTCGGCGCGGTTGATCTGCCAGTCCATGGCGTAGGAGTCGCCGACCGCCGCGAAGCTCGCCCGCAGCTTGTCCACGTTCACGAGCGCTTCGGCGGAGAAGTGGACCCGCATGAAGAACAGGCCCGTGTCCCGGTCTCCGAACTGCTGGCTGTCCTCGATGTTGCACCCGGTGATGAAGAGATAGCTCGACACGGCGTGCACGATGCCCTGCTTGTCGGGGCAGGAGAGGGTGAGGACGTACTGGTCGGTCATGTCGGTCAGCCTGCCACACCCGGGTGTGCCGGGTGAGTCCCTGTCCGTCAGGCGGAACGGTTCGGGGACGGTTCGCGAGCGGCGCGCGTGCGGGGTGCGAGCGGGCCGCGAGCGGGGTGGCGGCGGTTCAGGACCGGGTCATGATGCGGAGGACGTCGAGTGGGCGCGGGGGCGCGTCGGGGTCGTCCCCGTCGGCGTGCGCCATCCGTACGTGTGCCTCGCGGGCGGCGCGTACGGCTTCGGGCCAGCCGTGGTGTTCGAGGTAGGCGGAGACGGGGGCGTCGGGTCCCACCTGGTGCATGATGCGCAGCACCCGGAGGACGGCGACGTCGACGAGGGCGGCCTCGCCGGTGTCCCGGAAGATGGCGCCGACGTATTTCTCGGCGGACCAGTTGTCGAGCCAGGTGTCCTCGACCAGGCGGTAGACGGCGTCGGTGACGTCGCCGTACCCGTCCAGGCCGGCCAGCCAGGTCGTCTCGTGGAACCCGGGGTCGGAGAGCATGTGCAGCGCCGAGCGCACGTTGATGCGCCAGCGCCACCACGGCAAGTCGTTGAGCGGCATGCCGCCCATGGTGGAGGAGCGACGGCCGCGACGGGAAGAGTTAACCGAACCGGAGACTGGACTGGACACGTTTCGATCGTACGTTCCCTTGCGGGATAAGCGGACTCGCCCCCTCCTCATTCGGCCTCGACCCCCGTAATTCACCTTGACGTCACCCATCGTTGAACCGTGCTCACTCCCGCGTTACCCGTGAGGCGGAAATGTGCATGCCCATGACCGGTAGGCGACTGACCTCACTCCTCGCGTACGTCACGACCGCGGCGACCGGAGCGTCGCTGCTCACCGGGTGCGGCGTGCTCCCTGGGGCCACGGGGGGCTCCAGGGAGCCCGTCACGGTGATGACCTGGGCTCCCGACCAGACCCGAGCGACCAATATGCCCGGAATGCCCGCCATGGCGCAGACCTACGCGCGGTGGATCAACTCCCAGGGCGGCATCGACGGCCACGAACTGCGCGTCCTCACCTGCAACGAACAGAACACCTCGGCGGGCGCCGCCGACTGCGCCCGGCGGGCCGTCCGCGAGAACGCGGTCGCGGTCGTCGGCTCGTACAGCCAGAACGGGCGCGCCTTCATGGCCCCGCTGGAGGCCGCCGGCATCCCGTACATCGGCGGCTACGGCATCTCGGAGGACGAGTTCACCAGCCCGCTCTCCTATCCCGTCAACGGCGGGCAGGCGTCCCTCATCGCCGGGCACGGCATGCAGCTCGCCGCGTCCTGCCACAAGGTCTCGCTCGTCCGGCCCGACACCATCGCCGGGGACAAGCTCCCCGGACTCCTCAACTCGGGCCTGCGCAAGGCGAGTCACCGCAGCGCGACGGACATCCCGGCGGTGGAGGACGCCGCCGAGTACTCCCGGCAGGCCGACCGGGCCCGCGACCAGGCGGGCCGCGAGAACGGCTGCGTCACCGCCGTGCTCGGCGAGCGCACCCAGACCTTCTTCGACTCCTTCCGCCGCCTCCCGGAGAGCGAGGGCTCGAAGGGCGGCGACGGAGGGAAGGGCGACGGCTCGAAGGGCGACGACGGCGGGAACGGCAAGGACAGCGCCGTCCGCATCTCCTCGGTCCTCGGCAGCGTGGGCCAGCCCGTGATCGACCGCACCGGCGGCGCCCACAGCCCCTTCGAGGGCGCGTACGTCACCGGCTGGTACCCGGAGGCCGACGACAAGAGCTGGGCGCCGATGCGCAAGGTCATCCAGGAGCACGCGTTCGCCGACAACCGGGTCGACCCGGCCGACGCGGGCGTCCAGACCACCTGGATCGCCTACACCGTGCTCCGCGAGGTCGTCGAGTCCCTCGACAAGGACCGGGTCACGGCCGCGCAGATCTCCCACGCCCTCGACCGGGGCACGCGCATCGACACCGGCGGCCTGACGCCGACCCTGCGCTGGAAGTACGAGGACCTGCTCGGCGCGCCGGGCTTCCCCCGGATCGTCAACCACGAGGTGACGTTCCAGGTGGTCCGCCAGGGCCGCCTCGTCGCGCAGAAGCCCGGCTTCGTCGACGTCGGCGAGACCGTCCTCAGCGCCCCCTGAGAAGCGTCCGGACGGCCGCGCCGGGCGGGTTCCGGACGGCCGTGCCGGGCGGGTCCGTGAGGCCCGCCGGGCTTTCGGCCGCTCCGGTGCCGCTCAGAGCTGGGTGTAGGTCCGCTTCTCCAGTCCGTACTTCGCGGCGGTCGGGTTCCACAGCCCGGCCGCCTTCTTCTTGGCCGCGGTGGCCTCGCCGCTCTTCGCGCTCGCCGCGGACAGCTGGTTGGTCGAGCGGGCCTTGCCGCCCTTGCACGCCTTCTTCGCCTTCATCTGGTCGGCCCAGGCCGCGTAGTGGTCGTCGGCGGAGGCCGACGCCTGCCAGGCGGTGGTGAGCGCCGCGGTCAGCGCCGCCTGGTCCGGGATCTTGTCGACGGACAGCGACTGGAGCCTGGTCACCAGGCCGCGGCGCTGCTCGGCGGCGCCCCGCAGGTCGGTGGCCGCCTTGTCGAGGTTCTTGCACTGCTTGATCGACTCGACCGAGCTGATCACCGTGTCGCGGCTGCTGCTGCTGGTCGCGAGCAGCTTGCTCAGCTCCTGCGCCTGGGCCTCGGCCGGGTCTGCCGGCTTCTCCGTGGGCGCCGCGTCGGTCGAGGGCGCGGCGGAGCTCGCCGCGACGTTCTGGCCGCCCGCCTTGGGGTCCTTCTCCTCGTCCCCGCCGCTGAGCAGCGCCCCGGCGCCGAGGCCGACGACCGCGCAGCCGACGACGACGGCGGCGATCAGCGCGACCGGCGACTTGCGGCGCGGCGCGGGCTCGTCGCCGTCGTCGTAGTAGGCGTCCTGGTAGGCGTACTGGCCCCCTGGACCCTGCGGCCCGGGAGGTGCTCCCAGCGGCTGGGACTGCGGCGGCTGGTAGCCCTGCTGCGGGTGCTGCTGATGCTGCTGCTGATACGCGGGCGGGGCGGGCTGCTGGTAGCTCTGGGTCGGCTGCGGGCGCTGCGGGGCTCGGGGCGCCTGGGCGGCCTGCGGCGTCTCGGTGCGGAAGAGGCTGTCGAACTCCGCGGGCGGCTGCCGCTCACCGGGCACCTGTCCCGGTACGGGGCCGGTGGGGGCGACGGGCGCGATGTACTGGGTCGCGTCCGACGCGCCGGCCATGCCGGGCCCCTGCTGCGGGAGCGAGCCCGTGCCGAGGAACCGGGTCGCCGGGCCGCCGCCCTGCTGCGGCGGTACCGGGGCGATGAACTGCGTGGCCTGCATGTCCCCGGCGGCCTGGGCGGCCGGCGGCGGGTAGCCGTACCCGGGCTGCTGCGCCTGCACCGGCGGCATCCCGCCCGGGACCGGCGCGATGTACTGGGTCGCCTGCATGTCGGCGGCCGCGGCGGGGACGCCCGGCTGCGGGTAGCCGTACCCGGGCTGCGGCGGCATCTGCTGGGGGAAGTGCTGAGGAGCCTGCGGGACCTGCTGCGACGGTATCGGCGGAAGGTACTGCGTCGACTGCATGTCGGCGCCGCCCGGCGGTGCCTCCGGGGGCAGCGGCTGCGCGGGCGGCAGCGGCTGCCCGCCCGGCTGACCACCGGCGGGACCCCAGGCACCGCCGTCCCACGGCTGCGCTCCCCCATGGGCACCGTCGTGCGCGGGGGGCACCGCCGGGTACTGCGGTTCCGGACCCTGTCCGTTCTGCGTCACCGGGACTCCTACTGATAAACCTACGGAATCGTCGGCTCACGCTACCGGGTGCGCCCAGGGCTCCGCACACACGTGTGAGCCCGGTTACACAACCTTCCTTCACCCGGCGGACCCCGCCGCCGGCCCCGCCGCTACGCCGCCGCGAGATCCATCCGCGCCCCGAACTCCCGCACCACCGCCTCTCCCGCGTACGGCTCAAGGCGCTCCCTCAGGTCCTCCAGGTACTCGGCGCCCCGCGACGACCGCAGGGTGCCCAGGAGTTCGAGTGCCCGGGTCCCCGTCCGGCACGCCTGCTCCACCTCGCGCTGCTGGACCCGCGCGGATGCCAGCAGGGCCAGGCCGATCGCGCGCCGCCGCACCCGCGTCTCCGGATGCCCGGCGACCGACTCCTCCGCCGCCCGGGCCGCGGCGTCCGCCTGCCCCAGATCGCGGTGGCAGTGCGCCAGTTCGTCCGCCAGGTACGCCCGGTCGAAGTGGGCGATCCACGCCGGGTCGTCGCCCGCCTCCGGGTCGGCCTGCTCCAGGGCCCGTACGGCACGGCCCGCCGCCGCCTCGAAGGCGGTGACGTCCCCGAGCAGGGCGTGCCCGCGCGCCTCCGCCGCGAGGAACATCGCCTCCGCCCGCGGCGGCACCTTGCCGCGCGCGCCCTCCTGCGCCGCCCGCGCCAACTGGGCGATCTCCCGCGGGTTTCCGAGCTGCGCGGCGAGGTGGCTCATGGAGGCGGCGAGCACGTACCCGCCGTAGCCGCGGTCGCCGGCCGCCTGCGCGAGCCGCAGGGCCTGGATGTAATACCGCTGCGCCAGACCCGGTTCGCCCGTGTCCACCGCCATGTACCCGGCGAGTTCGGTCAGTCGCGCGACCGCCGCGAACAGCTGCCGGCCCACCGCCTCCCGGTACGAGCCGGACAGCATCCCCGACACCACGCTGTTGAGGTAGTGGACCACCACCGGCCGCACGTGCCCGCTGCCGAACCTCCGGTCGAGGTCGACGAGCGCGCTCGTCATCTCCCGGACCGCCGCCACGTCCGCGACCCCCACCCGGGCGCCCGCCAGCCGGGCCACGTGCGGGTCCGGGACCGTGATCAGCCAGTCCCTGCTCGGCTCGACGAGCGCCGAGGCCGCGACCGCGGACCCCGCCAGGAAGTCCCGGCGCCCCACGTCGCTGCGCCACAGCTCGCAGACCTGCTCGATGGCCCCCGGCACGGTCGGCGCGAACTGCAGGCCCACCCCGGCGGCGAGGTTCCGGCCGTTGGCCATGCCGACCTCGTCGATCGTGACCGTACGCCCCAGCTTGCGGCCCAGCGCCTCCGCGATGATCCCCGGCGCCCGGCCGCGCGGCTGCTGCCCACGCAGCCAGCGGGCCACCGACGTCTTGTCGTACCGCAGGTCGAGGCCGCGCTCCGCGCCGACCATGTTGACCCTGCGGGCGAGGCCGGCGTTGGAGCAGGCCGCCTCCTGAATGAGCGCCTGGAGCCGTTCGTTGAGCTGGCGCGGAACGAGTGGCCTGGCTGCCATGAGTACCCCCTGAGGCCGTGCGGTGATCACCGGAGGAGTGATCACTGCCCGGTGGATATCCGGTCAATGCCGATGTGAACACGCGAAACCGGACACGCCTGCCGCGACCGCCGCCGGCGCCCCCACCTGTGCGTACCCACCCCCGCTCCCCACCCCTCCGCGCGCCCCCGCCCGTGCACCCATGCGCCCCGCGTGCAGGATCGATGCGTCAACACGCTCGCCGCCGCGCCCGTAACCCCAGGTGACGGGGGAAGTTGTGCTCACCGTGGAAGAGACCATCGGAGTCACGGAAGCCGCACAGATCCCCCAGCAGCGAGGCGAGCAGCTGCTGGACAGCGCCGTGCGGTACGCGGAAGAGCGGCACTGGGACGTGTTCCCCGGGACCTGGCTTGAGGCCGTCGAGGGCAGGGAGCGCTGCTCCTGCGGCGCGGAGTGCGCCGTCCCCGGCGCGCACGCGGTCAAGCCCGACTGGTCGACCCAGGCCACCGGAAGCGGCGTCGGGGCGCGGCGCATGTGGTCGAAGACGCCGAAGGCGTCGATCCTGCTGCCGACCGGCCGCACCTTCGACGCGATCGAGGTGCCCGAGTCCGCCGGCTTCCTCGCGCTCGCCCGCATGGAGCGCATGGAGCTGACGCTCGGCCCCGTGACCTGCACCCCGGACCGCCGGATGTACTTCTTCGTCCTGCCGGGTGCCGCCACCAAGGTGCCGGACCTCGTCCGCAAGCTCGGCTGGACGCCCGCCGCGATCGACCTCGTGACGCGCGGCGAGGGCCATTACGTCGCGGCCCCGCCGACCCGGATCGGCGGCTTCGGCGCCGTCCAGTGGGCGCGCCGCCCGACCCCGGCGAACCGCTGGCTCCCGGACGCCGAGGAGCTGATCAGCGCCCTCGCGTACGCGTGTGGCCGGGAAGCGGCGGAGGCGCGCAGCCGCCAGAAATGACTCCGGGGGCCGCACGGCCTCACCCGTATGGTGGTGCCCGTAAGTACGGGGACGACCGAGGGGTTGAAGGACCATGCCTGACCAGGCATTTGACGGAGCGTTCGACAAGGTGGGCGCCGCACCGGGCGACGGTGCGGCGCCCGCTGTGCGTGTCGAGGGACTGTGGAAGCGATTCGGCCGGCAGATCGCCGTGAGCGGGATCGACCTGGTGCTGCCGGCGGGCCGGTTCATCGGGCTCGTGGGGCCCAACGGCGCCGGCAAGACCACCACGCTCTCCATGATCACCGGTCTGCTGCGCCCCGACCAGGGGCGGGTGCTCGTCGCCGGGCACGACGTGTGGGCCGACCCGGAGTCGGTCGCCCAGGTCAAGGCGCGCATCGGCATCCTCCCGGAGGGCCTGCGGCTCTTCGAGCGCCTCTCCGGCCGCGAACTCCTCGCCTACAGCGGCCGACTGCGAGGGCTCCCGGGCGCCGAGGTCGACAAGCGCGCCGCCCAGCTCCTCGACGTGCTCGACCTCGCCGGTTCGCAGAACAAGCTGGTCGTCGACTACTCGACCGGCATGCGGAAGAAGATCGGCCTCGCCGCCGCCCTCCTCCACAACCCCGAGGTCCTCTTCCTCGACGAGCCCTTCGAGGGCGTCGACCCGGTCTCCGCCCAGACCATCCGCGGCGTCCTGGAGCGGTACACCTCCTCCGGCGCGACCGTCGTCTTCTCCAGCCACGTCATGGAGCTCGTCGAGTCGCTCTGCGACTGGGTCGCCGTGATGGCCGCCGGCCAGATCCGCGCCCAGGGCACGCTCGCCGAGGTCCGCGGCTCGGCGCCCTCCCTCCAGGCCGCGTTCCTGGAACTCGTCGGCGCGAACGGCCGCGAGGCGGCCGGCGACTCCCTCGACTGGCTGGGCGGCGGCGCGGGTTCGGGCTCCCCGGCGGCGGGCGCGGCCGGTTCGGGCGCCGGTGCCACGGGCGGTACGCAGCGATGAGTACCGCCACTGCGCCGCTCACCGGCTCTCCCGCCTCCCCGGTGCCGTCGCTGACGTCCGTCTTCGTACGGCTCAAGCTGTCGCTGCTGCGGAACGGGCTGCGGCAGTCCGGCGGGCGGACCGCCGCGTACATCCTCTCGATCGTCTTCGGGTTCCTCTTCGCGGCGGCGATAGTCCTCGCCTTCGTCCTCATGCGGGGCAACGCGGACGCCGACTCCGTCGCGGTGCTCCTCACGGGGGTCATCGCGCTGTCCTGGACGGTGATGCCGCTGTTCATCCCGAGCGGCGACGAGACCCTCGACCCCTCGCGGCTCGTGATGCTGCCGCTGCGGCCCCGGCCGCTGGTCAGGGCGCTGCTGGTGGCCTCCCTCGTCGGCGTGGGGCCCGCCCTCACCCTCTTCCTGGCGCTGGGCGCGGCCCTGTCCCTCGCGCACGGCGCCGCCGGAGTCGCCGCCGCCGTCCTCGCCGTACCGCTCACGGCCGTGACGTGCGTGGCGCTGTCCCGGGCCGTCGCCGCCGCCAACGTACGGCTGCTGACCTCCCGCAAGGGCCGTGACCTGGCCCTGCTCAGCGGCCTGGTCATCGCCGTCGGCATGCAGCTCGTGAACTTCGGCGCCCAGCGCCTGGGCAGGACCGGCGGCCTGGAGTCCCTCGAACCGGCCACGGCCGTCGTCGGCTGGCTCCCGCCCGCCGCCGCGATCGGCGCGGTCGACTCCGCGAGCCAGGGCGACTACGCGGTCGCCGCGGTCCGCCTGCTGCTCACGGCGGCCACCCTGGTGGCGCTGCTCTACTGGTGGCAGCGGAGCCTGGTGCGGCTGATGGTCGAACCGGACGGCTCCACGATCGGCGCGGCCTCCGGCGCGGGCGCCCGCGAGAAGTCCGGCACGGGACGGCTCGCCCGTCTGCTGCCGGGCGGGCGCACCGGCGCCGTCATGGAGCGCAGCCTGCGGTACGTGTGGCGCGACCCGAAGACGAAGGCGTCGTGGGTGACCTCGCTGGCCATCGGTCTGATCGTCCCGCTGTTCAACGCCTTCCAGGGCTCGGGCTCGATCTACTTCGCCTGCTTCGCCTCCGGCATGCTCGGCATGCTCATGTACAACCAGTTCGGTCAGGACAGCTCGGCGTTCTGGATGGTCGCCCAGACCATCTCGACCTCCGCCGACGCCTATGCCGAACTCCGCTCCCGGGCCCTCGCGCTCCTCTCGATCACCCTGCCGTACACGGTGCTCGTCACCGCGATCACCGCGGGCGTACTCGACGACTGGTCACGCCTCCCCGAAGCCCTCGGCCTCGCCCTCGGCCTCCTCGGCGCGATGGTCGCCACCGGCGCCGTGACCTCGGCGAGCTTCCCGTACTCGATTCCCCAGGACAGCGGCTACAAGAACGTGGCCCCCGGCCAGGGCGGCCTGGCCTGGATCTCGATCATGGGCGGCATGATCGTGGCCTCGCTCCTCTGCTCCCCGCTCATCGGCGCCACGATCTACCTCCACGTCTCCGACCAGAGCTCCCTGCTCTGGCTGGTGCTCCCCGCCGGCACGCTCTACGGCGCGCTGCTCCTGCTCGCGGGCCTCAAGCTGGCGGCCCCGCGCACGGCGAGGCGCCTGCCGGAGATCCTGACGGCGGTGAGCAAGGGCTAGTCGCCGCCCGCCCGTCCGGGGCGGTGCCGGGTGGAGACACCTGGTGCCGCCCCGTGTTCGTTCCGACGGTTCGTCGCGGCCGGTTGTCGCGGTGGTTCGTCGCGGCTGCTCGTCGCGGCTGTTCGTTCCGGGTGCCGCGGGTGCCGGCCGGGTCAGTGGCCGCCGAGGCCCGGCAGGCAGGTCCCGTCCATCGTGCGGCCCGAGACCTCGGCCGTCACGGTTCCCTGTTCGTCGATGTTGCCCTTGACGCAGACCTTGGTGCGGCCGCCGCCGACGTCGACGCTCGTCAGGGCCGCGCCCCGGGCGCCCTCCCGGTACTCGATCCGGTCCGGCTCCAGGCCGAGCGCGGCACCGGCCGCCGCCTGGACCTCCGCCTGCCCCACCGGCTTCCCCGCCAGACCCCGCAGGGCCTTCGCGAGAGCCTCCGCCTTGCCCTGTGCCGCGGCGCGTTCCTCCTCGCCGATCTCCATCTCCTTCTGGAAGGCGTGGTTCTCGGCGTACTTCTGCGCGGGGTCCTGCGAGATGCACGGCGTCCCCGGTGCGAGCGGCGGCTCTTCCGGCGACGGGCAGAACCGCATGCCCTCGCGGGACGCGGTCGCGCGCGGGTCGTCGGCGGGGTCGGCGCAGCCCCCGGTGAGGGCGGCGAGGGCGAGGAGCAGGAGGGCGCCGGCGGCCGGGCGGGAGGGGAAGGGAGGCATGTGTCCCATCCTCGGCGATGGACGCGAACTCGCGGTCGTGTCAGGGGAGATGTGACCGAGCCGTGGCCACGAGGGCCCCTGCCGCCCCGGAACCGTCGGCTCCTCACGGGGGGTGACCCTCGCCAGGGAGAATTCCCTTGCCCGGCGTGATCGCCCCGTACGATCCTCGCCTCATGACCCTCACGCAGCCACGCCCCCTGCTCGACGTCGACGCCGAGCTCACCCTGCGCGCGTTCGACGCCGAGGCGGACCTCGCCGAGTTCTTCCAGGTCATCGAGGAGTCGCTCGACCACCTGCGGCCCTGGATGCCGTGGGTCCAAGAACACAGCCTGGCCAGGGCGACCGCCTTCCTCGACAGCCGGGTCGAACGCTGGGCGAGCGGGTGGGAGTTCACGTACGCGGTCGTCCTCGACGGCGCGATCGTCGGCTCCTGCGGGCTGCACCGGTACGAGGACACCGAGGCCGGCACCCTCGAGATCGGCTACTGGCTCCACCCGTCCGCCACGGGCCGCGGGGTCGCCACCCGGGCCGCCCGCGCCCTCACCGACGAGGCGTTCCTCCTCCCCGATGTCGACTGCGTCGAGATCGTCCACGACGCCGCCAACCACGCGAGCGGCGCCGTCCCCGCCCGCCTCGGCTTCACCGACACGCTCCGGCCGAGCGACCCCACCGCCCCCAGGGCCCCGGCCGAGACGGGCGAGGACCGGGTCTGGCGCCTCTCCCGCTAGCGGGCGCGCGCCTCAGGCGTTCGGGGCCGGCTTCCAGTCCTCGGCCAGGAGGCCGAGCAGCACCTCGTCGAGGAACTCCCCCAGCACCCAGGCCGAGGAACGGAGCACACCCTCACGGACGAACCCGTTCCGCTCGGCGGAGCGCAGCATGGCCGCGTTGTCCGCCAGCGTCTCGATCTGCAGCCGGTGCAGCCCGCGCACGACGAAGCCGTAGTGGCACAGCACCGCGACGACGTCCGTGCCGTAGCCCTTGCCCCGGGCGGCGGGCAGCAGCCCGAGGCCGATGTGCGCGGCCCGGCTGTGGGTGTCGATGCCCCAGAGCGTCGCCATGCCGATCAGCGTGCCGCCCTCCGACTCCACGACGGAGAAAGGGACATGCCCCTGCTCCGTGTCGTCCACCACCAGCCTCGGGTCGTTCGACCCCGGCGTGATCGGACGCCACGGCCTTCCCTCCGCCCGCGAGCCGTTCACCACGTCGTCGTAGAGCTCGGTCCGCAGAACCGGGATGTCGTCCTCGTGCCGGGCCCTGAGCCCGACCTTGCCGCCCCTCAACATGCGAGCTTCCTATCCGACCGCGCCGGCCGGCGGCAACCGAATTCGCCTAGCGGACGACGTCGAAGACGTTCTTCTGGATGCCGTTGGCGTAGGTCTCGTGCTCGACGAGCCTGAGCTTCTGGGTGGCCTTGTCGGTGGTGCTGAAGAGGCGCTTGCCGGCGCCGAGGAGGAGGGGGAAGACGAGGAGGTGGTAGCGGTCGACGAGGCCGGCGTCGGCGAGGGCGCGGGTGAGGGTGGCGCTGCCGTGGATGATGATCGGGCCGCCGTCGGTCTCCTTGAGCGCGGCGACGTCGTCGAGGCTGCGCAGGATCGTGGTGTCGCCCCAGTTCGTCACCAGGTCGTCCTCGGTGAGGGTGGTGGAGACGACGTACTTCGGCATCACCTTGTAGTCGCCGAACTCCTCCATGTCCGGCCACACGGGGCTGAACGCCTCGTAGCTGGTCCGGCCCAGCAGCATCGCGGCGGATTCCTTCTGCTCCCGCCCCTTGATCTCGTACGCCTCCGGGAGGAACTCGACGTCCTTGAACGTCCACCCCGAGTTGCGGTAGCCGGGCTCGCCGCCCGGGCCCTCCACGACGCCGTCGAGGGAGATGAAGGCGGTGCTGATGAGAGTGCGCATCCGGGGTTCCTCTGTGTCTCGTGTCCGGTCTCGGTGGTTCGGCCGGTGCGCACCCCCCGCTCGTGAGCGGCCGCTGCGCGCCAACCATGAACTATGACCGGCGGTCGTCCGGAAACTCATCGGTCTCCGGAGCGTTTCTCCACGAGAGTGCCCGGGTGGCTCAGAAGGCGACGCTTTCCGGAATGGCCGCTTCACCTGGGTCTTCCGGTCCGCCGGGAGGGCGGGGGCCGTAGTCTCGGCCTCTTGTCGATCTTGAGAGGTTGCCGCATGATCACGCTTGCTTCCGCCGTCGCGCCCCCCGTCCTGCTGAACGCGGTGCAGCTGGCGTCCCAGAACAGCGTCGGCCAGTCGTTCTTCTGGGAGGTCGTCGGCCGGCACTGGTACGTGTGCCAGCGGGACGTCACCACCGCCGACCAGGAGCGGATCCTCGTCACGCGGCTCAGCGAGGACGGCGACGTCGTGGACTCGATGCACGTCGAGCGCGCGGGGCACGGGGCGAACATAGGCGTCGAGCGGACCGGGAACGCGGTGTTCCTGTGGACCGACGCGATGCCGAAGGGGCACTGGGCCTCGGCCCTGGCCCGTATCCCGTACGTGCCGGGCGGCACCGTCAACGCGTCGGACGCCTCCGCCCCGGCCTCCGTCGTCACCTTCCACCGGCCCCGGCCGAGCGAGTCCGTGTACCGGGTGTCGGCGACGATCGACCCGACGCGGCGGGAGCTGGTCTACCGCTGGCAGTCGAACGACAAGTCGTCCGACGCGGGGGTCGGCGGCATCGACCGCTACGACCTGGACGCGGTCGCGGCCGGGACGTACACCCCGCTGGCCACGCTGCCCTTCACCGCCTCGGGCCGGACCCTCCAGGGCTACACGAGCCTCGGGGACCACGTGTACACCCTGTACGGCGTGCCGGAGGGCGAGTCCAGGGTGACCTGCACCCGGTGGGACACCGGGGCGGTCGTGCAGGACGTGCCGCTCACCGCGTTCCCGACGGTCTCCGACCGCGAGCCCGAGGGACTGTGCGTGTACGAGAGCGCCGGCGCCCCGGCGAACCTGGCGTTCGGCATCGCGGGCGGGGCCTCCGGCGCGCGTCGTTTCCACGCGGGCCGCTTCCCGTACCCGGAGACCAACCCGTGGGTGCCGGTCTCCTTCGACACCGCCCAGTTCGCCCCGAACAGCCCGGCGTACATCCCGCAGTACCGGCTCCTCGGCGACCAGGTGCACCTGCACTTCTCGCTGGACCGGGTCGACAAGACGACCGGCTGGCCCACCACGGCGAGGCTGTTCCGGCTGCCGGTGCCCGCGCGGCCGAACCGGACGCAGCGGCTGGTCGGCGTGGTCTCCGGCGCGTACGTGACGGGCCAGCCCCTGACCGTACGGCTGGAGGTGACGACCGACGGCTGGGTGACGCTCTACGACGACCGCGGATTCAAGGGCTGGATCGGCGCGGACGTCAGCTTCTGGACCTGCTGACGGCCGCGGGGGCGGACGGCGCCGCCGCCTCGACGGCCGCGGCGGCGGCCTGCCGGGCCGCCTCCTCGGTCCGGCCCGGCTCGCTGAGCGCGAAGGGGCGGGGCAGCGCGACCACGCGGGCGCCGCGGGCGGCGGCGGGGCGGGTGCCGATGTGGACGAGGACGCCGTAGCGAGCCGGGCTCACGCGGCCCTCGCGGACGTCCCGGCCGGTGGCGTACGTGACGTCGTAGCCCTCCTCCTCCAGCCAGCGGACGACGCTCGCCTCCGCGCCGACGTCACCGGAGACGACATGCAGGACGCCCGAGGGGCGGGCGGGCTCCCGGACGACGAAGTGGACGTGGGCGCGGTGGCCGCCGGGCGTGGTGAGCACGGCGAGGTGGAGGCCCGAGACCCACGTGTCGGGGACCTCCAGGGTCCAGACCGTGCCGACCCCGGTCTCCGTGAGGAGGTGCCGGGCGCGCGCGCCGCCGTAGTGGCCGATCCGGTAGACCGACACGGTCGCGCCGGCCGTGGAGAGGCGGAGGCGCAGGGTCTCGCCGGGGGCGACGGAGTCCCGGTCGGCGCGGCCCTCGATCTCGGGGTGGACCGGGTCCACGCCGCTGGTCTCGTCGCAGCCGACGGCCCAACGGCCGGAGCCGGGCGCCCTGTTCTCCCGGACGACCGGGTTGTCGCCGGTCCGGAGGCCCGGGACGGCCGGGGCCGCCACCGCCGTGCCCGCGAGCAGCGCGGGGGCCGCGACGGCGGCGCCCGCTCCTGCTCCGAGGCCGCGCAGGACCGTACGGCGGGACAGCTGCGGCATGGGTCGACCTCCGGGTCGGTTGTCAGGGGACGATCATGGTACGGCCGCCCGTCCGCCCGCCGCCGCCGATCCCGGGAGGAGGTCCGCCCCCTCTCCGTCAGGGGGTGAGCGCCCCGTTCAGGAAGGGCTCCACCGCCTCGCCCCATGCCTCCGGGTGGGTGTAGTGGAGGAGGTGGCCCGCGTCGGGGATCTCCGCGTACGCCCCGTGGGGCAGGACCCGGACCATCTCCTGGGCCTCGGCGCGGCCCAGTTCGCCGTCGAGGCCGCGGACGACGAGGGTCGGGCAGCGGACCTGGGCGAGCGAGTCCCAGTGGGCGTCGTGCACCCAGGTCTCGCGGGAGGTCAGCATCTGTTCCGGGTCGAACACCGGCCGCCAGCCGTCGGGGTGGCGGGTCATCACCTCGGCGAAGAAGGCGCCCCTCGCCGGGTTCGGGGTCTCCACCCAGGGGTCGTCGGCGCCGAACCAGCGGTGGACCGCCTCCAGGGACGGGAACGGCGCGGGCCAGCCGCGGAACCAGTTCTGCCAGGCGCGCTGCGAGGCCGCCCCGAGCGCCGAGGCCCGCATGTCGCAGATGACCAGGGCCCGCACGAGGTCCGGGCGTTCGGCGGCCAGCTGCCAGGCCGTCAGGGCGCCCATGGAGTGGCCGACGAGGGTGACCGGGCCGAGGCCGAGCTGCTCGACGACGGCGGCGGCGTCCGCCACGTACGCCTCACGGGTGAACGGGCCGCCGGCGGGCTTCTCGCTCGCGCCGTGGCCGCGCTGGTCGAGGGCCACGATCCGGTGACCGCCCGTCAGGCGGCGGACGGCGGGCTCCCAGTGGCCCGCGTGGCCCATCAGGCCGTGGAGCAGTAACACCCCGGGCCCCGCGGCCTGCCGGGCGGCCGGGGCCGCGGCCCGCGCGGGGCGGGGAACGGTGCCGCCGGGTGCGGGGCCGCCGGTGCCGCCGGGGCCGGGCACGGAGCCGCCCGGTCCGGGTGTGTGGCCGCCGGGTCCGGGTGTGTGATCCCAGGCCGTCAGCCGGACGCCGTCGGCCCCGGTGACGTCGAGTCGTCGCGCCATGGTTCCGGCACCCCCTCTTTTCCGTCGAACCTCGCCAGACTATCGAACTCGCATTCGAAAATGCGCTCCTGCCACGCAACACCCCTCGTTCGAGTGACAGGGCTCAAGGATTGACGCGCGCTGCCGAGGGGAGATCTTGAGCGGGAGGCGGACCGCTCGGGGAAAAACGGTCCGAGGGGAATGACCTTGAGAGCTCGGGGCTCCAGGTCAGCACAGGGGAGGACAGGCCCCGGCGCCGGAAGGCGCCGGGGCCCTCTGTCGTCCGCAGCCCTCATGGCCCCACCCCCTCCACGCCCGGCTCTCACCAGCGTGGCACGACGAGGGCGCGGGCGTGAGCATTCCGGCGTAAAACGGGGCGCGCAAGGGCCGTTGGGCCTTGCGGCGGAGCCGACGCGGCCGAGTCGATACGCCTTCGTGACCCGGATCCGTACAACCTGATCGCGCCCTCCCCGGTCCACGAAGCGTGCTGTCACCCCAGATACTCACCAAGGGCGCCGAATCGGCCGTCCTCGAAGGCGAGCGGCTCGTCGTCACGACGGCCGACACGCGCAAGGAAATCCCCCTCGCCGCCATCAGGGAAGTCCGGCGGGACACCGAGACGTCCCTCAAGGTCGTCCTGACCGACGGCGCCCCTCACTGGGTCATGGGAGGCAACCCGACGGCGACCGCGCTGTTCCACACGGCCCTGGACGCCGCCCTCCCCGAGGAGCGGGACCCGGCCGGCAGCTCCCTGGTCACCGTCACGGACGACCCGGGGGCGATTCCCTGGTGGAAGGTGCTCGGCTGGAGCGTGGCCTTCCTGGCCGCCTACACCGGCTACGTGTGGTGGACCACCGTCGCCCACGGCGGCGAGATGGGCTTCATCGCCTTCGTCGCCGGGTTCGGGACGCTCATCGGCCTGCTCAGCGTCCTCGCCGTCGTGAGCAACCTCTGGGACCGATGGGTGCTCAACCGGCGCGGCGTCACCGTCCTGGCCACTGCCGACCATTACCCGAACGGAAAGCGGTCGGAGTTCTACAAGTACACCGACACCCACGGCAACGAGTACCTCCAGCGCGGCTCGAGCAACTCGACGCCGCACATCCAGGTCGTCTACGACCCGCAGAAACCCAGCCGCCACCTCCAGCGGAAGTGGCTGCCCTTCGTGGTGGTGCAGTACTTCTTCGGCACGCTCGCCGCCCTCGGCGTCCTCGCGCTCGGCCTGTGGGGCGTGCTCGCTCCGTACCTCTGACGGACGGGTGGCGGACACGGCCGAGGGGCGCCCGGCAGACCGGGCGCCCCTCGCTCGCGTACCGGAGAAGCGTCAGCGCTTCGCGACGAAGACGTGCGCCGCGACCTCCGCGTCCAGCTCGGCGGCCTCGCCGCTGCTGCCCACCAGGACACCGCCCGGCGACTCCGTCACCGACACCACGGAACCGGGCTGCACGCCCGCCCTCCGCAGCGTGTACATCAGCTGGGCGTCCGTCTGGATCGGCTCCCCGATCCGGCGCACGACGACCGTCTTGCCGCCGCTCGCGTCCAGGTCGGCGAGGGAGACCATCGAGTCGTCGAGGAACGCCTCCGCCTCCGCCTTCTCGCCCAGCTCCTCAAGACCCGGGATCGGGTTGCCGTACGGCGACTCCGTCGGGTGACGCAGCAGCTCCAGGACCCTCCGCTCCACGGCCTCGCTCATCACGTGCTCCCAGCGACACGCCTCCGCGTGCACCTGCTCCCACTCCAGGCCGATCACGTCGACGAGCAGGCACTCGGCGAGCCGGTGCTTGCGCATGACGCGGGTGGCGAGGCGACGGCCCTCGTCCGTCAGCTCCAGATGGCGGTCACTCGCCACGGCCACCAGGCCGTCGCGCTCCATCCGGGCCACCGTCTGGCTCACCGTGGGGCCGCTCTGGTCGAGCCGCTCGGCGATCCGGGCACGCATGGGGACCACACCTTCCTCCTCAAGCTCGAGGATGGTGCGGAGATACATCTCCGTTGTGTCGATCAGTCCGGACATACGTGCCCCTCGATGAGTCGTGCGCTGGCCCTGCCCCAATTCTGACGCATCGCGCCGACAACCGGGCCTCACCGGGTGAGGCGGTATTGACAGAGCAATGGTCCAGACCGCACCGTGAGCCGCGACCACGACGAGAAGGAGCCGCCGCCATGGGCGAGAGCAAACTGGCCGGACAGTTCTTCGACGCCGCGATCGGCCTGCTCCAGCAGGTCCGCGACGAGGACTCCGCCGAGATCGCCGCTGCCGGGGCCGCGATCGCCGAGGCCGTCGCCAACGGCAACCGCCTCTTCGCCTTCGGCGCGGGCCACTCCTCCCTCGCCGCCCAGGACGTCGTCTACCGCGCCGGCGGCCTCGCCCTCATGAACCTGCTCGCCGTCCCCGGCGTCGTCGGCGTCGACGTCATGCCCGCCACCCTCGGCTCCGCCCTGGAGCGGGTCGACGGCCTCGCGGGCGCCGTCCTCGACTCCTCCCCCGCCAAGGCCGGGGACGTCCTGATCATCATCTCGCTCTCCGGGCGCAACGCCCTGCCCGTCGAGATGGCGATGAACGCCCGCGCCCTCGGCCTCACCGTCATCGGCGTCACCTCGGTGGCGTACGCGACCGAGACGAAGTCACGCCACGTGTCCGGTTCGTATCTCAAGGACCACTGCGACATCGTCCTCGACTCCAAGATCGCCATCGGCGACGCGGAACTCACCCACGAGGGCATCGAAGCCCCCTTCGCCCCCGCCTCCACCGTCGTCACCAGCGCCCTCATGCAGGCCACCATGGCCGCCGCCGCCGAGGACCTGGTCCGCCGGGGCATCGAGCCTCCCCTCCTCCGCTCCGGCAACGTGGACGGCGGACACGAGTGGAACGGCCGCGTGATGAACGAGTACGGGGACCGGATCTTCTTCCGCCACTAGAGCGCGTCCGGGGCCGCGGCGGGCACGGACCCGGCGACCAGGTCCCGGGCCAGGAGTCCCGCGCCCCGGTAGGCGGCGTCGTCGAGGGCGGCCGCGACGACGGCGGGACGCTTCTGGAACGTGAGGCGGTCCGTCACCGCCCGCCGCAGGGGGGTCAGGAGGGTCTCCCCCGTCCTGGCGAGGGCTCCGCCGACGATCACGGTGCCGGGGTCCAGGATCGTGAGTGCCGTGGCGAGGGCGTCGGCCAGGGCGTCGACGGCCGTCCGCCAGACCTCGGCCGCGGCCTTGTCCCCGGCGTCGGCGGCCCGGGCGCAGGCGAGGGCGTCGGCGGTGGCTGTTCCGGTCGCCCGCCGCCAGGCGCGGGTGATCGCGGCGGTCGAGGCCAGGGTGTCCAGGCAGCCCCTGCGGCCGCAGGGGCAGGGTCGGCCGTCCGGTCGTACGGTGAGGTGGCCGATCGCTCCGGCGTGGCCGGCGCCGGCCTCGATCCGGCCGTCGAGGACGATCGCTCCCGTGACGGTCCGGTCCGGTGACACGAACAGGAAGCGGTCCCTCTCGCGGCCCGCCCCGATGCGGGCCTCGGCCAGTGCGGCCGCGCGGACGCCGTGTTCCAGCACGACCGGGACGTCTCCCAGCGCGCGGCTGAGCAGCTCCCTCGTCCGGGGGTCCGTGCGGCCGGGCCCGGTCGCCAGGGCCGCGGCCTCCGCCTGTGCGCCGAAGTGCTTCCGGCCGTGGCCGCGAAGGTCCTCGGCCAGGCCGAGGGGTGGTGTCGTCGTGGTGGGGCGCCTCGTCTCGTACAGCGGTGTCCCGTCCAGTGCGACCAGTGCGGCCCTCGTCTCGGTGCCGCTCGCGTCGAGTGCGATGACGTGTCTCACGGGGGGGCTCCTCCTGGGCGGCGCCCCGCCCTTCGGGGCGTGACGGGCGGGGCGCCGGCTGTTCGGGGGCCGTCGGGTCGGGTCAGAAACCGGGGCGGTCGTCGACGCGGACGAGGTGGTGGCCCCGCATCGTGTAGAGGCGGCCCCGGCTGTCGGCGTTGACGTGCGGGCCGCTGTACCAGGCGCCGTCGGCGGCCGGGAGGACCGTGCTGACGGCGAAGGTCTCGGGGTGGAAGCGGAAGAGGTCGGTGTCGGAGACGCCGTAGACCACTCCGCGGCTGGTGACCATCGCGGCGAAGCCGGGGCACAGGGCTCGGTGGTCGGCGGTGTGGATCAGCGTGCGGCGCCTCAGGTCGACGACGAAGAAGCCGCCCCGCCTGGTGAGTCCGTACAGGTGGCGGCGGCGGACGGCCAGGGCCGCGACGCCGGTGGCGAAGGGGAGGTCGACGCGCCACAGTTCCCGGCCCGCCACCGGGTCGAAGGCGACGAGCGTCCCCCTCGTCCCCTGCGCGGTGGGGTTGTCCCCGCCGAGGTAGGCGACGCCGTCCCGCGTGGCGACGGCCCGTACGAGCTGGAGGTCGTCGACCGGGTTGACGTGGACCGACTTCTCGCCCGTGGCGGGCGAGAAGGTCCACAGGGAGCCGCCGCCCTCGGTGTCGGACTGTACGCCGACCAGGAGGAGGTCGTTGACGGGGTCGTGGCAGACGTCGAGCGGGCGGTTCTGCTCGCTGGGGAACTCGGCGATCCGGTACGGCTGCGGGCGGGTGCGGGGATCGTAGGCCCAGATGCCCTGCGCGCTGTACTGGCCCGTGTAGAGGACGCCGTCGAGCACTTCGGCGTCCTTCGCCTCGCCAGGCGCCCGCAGGTTGACGACCGTGCCGGTCCGCAGGTCGTGGCGGGCGATGACGTTGTTCCCGCCGACGTAGACGTGCCGCCGGTCGGCGGCGATGCCCATCACCGTCTGGGGCATGACGGGGGCGCCCGCCGCGCCGAGGTCGGTGACGACCGACGCCCCGGTGGCGGGGTCGATCTCCGCGACGAACCCGTAGCCGGAGACGAGGACCAGGCCGCCGCCGGAGTGGTCGAGACCCCAGACCTCGCCGAGGTCCGGTCCGTCGAACACGACCCGCTCCGAGACGCCCGTGCTCATCGCGTGGGAGTACAGCCCGGACTCGGTGACGAAGCGGACCAGGTCGCCGGAGACCGTCAGGTTCTTGACCACGTGGTCCCCCGAACGCGCGAGCGTGTACGAGGAGAGGTCGGCCAGGTCCATCACGGCGAGCTTGGCGGGTTCCGTCGAGCCCGCGCTGCTGACGAGGAGCCGGTCGCCGGCGACGGCGATCTCGCGGACGCTGGGATCCTTCTCCATCTCGGGCGGCGTGACGTCGGTGAAGGTGCCGGCCGCCCGGTCATAGGCGTACAGCGATGCCCTGCTCGCCCCGCCGCCGCCTCCCAGGGTGCTTCCGGCCCCGAAGAAGACGGTCGTGTCCGTGGCGGCGACCGCCCTGGCCAGGGTGGCCCTGGGGTCCGGGACGCCCAGGTTCGCCGTGACGCCGGAGCGCGGGTCGTACCGCCACAGCGCGGGCGCCTTGCCCGGCACGCCGCCCACGGCGTACACGGTGCCGTCCGGGGCGACGGCGAGTTCGCGGATGTCGCGGTCCTCGGTGCGGCCGACGCCCACCGCCGGGACGTCCGGGGTGGTCAGATCCCAGCGGAAGAGGTTCGGCCCGCCCTCGTCGGCCTTCGTCAGGATCCCGGCGTACAGGTACCTGCCGGCGGGGTCGGCGGCGAGCGCCTGGACCGAGTGGCCGGTGCCGAGGACGGTACGGGTCCGCACCCGGCGGCTCGGCAGGTGGAAGCCGATGACCTGCGTCGGCGTGAGGTTGCGGGAGCCGATGTAGACGGTGTCGCCGACGAGGAGCCCGCTCATCAGCGCGAACTGCTCGATGGCGGGGCCCAGATCGGTGACCGTCGTGCCGGCCGGCGCGGCCTGTGCCGGTGCCGCGAGCAGCGGGCTCGCGGCCGCGGCGAGCCCGAGGGCACCGCCCGCGCGGAGGAGCTGACGCCTGTCGATGGACGGGATGGATGCCATGGGGACTCCTGTTTCGTCGGGCGGGGGTGTGCGGGGTGCGGGGGTGCGGCGTACGCGGGGGTGCGGCGTCCGCGGGCGGGGGCGTGTCAGGCCGAGTGGGCCAGCGCCGCCTCGTGGACGGCATGGGCGAACGGCGCGCCGGAGCAGTAGCGCTCGACCTCGTCGAGGACGTCCGCGGAGATGCGCAGGAGTTCGCCGCCGAGCGAGCCGGCGATGTGCGGGGTCAGCAGGACGTTGGGCAGGGAGTAGAGCGGCGAGTCGGCGGGCAGCGCCTCGGGTTCGGTGACGTCGATGACGGCGTGGATACGCCCGCGCACGGCCTCGGTGGTGAGGGCGTCGGTGTCGACGAGGGAGCCCCGTGCCGTGTTGACGAGCGTGGCGCCGTCCCGCATGAGCGAGAGCCTGCGCGCGTCCATGAGGTGGCGGGTCTCGGGCAGGGCCGGGGCGTGCAGCGTGACGACGTCCGAGCGGCCGATCAGTTCGTCCAGTTCCACGTGGCGGGCGCCCAGCGCGGCGGCGCGCTCCGTGTCGACGTGGGGGTCCGCGAGGAGGAGGTCGAGGTCGTGCGGCCGCAGCAGTTCGAGCACCTTCCGCCCGACGAGCGACGCGCCGACCACGCCCACCGTGCGGCGGTAGTTGCCGAACCCGGGGTACAGGCGCGCCCAGTCCAGCGGGGCCCGGTGCTCGCGGTAGAGGCCCCCGATGTCGAGGACGCGCTTGTTGGCGAAGAGGATCGCGGCGACGGTGTACTCGGCGACGGGGACGGCGTTGGCGGCCGCGGCCGAGGAGACCTTCAGGCCCCGGTCCCAGCACTCCCGGGTGACGTGGTGCTTCACGCTGCCCGCGGCGTGGACCACGGCCTTCAGGGCCGGCATGCGCGCCAGCGCCCGCTCGTCGAGGACGGGGCACCCCCAGGAGGTGATCAGGAGTTCCACGTCGTCCAGCGCGGGTTCCCGGGCGAAGTCGTCCACCACGCGCTCCGGGTCGATCTCGACGTACGTGGTCAGGCGGCGGGTCACGGCCGGCGGGAAGAGCGCGTCCCGGTGGCGGCGGGCCATGGCGAACAGGGCGCGGGGGCGGGTGGCCGGGGCCTCGGTCGGGGCCTCGGTCGGGGTCGGGTCCGCGGTCGGGGACGGGGTCTGCATGGGGTGATTCCTCACGGTGAAGGGCTACTTGACAGCGCCGGCGGTCATCCCGGACTTCCAGAACCGCTGGAGCATCAGGAAGACGGCGATGAGCGGGGCCACGGCGACCAGTGAGCCGACGACGGCCAGCAGATAGTCCTCGGGGTGGCCCTGGGAGAGCGCGGACGAGTACCAGACGTAGAGGCCGAGGTTGACCGGGTACAGGTCCTGGTCCGAGAGCATCACCAGGGGCAGGAAGAAGCTGTTCCAGATCTGGGTGAACTGGAAGAGGAAGATGGTGACGAAGCCGGGCACGAGCATGGGGAGCGCGATGCGGCAGAAGGCCCGGAACTCGCCGGCGCCGTCCATCCGCGCCGCTTCCAGGACCTCGCCGGGCACGTAGGCGGCGCTGAAGACGCGGGCCAGGTACACGCCGAACGGGAAGACCAGCCCGGGCAGGAAGACGCCCCAGAAGGTGTTGACCAGGCCGGCCTTGGCGGCGAGCAGGTAGAGCGGGACGGCCAGTGCCGTGCCCGGGACCATCACGCCCAGGAGGACGAGGGAGAACAGCCGTTCCTTGCCCGGGAACGCGAGCTTGTCGAAGGCGTAGCCGGCCGCGACGCTGAACAGCGCCGCCAGCAGGGCCCCGACGCCCGCGTACGCCACGGTGTTGAGCATCCAGCGCAGGTAGACGCCGCCGTCGGCGGAGAAGAGGTGCCGCAGGTTCTCGGCCAGGTGGACCTCGCGGCCGGGGGCGAAGCCGTTGGTGCCGAACAGGTCGCCGCGGCTCTTCGTGGAGGAGAGGAGCAGCCAGGTCAGGGGGGCCAGGGTGTACACGGTGGCGAGGGCCAGGAGCGCGGTGACCGCGGTCCTGGAGAGCAGGGCCGTCGGCGGCTTGGCGGCGCGGCGCCGGCGCGAGCGGTGCGGCGCGGCGGGCGGCGCCGGCGCCGCGGGTGCGGGCGGCGGAGCGGGGACGGACGCGGGGGGAAGGGTGGAGGGGGTGGTCACGGCTGGCTCCCGCGGCGTGAGATACGGGTGACGACGAAGGAGAGCGCGGCGGCGAACAGGGCGATCAGCAGCGACGCGGCCGCCGCCAGGCCGAAGTCGTTGTTCTGGAACGCGGCCGTCTGGACGTACATGTTCGGGGTCCAGCTGCTGCCGATCGCGGTGGACGCGTTGTAGATGACCTTCGGCTCGGTGAAGAGCTGGATGGAGCCGATGACGGTGAAGAGGACGGCGAGGGTCACCGCGGAGCGGATCATCGGCAGCTTGACCGACAGCGCCGTCCGGACGGCGCCCGCGCCGTCGACCTTCGCCGCGTCCAGCGTCTCGCGGGGTACGGCCTGGAGGGCCGCGTAGAAGATCACCATGTTGTAGCCGGTCCACTCCCAGACGGCGATGTTCGCCGCGGACAGGACGGCGTTGTCGGCGGAGAGGAAGTCGACGTGGAGGTCTGCGGACTGGAGGAGGTCGACGACCGGGCTGAGGCCGGGCGTGTAGAGGTACACCCAGATCAGCGCGGCGATCAGCCCGGGCACCGCGTGCGGCAGGAAGAGCGCGAGCTGGAAGAAGGAGCGGGCCTTGGCGAGGCCGCTGTCGAGCAGCAGGGCGAGGACGAGCGCGCCCCCGATCATCACCGGGATGTAGACGGCGCAGTAGGCGGCGACGACGAGGAAGCCGTCGCGGAACTCCGGGTCGGCGAGGGCTCGTCCGTAGTTGTCCCAGCCGGCGAAGACGCTCTCCACGCCTCCGAACCCGAGGCCCGAGGTGCGGGTGGTGAACAGGCTCAGCCAGGCCGCGTACAGCAGCGGCGCGAGGGTGACGGCGGCGAACAGGGCGAGGAAGGGGGACAGGAGCAGCGCGGCGGTGCCGCTCTGCCCTCGCGTGGAGGGTGCTGCCATGACGGCCTTTCGGGGCGGGGCGGGTGGAGCGGGGGGCGGGGCCGGCGGCCGCTACGGGGCGGTGACCTGTATGCCGCGCTGCTTCATCTGCGCGACGGTCGTCCGCCGGACCTGGGAGAGGACCGTCGGCAGGGAGACGGTGCCGTCGGCGACCTTGGGGAGTTCGTCCACGAGGGCGGTGTTGGTGGCGGCCATGGCCGGGCCCCAGGTCCAGCCGGGCGGGACCGCGTCGTAGGAGGTCTTCGCCACGGCGTACACGTCCTGGCCGCCGTAGTACGCGGTCCCGAAGGCGGCCTTCGTGACGGGTACGAGCGCCGGGTCGGCCGGGAACATGCTGCTGGTGCCCGAGGACACCCATGCCTTCATGCCCTCGGGGTCGGTGGTGATCCACTTGATGAACTCCGCGGCGGCCGCGCTGTTGCGGGCCCCCTTGGGGATCACGAAGGAGGAGCCTCCGTACATGGCCGAGGCCGGCTTGCCGTCCCAGGACGGCACGGGCGCGACGGCCCACTTCCCCTTCTGGTCGGGGACGGTGGCCTGGAGCGCTCCGGCGCACCAGCTGGCGCAGACGTAGGCGACGGTCCGGTTCTTCTGCACGCTCGTCCAGAACGGGTCCAGGGAGCTCAGCGACCGGACGAGGTCCTTGCGGGCGAGGTCGCCCCAGTACGCGGCGGCCTTCCTGGAGGGGGCGTCGTCGATGCCGACCTTCCAGGAGTCCTTCCCGGCGCTGAACCACTGTCCGCCGGCCTGCCAGGCGAAGGCGGTCAGCAGGCCGGGGTTGTCGGTGAAGAGGACACCGCCGCGGGCGCCGGGATCCGCCGTCCTCACCTGCTCCGTCATCGTCCGGTAGGAGTCCCAGGTGGTGGGCACGGCGATCTTGTGCCGGGTGAAGAAGTCCTTGCGGTAGAAGAGCATGAGGGGGGCCGCGTCGCGGGGGACGCCCCAGGTCCTGCCGCCGAGGTCGACGAGCTGCCGGGCGGCTTCGGGGAACCGCTGTTCCACGACCGGCCCGAGCGTTCCGCTCAGGTCCTCGACCTTGCCCTGGGCGGCGAACTCGGGCAGTTGCGGGTACTCGACGACCGCGACGTCCGGCGCCGTGCCCGCCTTCACGGCGTTGGTGAGCTTGGAGTAGTACTCCTGGCCCGACGGAACGGTCTCGAACGTCACCTCGATGCCCGGGTGGCTGCGGTTGAAGGCGTCGGCCACCTGGTCGGAGCCCTTGACGAAGGACCAGAAGGTGACCTTGCCGGTCCCGCCCGCGCGCGGGGAGGCGGCGTCGTCGGCTCCCCCGCAGCCGGTGGCGAGGAGGCCGAGGGCGGTGAGGGAGCAGATCAGGGCGGATGTGGTTCTGCGAAGCATGGAGTACACCGTTCGTTCGCTGAGGCGTCGAACGGCATCATTCGCCAGGTACTTTCACTCGTCAATGCTTTCAGCTTCACTTGGGTCGATGTGAAAGCAAGTGAAAGCTACGAGGGGGTGTCGGGCCCCACCCGAGCCCCACTGGAGGCACGGACCCGCAGCTCCGGACGGAGCAGCAGCTCGGCCAGCGGCGCGGCCGGATCGGCGAGGCGCCGCCGCAGCAGCTCGACCGCCCAGGCACCCACGGCCCTCTTCGGCGGTGCCACCGCGGTCAGCGGGACGTCGCTCAGCTCCGCGACCTCGTCGTCGTACGTCACGATCGCCAGGTCGTCCGGAACCCGCAGCCCGCGCGCCTGGAGCAGGCCGACCAGGGTGACGGCGTCGAGGTCGTTGTGGACCAGCGCGGCCCCCACGTCCCCCGCCTCGACCGCCCGGACCAGCTCTTCGAACCACCCGGTGACCGTCGGCCCCTCAGCCCCTTCGATCCGGTACTCGGGCCCCGCCTCCAGACCCAGCTCCCGGCAGGCCGCCGCGTAACCCTCCCTGATCAGCACCGTGTTGGGGCTCTCGACCCTGGCGATCAGGGCGATCCGCCCGTGCCCGAGTCCGGCGAGATGCCGGACGGCGAGGCCCGCGCCATGGGCGTGGTCGGACGCCACCTGCTCCAGGCGCCCGGCGTCCCCGCCGGCCCGGCGGTCGACGAGCACGGCCGGGGTGTCGAGACCCGCCAGCCAGCGCTCGACGTCCTCCGCGGGCTCGATCCCCGCCCGCGGCATCAGCAGCAGCCCGTCGGCGCCGGCCGCGACGAGCCGCCGCGCCTGCTCCCGGATCTCGTCCAGCGTCTCGCCGGAGACGGCGAGCACGACCCGGACCCCCTGCTTGCGGGCCGCTTCCTGCACCCCGCGGACGATCTCGGGGTAGTAGTAGTCGCCCGGCGGGACGACCAGACCGAACGAGGGCCCCTGCCGGGGTGCGGACCGGGCCGCCCCGGAACCCGGCGCGGCGCCCTGCCCGGCGGCGGCCGGAGACATCGCGCCGCCGTGCACCCGGACGACGAGCCCACGATTCGCCAGGTCACGGACGTCCTGCCGAACGGTGACGGCAGAGACGCCCATCTCCGCCGCCGCCTCCTTCACCGTGACCGATCCCCGGTCCTCCACCATCCGCAGGATCGCCTCACGCCGTTCCTCGGTCAGCACGCCGGTGCCCCCTCGCTTGATGAGTGAAGCCATGCGCTTTCACTCGACAAAACGAAAGGTAGCAACGACAGGGCGGGGGTGCGGCCCCCGCCGACGGGGCGAGGGCCGCGCCGGCGCCTCAGGCGTGGTCCAGGACCTGGGTGACACGGGTGAAGCCGTCCGCGCCGTGCCCCAGGTCCACCGCGCGGACGGCCAGCGCCTCGGCGGCGCGCATGACGGTCGCGTCGATGCCGTGGGCCTCGGCGGCGTGCACCACATGGCCCATCGTGGACACGGCCGAGGTGAGCGGATTGCCCTCGCCCGAGTAGCCGCCGCCGTCCACGTCGTCCGCCCACTCCTCGAACAGCGGCGGCAGGATCGCCCCGATGCCCCGCGCGAACGGCGCGAGCTCGCGGGCGGAGATCCCCTCGGCGCGGGCCAGCGCCAGGGCGTGCACGTACCCCGTCATCGACGTCCAGAAGATGTCGAGCAGCGCGACGTCGTAGGCGGCCGCCCGGCCGATGTCCTCACCGAGATGGGTGTGGACACCGCCCAGGGCGTCGAGCACCGGCGCGTGCTCGCGGTAGAGCGGCTCGGGACCGCTGTACAGGAACACCCCGGCGGGCGTCCCGATGCTCGGCGTCGGCGTCATGATGGCGCCGTCCACATAGCCGATGCCGTGCTCGTCGGCCCAGCGGCCGGTGTCCCGGGACCGCACCGGGGTGTCGGCGCTCAGGTTGACCACCGTCCGCCCCTTGAGCGCGGCCGTGACCGCCGGCTGCCGCAGGACCGCGTCCGTGGCGTCGTAGTTGACCAGGCACACGACCGTCAGCGCGCTCGCGGCCACCGCCTCCTCGGCGCTCCCGGCCAGGACCGCGCCCCGCTCGGCGAGATCCCCCTCCCGGCCCGGAGTGCGGTTCCACACGGTGGTCCGCACACCGGCGTCCAGGAACGCGCCGGCCAGCGCACGGCCCATCGGGCCGAGCCCCAGAACCGTCACGGAGAGCCGGCGAACGGAAGACGACTCGGAAGGGGACAGGGAAGGGGACATGGAAGAAGACACGGAGGAACTCCCTTGCACATGGATGAGATACAGAGGTGACCGGCGAAGCCGGCGAACGAGAGGAACGCGCATGACACGCCTCCGGGCCCAGGACACCGACGTCTGCGGAGTGACGGCCGCGATCGCCGTGCTCGACGGCAAATGGAAGACGTCGCTGCTGTGGCTGCTGGAATCCGGCCCGCGCCGGCCCGGCGAACTGCGCCGCGAACTCCCCGCGATCAGCGAGAAAGTGCTGACCGAGGCATTGCGGGAGATGGAGGCGCACGACCTCGTACACCGCGAGGTGCACGACGTACTGCCCCCGAAGACCGTCTACTCCCTGACGGCGTACGGACGTGAACTGTCCGAACTGCTCGGCCCGTTGTCCGACTGGGGCCATCGCCGGCTCGACCGGCTCACGGCGGCCAGGACCGCCGCCGCTTCCTGAGGCCCGGTCCTTCTTCCCCTCTCGCTCCGGGCCACCACCAGGTTCCCCCGGGCGCCGGGACCCGACAAGTACCCACAAAAAAGTGGGTGTACGGGGACGGCGGCCGGGGCCCTGGGCGTACGCCTGGGGCGCTCCGCCGTGGGCGTACGCCTAGGAAGCCCTGCCGTCCCGGCCTTCCCCGCCCGCGAGATCGAGCAGCGCCGCCGCCCGGGCCGCCACCGTCTCCCCGAACACCACGTCCTCCCGCTCGAAGGGCGCCCGGCAGGCCGCCCGCAGGAAGGTCAGCACGCCGACCGTCCGGCCCCGGGAGCGCAGCACGAGGCACAGGGCGTGTGCCGCGTCCCCCGGCCACTGGTGGGCCTCCGCCCACACCTCGGCCGTGCGGCCCGCGCTCGCCCGCACCGTGCCGAGCCGGTCCCACGCCTGGAGCGCCGGATGCCGCGGCCCGTACCGCAGCGGGATGCCGCCGCCGACGACCGGGGACGACGGGCCGGGGGCGCCCGCGGGCGTGGCGAGGGCCCGCGTCAGACGCCGCTCCCCCGCCACCCGGTCGACCAGGGCGTGGTCCGCGAAACCGGCCAGCGCGAAGTCGAGCAGGACCGTCGCGGCCTCGTCCGGGTCCTCGCACTCCGCGGCCGCCGCACCCGCCCGGTGCAGCTGGCTCCACCGGAACCGCATCCGGTCCGCCTCGCGCGCCGCGAGCCGCTCCTCCGTCACGTCCTGGAAGAGCCACGCCACCCCCAGCGGCACCGGCTCCTCCGCCATCGGCGACGACAGCAGCAGGAAGCCGCTGCGCCAGCAGCGGCGCCGCTCCCCGGAGGCCGTCCGCAGCGTCACCCACACCTCGGCGGGCGCCGGGGGCGTCCCCTCCGCCAGGACGTGCTGGAGGGCCGCCTCCAGCTCCTCGGCGCCGTGCACGACGACGTCGCCGAGCGGCCGTCCGAGCAGCGCCGTACGCCCCGTCCCGAAGGCCCGGGCCGCGTGGCCGTTGACCACGGCGGGCCGCAGATCGGCGTCCACCAGCACGACCCCCCACGACGCGTCCTGGAACAGCGCCTCGCTCAGGGCCACCGACCGTTCGAGATCCAGCTGTACGTGGACCTCACTGAACGCGCAGTACACGCCGACCGGGCCACCGTCCGCCCCCCGCACCCCCGCCGCCTGGCTGCGCACGAGCACCCGCCCGCCGTCCTTGCGCAGCAGCACGAACTCGTGCACCTGCCGCCCGGGGCCCTTCATCGTCCCCATCAGCCGGCCCAGCGTCTCCTCGGCGTCCGCGCTCCGCGCCGCCCACCCGCCGAACCCGCGCCGCCCGACCGCCTCCCCCGCCGACCACCCGAGGATCCGCTCCGCCTCCCGGTTCCAGTGCGTCACCGTCCCCTCGGCGTCGAACGCGCACAACGCCGCGTCCATCCCGTCCAGCAGCGCGGCCAACAGCTCGCCCCCCGCCCCCGGCACGGAAGCGGTCTCGCTGGCGGACCCCGTGAAAGCACTCATCAGGCACTCCCCCCATACTCCCGCCATTCAACTGGAACGTGACGCAGAGCACACCCCTGTTCCGCGATTTGAATAAATGGGTTGAGGCGCGTGGGGGCGCTTCCTAGGGTGTGGGTACACGCGAAAGGAGGTGATCCGAAAACATGATTTCTTTTCGGACTCGTGAGGTGACTGCGGGCTAGGGCCTGCCAGTCGCACTCTGTGCACCTCGGCAGGTCCTCTGCCGAACACCACCGCAGTCACCCGACCCGTGAGTCGCCGGCAGTCCGGCCGGCAGGCTCCGTCCGAACCTAGGCGGACGGTGCCAAGACTCACGGGTCGTCTGCGTTCCCGGGGCCCGTGGGGTCAGGGGGCGAGGCGTTCCACGTGCCAGGTCTCGCCGTCGCGGACGTAGCGGAGGCGGTCGTGGAGGCGGTTCTCGTGGCCTTGCCAGAATTCGACGGTGTCGGGGACGACGCGGATGCCGCCCCATTCGGGCGGGACGGGGACCTGCTCGTGGGCGGGATAGCGGGCGGCGAGCTCGTCGTAGCGGGCGAGGAGGTCCGCGCGGGAGGGGATGACGGTGGACTGGGGGCTGGCCCAGGCGCCGAGCTGGGAGCCGTGGGGGCGGGTGCGGAAGTAGGCGACCGTCTCGTCACGGCCGGTGCGGACGGCGCGGCCGGTGACGATGACCTGGCGGGCGAGGGGGTGCCAGGGGAAGAGGAGCGAGGCGTGGGGGTTGGCCGCCAGTTCCTCGCCCTTGCGGGAGCCGTAGTTGGTGAAGAAGACGAAGCCGGCGTCGTCGTAGTGCTTGAGGAGGACCGTCCGGGAGGACGGGCGGCCGTCGGGGGTCGCGGTGGAGACGATCATCGCGTTCGGCTCGTGGATCGCCGGATTGGCGGCGGTCTCCTTGAACCAGCGGGTGAACTGCGCGATCGGCTCGGGCGCGAGGTCGGCCGCGGAGAGCTCCGTGGTGCGGTACTGCTCGCGCATGTCGGCGGGGTCCAGAGCGTCGGTCACAGGGTCATCCTGCCGCAGCGGCGCAGTCTGCCCGGCACCACGTGGCCCTAATCCTTTGTCGCCGGGTCGGCGCAGTGTGCCGGATGTCACCTTTCCCCGCATCATCGAAACCGTACAGACTCTTTCGCTGGATGACTGTTGAGTCCCCCCATCGATCGCACGTTTGATCGATCATCGATTAGAGGAGCCGCCTGATGTCCGACTTCGTACCCGGGCTTGAGGGAGTCGTCGCGTTCGAGACGGAGATCGCCGAGCCCGACAAGGAAGGCGGCGCGCTGCGCTACCGCGGGGTCGACATCGAGGATCTCGTCGGTCACGTGTCGTTCGGGAACGTCTGGGGCCTGCTCGTCGACGGCGCGTTCAACCCGGGCCTGCCGGCCGCCGAGCCGTTCCCGATCCCGGTGCACTCCGGTGACATCCGGGTCGACGTGCAGTCGGCGCTGGCGATGCTGGCGCCGGTGTGGGGCCTGAAGCCGCTGCTGGACATCTCCGCCGAGCAGGCCCGCGACGACCTGGCCCGCGCGGCCGTGATGGCGCTGTCGTACGTGGCGCAGTCGGCGCGCGGCCAGGGCCAGCCGATGGTGCCGCAGGGCGAGATCGACAAGGCCGAGTCCGTCGTCGAGCGGTTCATGATCCGCTGGCGCGGCGAGCCGGACCCGAAGCACGTCAAGGCCGTCGACGCGTACTGGACGTCGGCCGCCGAGCACGGCATGAACGCGTCCACGTTCACCGCCCGCGTCATCGCCTCGACCGGTGCCGACGTGGCGGCCGCGCTGTCGGGCGCCGTGGGCGCCATGTCGGGCCCGCTGCACGGCGGCGCGCCCTCCCGGGTCCTCGGCATGGTCGAGGAGATCGAGCGGACCGGCGACGCGACGGCGTACGTGAAGCAGGCCCTCGACAAGGGCGAGCGCCTGATGGGCTTCGGGCACCGCGTCTACCGCGCCGAGGACCCCCGCGCGCGCGTGCTGCGCCGTACCGCCCGCGAGCTGGCCGCGCCGCGTTTCGAGGTCGCGGAGGCGCTGGAGAAGGCCGCTCTGGAGGAGCTGCACAACCGGCGTCCGGACCGGATCCTGGCGACGAACGTGGAGTTCTGGGCGGCGATCGTGCTGGACTTCGCCGAGGTCCCGGCGCACATGTTCACGTCGATGTTCAGCTGTGCCCGGACGGCCGGCTGGTCGGCGCACATCCTGGAGCAGAAGCGCACCGGGCGGCTGGTGCGTCCGTCGGCCCGTTACACGGGTCCCGGCCGTCGGGACCCGCGCGAGATCGAGGGGTACGGGGACATCGCGGGCTGATCCCGCCCGCCGCCACCTGCCACGACGACGGCCCGACCCGCACAGTCAGGGCCGTCGCCGCGCGGGCGGCGCGCAAGGGCCGCGAGCCCGATCGGCAAGGCGCCGCCTAGGCCGACAGCGCCGGCTGGGCCTCCGGGTGGAGCAGGAGGTCCGCGTGGTGGCGGGCCGCCACCAGCGGGTGGGCGCGGAGCTTGCCCTTCAGCTCGTTGCGGCCGTACTCGGCGAAGAGCGGGTTGGCCGGGTCGGCGGTGACGCCGGGGGCCCGGTCCGCGTACGGGAAGTCGAGCGGGGCGATCCGGGCGTCGAGCCGCGGGTTGTAGAAGAACGGGACGGAGTAGCGCTCCGTGGCCCCGGGCGGGGAGACGACCCGGTGGTTGGTCGCGACGAGGTAGCCGTTCGTGGCGACTTCGAGGAGTTCCCCCAGGTTGACGACGAAGGCGCCGGGCAGCGGCGGCACGTCGTGGAACGCGCCGTCCTCGCGCTGGACCTGGAGGCCGCCGACCTGGTCCTGGAGCAGCAGGGTGAGGAAGCCGTAGTCCTTGTGGGCGCCGACGCCCTGGCCGTCGCCCTCGCCGCTGCTGCCGGGGTAGCGCACCAGCTTGAGGTGCGGGTGGGCGCGGGGGCCGAAGATGTCGTCGTAGAAGTCCACGGGCGCGCCGATGGAGGCGAGCAGTTCGTGCAGGAGGCGCTCGGCGACGCCGCTGAGGCGGTCGATCCAGTGCAGGGCGGCGGTGCGCAGCTCGGGGAGGGCGGCGGGCCACTGGTTGGGGCCTTCGAGCCACCAGTAGGGGGCTTCCCAGGGGGCGGGGGTGCGCGCGGGGCGCTCGGCGCCGATGTCGAGCTGGTCGCGCCAGTCGCGGGCGCCGGCGGTGCGCTCGTCGCCGATGCGGGTGTAGCCGCGGAAGTGCGGCGAGTTGATGTTGTCGATGGCGAGCCGGTCGGCCTCGGGCAGCGCGAAGAAGGCGCGCATGGCGGAGGTGAGGGCCCGGGTCTCGGCATCGGTCACGCCGTGTCCGACGAGCTGGAAGAAGCCGACGTCGTGGGCGGCGGAGTGGAGCTGGGCGTGGAGGAGCTTGCGCGCCTGGGGGCCGCGGTCGGCGGCGGCGAGGTCGACGATGGGGAGCTGGGAGGCGTACGAGCCACCGGTCTGCGGGGTGCGGGTCCGGGGCGGGGAGTACGAGCTGTGCGTCATGGGTTGCGTCCGCGGGGTCTACGGGTGCCCGGGGCGGCCGCCTGAGGGTGGGGCGGGGGCCACGGGTGCCGGTCGGCTGGGGGCTCTGACGAGGGGACCCGGGGGCGGGGGGCGTGGTGTGGTGCCCCGGTGCCGTGAGGGTCAGGCGGAGCGGCGACAGCTCATGCTCGTGACGCGGACGAAGTCCACGTGGCGACGGCGTACGAGCGTAGGCATGCGAACAGAGTACTGCGGCGGGGCGCGGAGGGATGTGGTCCGGGTCACGTCGCCGGCGTGGGGTCGGGGGGCTGTTCAAAGGGCCGGGGGTGCGCGAAGATCGCCGCCACGCGTGTTGAGTACACGCCAACCTTTCGGTCGCAGCAGCCCAACGCAGGAGGATGTCCATGACCCGCCGCACCCCTCGTGGCCTGGTCGCCGCGGTCGCCGTCGCCGGCACGGCCGCCGTCGCCCTGCTCCCGTCCCCGGGCGCCGTCGCCGCCGCGCCGCCCCAGGCCCGGGTCTTCATGGTGAACCCGGTCCAGTCCTCGGGCGACCAGTCCCTCGCGGACCACAAGGACGCGGCGGGCGACGTCCCGGCCTCCGCGTACGCCTCCGTCGCCCTGCGCAACCTGGACGCGAGCGGCGGCCTGTCGGGGCGGTGGGCGGCGGTCCGCTCCGAGACGGGCAAGCCCGCGCTGGTCGCCGACGCCGGTTCGTACAACCGGTCCGACGACGGTTTCGAGCAGGTCATGGCGTACTTCTGGGTCAACGAGGCGCAGGAGTACCTCCAGGGTCTCGGTTTCGGCAGCGAGCTGCCGGGTGCGAACGACCGGGTCCAGCCGGTCCGGCTCAACCAGTGGGGCGCCGACAACTCCTTCTTCACCGACAAGAAGGGCGAGATCCGCTTCGGCAAGGGCGGTGTGGACGACGCCGAGGACGCCGAGGTGATCGTCCACGAGTACGGCCACGCCGTGCACGACGCCCAGGTGCCCGGCTTCGGCTCCTCCCCGGAGGCCGGGGCGATCGGCGAGGCGTTCGGCGACTACCTGGCGGTGGCCGTGGGCACGCACGCGGTCGCGAAGTACGGCTGGCCGATGAAGGCCGACCAGGCGTGCGTCGGCGACTGGGACTCGACCGGGTACAGCGCGGCCCCGCACTGCCTGCGCCGGGTCGACGGCACGAAGACGTACGCGGACGTGGAGGGCGAGGTCCACGCCGACGGCGAGATCTGGTCCCGGGCCCTGTTCGACATCCGGGGCAGGCTCGGCGCCCGTACGGCGGACCGGATCATCGTGAACGCCCAGTTCGGCTTCGCCGCGGACACCAGCTTCCGGGACGCGGCGCTGACGACGGTCGCGACCGCGCGGAAGATGTACGGCACGGCCGCGGCGGACGCGGTGCGCGACGCCTTCCGGGCGCGCGCGATCCCGGGCGTCTGACCGGCGGCCCGCCCGGGCCCGTACCCCCTGGGGGGTGTCCTGCCGCTCGTCGGGCTCGCGAGCCCGGCCCTGCCGGCAGGACACCCCTTACGTGCTGAGCGCCTCTTCCACCAGCCGCGCCCACTGGGACACCACGCGTTCCCGGCGGGCGCGGTCGTCCGTGAGGAGGGTGGCGAGGCCCAGGCCGCGGGCCATGTCGAGGAGGCCCTGGACGGTCTCGCGGACGCCGGGGCGGGACTCGTCGGCGCCGAGCAGCTCGACCGCGATGCGGTGCGACTCGCGGCCGACGCGGGCCTCCAGCTCGGTGACGCGGGCGCGGAGCTGCTCCTCGTCGGCGGCGGCCACCCAGAGGTGCAGCGCGGCCCGGAAGAGGGGGCCGGTGTAGAGGTCGACGAGGGCCGCGACGGCGTCCTTGCGGTCGCGGGAGGGCAGGTCGCGCAGGGCGTGGGACCGTTCCTCGGCGACGTACTCGACTGCGGCGGTGAACAGGTCCTCGCGGGTCGGGAAGTGGTGCTGGGCGGCGCCCCGGGAGACGCCCGCCCGTTCGGCGACGACGGCGACCGTGGAACCCGCCCAGCCGTGCTCGGCCAGGCAGGCCACGGCCGCTTCCAGGAGCCGCTGCCGGGTGGCGCGGCTCCTGTCCTGCTTGGGGTTCCGGTCCGGCTTGGGTGCGGTCAGAGCCGCCATGCGGGGTCCCGTCGTTCGAGGAAGGCCGTCATCCCTTCGCGTGCCTCGGCGGAGGCGAAGAGCGTGGCCGACCTCTGGACCAGGTCCTCCGCGTCGCGTTCGAAGGTTTCCAGGACTCTAGCGGTGACCAGTCGTTTCGCCTCCCGCAGGCCCTGCGGGGAGCCCGCGCGCAGGGCGTCGAGGACGGCGCCGAGCTCGGTGTCGCGGGTGGTCACCAGGCCCATGGCGATCGCCTCGGGGACACCGAACCGCTCGCCGGTCAGGTAGTACCGGGCGGCGGCGCGCGGTTCCAGCCTGGGGAGCAGGGTCAGGGAGATGACGGCGGGCGCGACGCCGATGCGCACCTCGGTGAGGGCGAAGTCGGCCGCGTCGGCGGCGACGACGACGTCGCAGGCGCCGAGCAGGCCGAGGCCGCCGGCGCGGGCGTGGCCGGTGACGTGGCCGACGACGGGTTTCGGCAGTTCGACGATCTGGCGGAGCAGGTCGACGAAGGCGTACGGGCTCGGGGGTGCCTTCAGGTCGGCGCCGGCGCTGAAGGTGGTGCCGGTGTGGGTGAGGACGACGGCGCGGACGGCGAGGTCCTTGCCGCAGGCGGTGAGCGCGTCGGCGAGTTCGGCGACGAGGGGGGCGGAGAGGGCGTTGCGGGTGTCGGGGGAGTTCAGGGCGAGGGTGGTGATGCCCCGTTCCTCGGTGGTGGTCACCAGGGTCATGCGCGGTCCCTCAACTCTCTGCGGAGGATCTTCCCGGACGCTGCCCGGGGGACGGTGTCGATGAACTCCACGGCGCGGACCTTCTTGTACGGGGAGACGCGCGCGGCGACGTGCGCGAGGACCTCCGCGGCGGTGAGTCCGGGGGCGGTGGGCTGGCGTACGACGAACGCCTTGGGGATCTCGGTGCCGTCGGTGCCGATGACGCCGATGACGGCGGCGTCGGCGATGCCCTCGTGGGTGAGGAGGAGGGCTTCGAGTTCGGCGGGGGCGACCTGGAAGCCCTTGTACTTGATCAGTTCCTTGACCCGGTCGACGACGTGGAGCCAGCCGTCCTCGTCGACGCGTCCGATGTCGCCGGTGTGCACCCAGCCGTCGGCGTCGATCATGGCGGCGGTGGCGTCGGGCAGGCCCAGGTATCCCTTCATGACCTGGGGTCCCCGGATGGCGACCTCGCCGTCCTCGCCGGGTGCCGCGTCCTTCGCCGGGTCGTCGAGGGACAGGATGCGCATCTCGGTGGAGGGCAGCAGCCGGCCGACGGTCCCGGGCGGGGGGTTCTCGGCGTCGAGCGGGACGACGTGGGTGGCCGGGGACAGCTCGGTCATCCCGTACGCCTGGCGGACCGGCGGGAGCCCGAGCCGGTCGGAGCACGCCGCGGCGAGGGCCGCGTCGAGCGGGGCGGCGGCGCTGACGATGTACTCCAGGGACGACAGGTCGTAGTCGGCGACGGCCGGGTGCTTGGCGAGGGCGAGGACGATCGGCGGGGCCACGTAGAGGCCGTTGATGCGGTGGTTCTGGATGGCGCCGAGGAAGGTGTCGAGCTCGAAGCGGGGCAGGACGACCACGGTGGCGCCCCGGCGCAGGGGTGCGTTCATGAGGGCCGTGAGCCCGTAGATGTGGAAGAAGGGGAGGACCGCGAGGATCCGGTCGCCGGGTCCCATGGGGACGAACGGGTCCAGCTGGGCGAGGTTCGTGGCGATGGACGTGTGGGTGAGCATGACGCCCTTGGGGACGCCGGTGGTGCCGGAGGAGTACGGGAGGGCGGCGACGTCCTCGTCGGGGTCGACGGCGTGGTCCGGGACGGGTCCGGTGCAGGCGAGGAAGGACTGCAGCGACCGCACGCCCTCGCCTTCGGGCGCCTGGTCGCAGACGAATATCTCCTCGACGCCGCCCGCGAGTTCGGCCGCCGCGCGGGCGGAGGCGAGCAGCGGCGAGACGGTGACGATCCAGCGGGCCGAGGAGTCGCGGAGCTGCTTGGCGAACTCCTCGGGCGTGGCCAGCGGGTGGACGGTGGTGACGGCCGCGCCGGCCCGGGTGGCGGCGTAGAAGGCGATCGGGAAGAGCACGGTGTTGGGGCTGTGCAGGGCGAGGACGTCGCCCTTGCGGAGTCCCGCCTCGGCGAGGCCGGCGGCGACGAGCCGGTGGAAGGCGTCGACCTGGCCGTACGTGAGGGTCAGCGCCTCGGCGCCGCCGGTGCCGTCGATCAGGGCGGGGGTGTCGCCGTACTCCGCGGCGCCGCCGAGTACGGCGTCGTGGATGGGCAGGGAGACGGTGGGAACGTCCTCGTACGCGCTGTGGAACACCATGGAAGACCCCCGGTAGAGGTGGAAGGTGTGCGCCAGGATCGCTGGTACCGGTGCGACTTGGGGAGACCCTGTCAGGACCGCGAAGAACAATCAAGCACGCATGCATGATTTTGGGGGCATGATGCGGCGCGGTGAACGCGGGACGAAAGGTTCCGGACGCCGGACCCGGCCGGGCTTCCGAAATCGCCCCTTCCTCCCCACTCCGAACTCCCCAGCGCATCAGGGAAGTTGCCGGAGAAAGAACTCCGTATGACCCTACGGCGCTGCATACCCGGACAGGTCCGGACCAAGCAACCCCGTTGTGTGATCATGAGTTCTGCCGGCGAACCAGGTGCACAGCGTCGTGTGCCGGCCTTTCGATCCACGACCAACTGGAGCCTCCTCATGGCGACTTCGGCCTTGACCACCCACCTCGCGACCTCCCCGCGAACACCCCTCCACGGCCAGGCCCGCCACGACACCGTCGTCGTGATCCCGGCCCGTGACGAGGAGGCGGGAATCCTCGCCTCCCTGGAATCCCTCGCCGCCCAGACCCGCCGGCCCGACCTCATCGTGGTCGTCGTCAACAACTCGACGGACGGCACGGAACAGGCCGCCCTCGACTTCGCCGCGCGGCCCGGCACCCCGCCGACGCGCGTCCTGGACCTCCCCGACAACCCGCACAAGAAGGCCGGCGCCCTCAACCACGCGCTCGCCCGGCTCGGCGCCGAGACCGGACGGCTCGACGCCACCGCGCGGTACGTCCTCGTCATGGACGCCGACACCAGCCTCCACCCCGGCTTCGTCGAACGCGCCCGCCACGTCATGGAGTCCGACCCGACCCTCGGCGGCGTCAGCGCCACCTGCTACGGCAGGACCGGGCTGTGGCGGAACCCCTGGCAGCGCTTCCTGACCGGCATGCAGATCATCGAGTACGGCCGGTACGCCCACACCAGGGCCCGCAGCGGCGTCCACACCATGGCCGGCGCCGGCTCCTTCTACCGCGCCGCCGCCCTCCAGGAACTGATCGACGCCCGCGACGAGGTCTTCTGGCAGCACAGCGGCAACCTCGTCGAGGACTACGAGACCACGCTCGCGCTGAAGGAGGCGGGCTGGCGCGTGACCGCCAACCAGTACGTCGTCGCCTACACGGACTTGATGCCCCGCCTCGGCGACCTCGTCCGCCAGCGGGAACGCTGGGTCCGCGGCACCCTCGACATCATGCGCCGGCGCGGCTGGACCCAGCACACCCGGCTCTCCATCGTCCAGTACGTGCTCGGCCTGCTCGGCTTCGCCTACAGCTTCGGCTGGATGGCCGTCTGGGTGAGCCAGGTCGTGGAGAGCGGCGGCGCCGCCGGTGATCCGCTGTGGCTGATCATCCTGCTCGCCTCGTCCCTCTTCTCCGCCCTCCGCGTCGCCCCACTGGGCTGGAAGGCCATGCTGACCTGCGCCCTCCTCCTGCCCGAGCTGGTGTTCCAGCTCATCCGCACCTACTGGATGGGCACCTCCCTGTGGCGCTCCTACACCGCGAGGACCGCCACATGGGCCTGACCGGCACCCTCTCCGACCTCGGCCCCTTCGCCCTCGCGGGCCTCGCCGTCAGCCTCTCCATCCTCCTCTTCAGCCTCGCCTGCTACCTCGCCGCCTTCCCCCGCCGCCGCCGCGACGCACGCGCGGTACGGGGCTCCGACTCCCGGAGGGTGACACCGACCGATTAGCCTGCGCGCATGGTCTTCAAGCGTCTTCTGGGCAGGGGCGGGATACCGCTCGAAATCGACACGATCGTGCAATCCGAGCCGGCGCGGCCCGGGGGCCTGCTCACCGGTGAGGTCGTGGTGCGCGCCCCCGAACGGGACATCGAAGTGGGCTCCGTGACGCTGCGACTGACCGCGAACGCGCCCCTGTTCCACAAGGGCGACGGCGACGGCGAGCAGGAGGGCGACCGGTTCGACTACGTCAGCGCGAGCGGCTACTTCACCCTGAAGAAGGGCGGGGAGAGGCGCATACACTTCCGGCACCGCGTCAAGTGGGAGACCCCGCTCTCCGAGCTCGACGGGCAGGAGCTCAAGGGCGCCCTGCTGACCCTGCACACCGAGGTCGACGCCGAGGGCATCAAGTCCCAGACCGACAACGACGTCGTCCGCGTCACCGGAACCCCCCTGCACCAGGCGGTGTTCGACGCCTTCTCCGCCGCGGGCTACGACTGCGACACCTCCCGGATCTTCACGGGGACGATCCCCCGCACCGAGTACCACGTCTACGCGGTCCAGGGCTTCCTCCTCACCGACCGGACGCACGACGGACAGCGCCCTCGGGAACTGGAACTGACCTTCCACGCCAACGCCGTCGGAGCCGAGATCTTCCTCCGCGCCTCCTCCCTCCGGACGAAGTACTGGAAGGAGAAGTCCCCCGCCCTGCGCTACGTCGCCGCCCACCACGACGTCGGCCACACCGACTTCGAGGCGGCGGCCCTCCGCTGGATCTCCGAGGTCACGGCCCTGGGCGACGCCCCCGGCTGGTGCCCCGAGGGCGAGGACGACAAGCAGAGCTGACGCCGGGGACAGCGCGGGCCGCCCCCGGACGGGGGCGGCCCGAAATCCGGCGCGGGTCAGCGTTCGCAGGCCACGCCGTCGCCGTCGCGGTCGAGGTGGCTGTCGTAGCCGGGGTCGCCGATGCGGATGGGGGCGGCGCCGGCGGCGCGGACGGCCGTGCAGTTGGCGTAGTAGACGTTCGACTCGTCGGCGGTCGCGGTGGGTTCGGCGGTCTCGGGCTGGCGGTTCGACGGACGCGCCGCCGGGGTGCGGCTCTTCGTGGGGGTGGGCTCCGGCGCCTTGGTCGTCGGCGCCTCGGTCGTCGGTTCCGCGGTCGGTTCGGGCGTCGCGGTCGGGGACTCGGTCGTGGGGGTCGCCGACGGGGTGGGCTCGGTGGTGGCCCCGGCCGTCGGGGTGGGCGTCGGGGAGACCGGGGCGGTGGACGAGGTCGCCGGCTTCGGGTCGGTGCCGCCGGTGTCCTTCGGCGGGTCGCTGAGGGCGAACAGGAGGAACCACAGGCCGGAGAGGACGGTCGCGACGATCTTCTTCGTCCGGCTCCACCTGCTGGTCCAGGTCAGGACTATCCCGGCGGGGGGAAGGATCACCAGAAGGCTGATGATCAGGGCGGGATGCTGCCACCAGCGGCGCGGGGCCGGCAGCGGGGCGGGCTGGTAGGGGTGGGGCGGCGCATACACGTGTAGCTCCCGAAGTGCTGTGAGGCGGCTGTACGGCCGCTGTGAAGTGACCGGGATCGTACACAGGATGTTCACAACCGGTACCCACCTGTGCGGAATCGACTCCGCACTGTGTCGGAAGCAGGGCGAGCGACGCGGGCCCGGCAGGCGGTGGACTTCGAGGCGAAGGCCCGGCAGTGGATCGACGGCCTCCGGGCGCTGCCCGAGAAGGCCGTCGACGACCGGGAGCGGGTTCAGTACGACTTGGGGAGCCCCAGGGTGTGGCTCGACACGTAGTTGAGGATCATCTCGCGGCTGACCGGCGCGATCCGGGCCACGCGGGCCGCGGTGACGAGCCGGGCGAGGCCGAACTCGCGGGTGAGGCCGTTGCCGCCGAGGGTGTGGACGGAGGTGTCGACGGCCCGGACGCACGCCTCCGCCGCCGCGTACTTGGCCATGTTGGCGGCCTCGCCCGCGCCGATGTCGTCGCCGGCGTCGTAGAGCCGGGCCGCCTTCTGCATCATCAGGCGGGCGAGTTCGAGCTCGATGTGGGCCTGGGCCAGCGGGTGGGCGATGGCCTGGTGGGAGCCGATGGGGGCCTTCCAGACCTGGCGCTCCTTGGCGTAGGCGACCGCCCGTTCCAGGGCGTGGCGGCCCATGCCGATCGCGAACGCGGCGGTCATGATCCGCTCGGGGTTGAGGCCCGCGAAGAGCTGGAGGAGGCCCGCGTCCTCGTCGCCGACGAGGGCGTCCGCCGGGAGGTGGACGTCGTCGAGGGTGAGCTCGAACTGCTTCTCGTCGGCGTCGAGTTCCATCTCGATGTGCCGGCGGCCGAAGCCGGGGGCGTCGCGCGGGACGATGAAGAGGCAGGGCTTGAGGTTGCCCGTGCGGGCGTCGGAGGCACGGCTGACGATGAGCGTGGCGTCGGCGATGTCGACGCCGGAGACGAAGACCTTGCGCCCGTTCAGGACCCAGCCGTCCTCGGAGCGGGTGGCGGTGGTGGTGATCCGGTGCGAGTTGGAGCCCGCGTCGGGCTCGGTGATGCCGAAGGCCATCGTGCGGGTGCCGTCGGCGAGGCCGGGGAGCCAGGCCCGCTTCTGCTCGTCCGTGCCGAAGCGGGCGATCACGGTGCCGCAGATGGCGGGCGAGACGACCATCATCAGGAGCGGGGCCCCGGCGGCGCCGGCCTCCTCCAGGACGATGGACAGTTCGGCGATGCCGCCGCCCCCGCCGCCGTACTCCTCGGGGAGGTTCACGCCCAGGTAGCCGAGTTTCCCGGCCTCCGCCCACAGGGCGGCCCGGTCGAAGCCGGGGCCGTGGCGCCGGCCGAGGGCGGAGACGGCGGCCCGGAGTTCGGTGTGTTCCTGCGGCTCGATGTCGGTGCTCATACGGGGTCTTCCTCCAGTGCCTCGGTCTGTACGACGGCGAGCAGGGCACCGACCTCGACCTGGCGGCCGGGGGCGGCGTGGAGCGCGGTGAGCGTGCCGGAGGCGGGAGCGGTGACGCGGTGCTCCATCTTCATGGCCTCCAGCCAGAGCAGGGGCTGCCCGGCGGTGACCCGGTCGCCGACGGCGAGGCCGTCCGCGACCCGGACGACGGTGCCGGGCATGGGGGCGAGCAGGGAGCCGGGGGCGGTCTGTTCGCTGGGGTCGGTGAAGCGGGGGTGGGCGGTGAGCCGGTGGGGGCCGGCGTGGACGGTGCCGTCGCCGTAGGTGTCGACGGTGAAGTCGCGTACGACGCCGTCGACTTCGAGCCGTACGAGGTCGGGCGCCGCGGACACGACCCGCACTCCGGCGGGGGCGGTGACCTCGTATCCGCCGCCGCGCGTCGGCCGGTAGCGAACCTCGTGCTCCCCGTACGTCCTCGTCTCGTCCTGCGAGCGGAGGTTGCGCCAGCCGCCGCCGAAGCGGCCCGTGCCGGCGGCCGCCGCGGCGAGTGCGGCGGCGACCGCGGCGTGCGCCTCGCCCGCCGGCGCGGTGGTCAGCTCGGGCAGGTTCCGCTCGTAGAAGCCGGTGTCGAGGGCTTCCGGGTCGGTGTACTCGGGGTGGCGGAGCGAGGCGACGAGCAGGTCCCGGTTGGTGACCGGGCCGTGGACGCGGGTCCGCGCCAGGGTGTGGGCGAGCTTGCGGGCCGCTTCGGCGCGGGTGGGGGCGTGGACGATCACCTTGGCGAGCATCGGGTCGTAGTGGACACCGACGGCGTCCCCGGAGACGTATCCGGTGTCGACCCGCACGCGGCCCTCCGCCGGGACGTCGAAGCGGTGCAGGACGCCCGTCTGCGGCGCCCATTCCCGCGCCGGGTCCTCCGCGTAGAGGCGGGCCTCGATCGCGTGGCCGCGGAGGGCCGGGGGTTCGGGCGGAAGGGCCCGGCCCTCGGCGACGGCGAGCTGGAGGGCGACGAGGTCGACCCCGTGGACCTCCTCGGTGACCGGGTGCTCGACCTGGAGGCGGGTGTTCATCTCCAGGAAGTACGCCCGACCGTCGGCGACGAGGAACTCGACCGTGCCCGCGCCGGTGTAGCCGACGGCCTTCGCCGCGCGGACGGCCGTGTCGAGCAGGGACGCCTCCAGGGCGGCCGGCAGGCCGGGCGCCGGGGCCTCCTCGACGACCTTCTGGTGGCGGCGCTGGAGCGAGCAGTCGCGGGTGCCGAGCGCCCAGACGGTGCCGTGGGTGTCGCAGAGGAGCTGTACCTCGACGTGCCGCCCGTTCTCCACGTACGGCTCGACGAAGACCTCGCCGTCCCCGAAGGCGCTCGCGGCCTCCGCCGAGGCGGCCCGCAACGCGTCCTCCAGCGCGTCCAGTTCGCGGACGACGCGCATGCCGCGGCCGCCGCCGCCCGCCGCCGCCTTCACCAGGACGGGCAGGTCGGCCTCGGTGACCTCGGTCAGCGGCCGGACGCCGAGGAGCTCCTTGGCGCGGGTCTTGGACGCCATCGCCTCGATGGCCTCGGGCGGCGGGCCGATCCAGAGCAGGCCGGCGTCGGTCACCGCCCGCGCGAAGCCGGCGTTCTCGGAGAGGAAGCCGTAGCCGGGGTGGACGGCGTCGGCGCCCGCCGCGAGCGCCGCCTTCACCACCAGGTCGCCGCGCAGGTACGTCTCCGAGGGCGCTGCGCCCGGCAGGCGTACCGCCGTGTCGGCCTCCCGGACGTGCAGGGCGCCGGCGTCCGCGTCGGAGTACACGGCGACGGTGGAGATGCCCAGCTCACGGCAGGTGCGGAAGACACGGCAGGCGATCTCGCCCCGGTTCGCGACCAGTACGGTCGAAATCATCTGAGGTGCCTCACATTCGGAAGACGCCGAAGCCGCCGCGCGCGCCCTCGACCGGTGCCGTGTGGATCGCGGAGAGGCACAGCCCGAGGACCGTGCGGGTGTCGCGGGGGTCGATGACCCCGTCGTCGTAGAGGCGGCCGGACAGGAACATCGGCAGGGACTCGGACTCGATCTGTGCCTCGACGAGGGCGCGGAGCCCGGCGTCGGCCTCGTCGTCGTACGGCTGCCCCTTCGCGGCGGCGGAGGCGCGCGCCACGATGGAGAGGACGCCGGCGAGCTGCTGCGGGCCCATGACGGCGGATTTCGCGCTGGGCCAGGCGAAGAGGAACCTCGGGTCGTAGGCCCGGCCGCACATGCCGTAGTGGCCGGCGCCGTAGCTGGCGCCCATGAGGACGGAGAGGTGGGGGACGCGGGAGTTGGAGACCGCGTTGATCATCATGGCGCCGTGCTTGATGATGCCGCCCTGCTCGTACTCCTTGCCGACCATGTAGCCGGTGGTGTTGTGGAGGAAGACGAGCGGGATGTCCCGCTGGTTGGCGAGCTGGATGAACTGGGCGGCCTTCTGCGACTCGGCGGAGAAGAGGACACCCTGCGCGTTGGCGAGGACGCCGACGGGGTAGCCGTGCAGGCTCGCCCAGCCCGTCACCAGCGACGGCCCGTACAGCGGCTTGAACTCGTCGAAGTCGGAGCCGTCGACGATCCGGGCGATCACCTCGCGCGGATCGAAGGGGGTCTTGAGGTCGCCGGGGACGATCCCGAGCAGCTCGTCCTCGTCGTACTTCGGCGGCGCGGCGGGCAGCGGGTCGGGGTGCGCCTTGCGGTGGTTGAGGCGGGCGACGATCCGGCGGGCCTGGCGCAGGGCGTCGGCCTCGTCGACGGCGTAGTGGTCGGCGAGCCCGGAGGTGCGGGCGTGCATCGCGGCGCCGCCGAGGGACTCGTCGTCGCTCTCCTCCCCCGTCGCCATCTTCACCAGGGGCGGGCCGCCGAGGAAGACCTTCGACCGCTCCTTGATCATCACGGTGTGGTCGGACATGCCGGGGACGTAGGCGCCGCCGGCCGTCGAGTTGCCGAAGACGACCGCGACGGTCGGGATGCCCGCGGCGGAGAGCCGGGTGAGGTCCCGGAAGAGCGCCCCGCCGGGGATGAAGATCTCCTTCTGCGAAGGGAGGTCGGCGCCGCCGGACTCGACGAGGGAGACGACGGGCAGCCGGTTGGCGAACGCGATCTCGTTGGCCCTCAGGGCCTTCTTCAGCGTCCACGGGTTGGAGGCGCCGCCGCGCACGGTCGGGTCGTTGGCGGTGATGAGGCACTCGACGCCCTCGACGACCCCGATGCCGGTGATCAGCGAGGCGCCCACGGTGTAGTCGCTGCCCCAGGCGGCGAGCGGCGACAGCTCCAGGAACGGGCTGTCGGGGTCGAGGAGCAGTTCGATCCGCTCGCGGGCGAGCATCTTGCCGCGCTTGCGGTGCCGGGCCGTGTACTTCTCGCCGCCGCCCGCGAGGGCCTTGGCGTGCTCGGCCTCCAGGGCGGTCAGCTTGTCCAGCATGGCGGCCCGGTGGGCCGCGTAGTCGGGTCCGCCGGTGTCGAGGGCGGAGGCGAGGACGGTCACAGGGGTCCCTCCGTCGGGCGTTCCGGTACGGCGGTCACAGCGGGTCCTCCGGTACGTCGGTGCTCCGGTACGGCGCTCAGCAGGTCCTCCGGTACGTCGAGTTCGCGGGAGCGGAGCCACTCGCCGAGGGCCTTGGCCTGGGGGTCGAAGCGGGCCTGGGAGGCCACGCCCTCGCCGAGGATCCCGGCGACGGTGAAGTTGAGGGCCCGCAGGTTCGGCAGGACGTGCCGGGTGACGGCCGACTCCGCCGTCTCGGGGAGGAGTTCGCGGAAGCGCTCGACGGTGAGGGTGTGGGCCAGCCAGCGCCACTCCGCCTCCGTGCGGACCCAGACGCCGACGTTGGCGTCACCGCCCTTGTCGCCGCTGCGGGCCCCGGCGATCCGGCCGAGGGGCGCCCTCAGGGTGGGCCCCGGGGCGGGCGGCGGCGGAAGTTCCGGCGCGGGTACGGGCGCCAGGTCGAGGGTCCGCTCCGGTACGGGGACCTCCCGGCGGGTCCCGTCGGGGAGGACCGCGGTGTGCGGGACCTCGACGGCGGGCACGTACGCGGCCTCGAAGACGCCGTACGGGGCGCCCTTGCCGGGCGGGGCGGTCACGTGGAAGCCGGGGTAGCTGGCGAGGGCCAGCTCGATGGCGGCGCCGGTGAGGGCCCGGCCGACGGGCTCCGGGGCGGGGTCGCGGACGACGAGGCGGAGCAGGGCGCTCGCGGTCTCCTCGGTGGGGGCGTCCGGCCGGTCGGTGCGGGACAGCTCCCACCGCACGGACGCGGGCCGGGAGCCCGTCAGCGCGTCCTCGACCTGGTCGCGCACCAGCCGCGCCTTGGCGTCGATGTCGAGGCCCGTGAGGACGAACACGACCTCGTTGCGGAAGCCGCCGAGCCTGCTGCGGCCGACCTTGAGCGCCGGTGGCGGCGCCTCCCCCCGGACACCGTCGATCCGGACCCGGTCGGGACCCTCCTGGGTGAGCCGTACGGTGTCGAGCCGGGCGGTCGCGTCGGGTCCGGCGTAGCGGGCGCCCGCGGTCTCGTAGAGGAGCTGGGCGGTGACCGTGCCGATGTCGACGAGGCCGCCGGTGCCGGGGTGCTTGGTGACGACGCACGAACCGTCGGCGTGGATCTCGGCGAGGGGGAAGCCGGGGCGGCGCAGGAGCTTCGGGTCGTGGCCGGCGAAGAAGGCGTAGTTGCCGCCGGTGGCCTGGGTGCCGCACTCCAGGACGTGCCCGGCGACCACCGCCCCCGCCAGCTTGTCGTACTCCTCCGGGCCCCAGCCGAACCGCCACTGCGCGGGCCCGGTGACGAGGGCGGCGTCGGTGACCCGGCCGGTGACGACGACATCGGCGCCGGCCGTGAGACAGGCGGCGATCCCGGCGCCGCCGAGGTAGGCGTTCGACGTCAGCGCGCCGTCCGGCGGGGTGAGCCGGTCGCCCTCGACGTGGGCGACGCGGGTCGGCAGGCCGAGCTTCGCGGCGAGCGCGCGGAGCGCGTCGGCGAGCCCGGCCGGGTTCAGGCCGCCCGCGTTGGCGACGATCCGCACGCCCCGCTCGTGGGCGAGGCCGAGGCCCTCCTCCATCTGGCGGAGGAACGTTCTGGCGTACCCGGCCGCCGGGTCCTTCAGCTGGTCGCGGCCGAGGATGAGCATGGTCAGTTCGGCGAGGTAGTCGCCGGTGAGGACGTCGAGTTCGCCGCCGGTGAGCATCTCGCGCACGGCGTCGAAGCGGTCGCCGTAGAAGCCGGAGGCGTTGCCGATGCGCAGCACCGTCACGCCTCCCGGGGTGCGCGGCCGTCGCCGGCCGGGCCCGCGAACGCCTGCGCGATGCCGAGCCACGTCTCGGCGTCGGCCCCGTCCGCGACCAGGGCGGTGTCGGCGCGGTGGACGCGCTGGGTGACGAGGAGGCAGAAGTCGAGGGCCGGGCCGGTGACCCGCTGCGTCGCGTCCTCGGGTCCGTACGTCCACGACTCGCCGCCGGGCGCCGTCAGTTCGACGCGGAACGGTGCGGCGGGCGCCGGGACGCCCCGGACCAGGTAGGCGTAGTCGCGGGCCCGTACGCCGATCCAGGCGACGTGCCGGAGCCGGGCGGTGGGCCGCCGGACGACCCCGAGGGCGTCGGCGACGTCCTGGCCGTGCGCCCAGGTCTCCATCAGCCGGGCCGTGGCCATCGCGGGCGCGCTCATCGGCGGCCCGTACCAGGGAAACCGGACACCGGGTGCCACCGCGCGCAGGGCGTCCTGGAGGAGCTCCCGGCCCTCCCGCCAGCGGCCGAGCAGCTCGGCGGGCGCTGCCTTCGCGCCCTCCTCCGCCCCCTCGTCGACGAACCGGTCGGGCGCCGCGAGCGCCTTCCCGGCCTCGACGGCGAACGCGTCCGGGTCGGTCGCGGCGAGGAGGGCCGCGCGGTCGGTCCACGCGAGATGCGCGATCTGATGGGCGATCGTCCAGCCGGGCGCAGGGGTCGGCGCACCCCACTGCTCCTCGCTCAACTCGCCTACCAGCACGTCGAGTTCTTCACTCTCGTCGCGCAGGTCGTCGAGGACGACGACGGGGTCGGACACGGTGCGCTCCCCTCGGGGACGGGCGTTCACGGGCCTTCGCGAGGAGCATGGCAGCGACACCAGAAACAATCAAGCGTGCTTGCTTTACTTTTCACGACGGCCGGGGGGCGGGAGCCGGCCGGGGGACGGAGGTCCTGCGGGGGGGGGTGGCCCGGGGCCGGGGGTGGAAGCCCTGCGCCGGGGACCGGGGACCGGGGACCGGGGCCCGGAGCCGAGGGCCCAGGCCGAGGCCGGGGCCGGGGGCCCGAGGCCGGGGTGCTC